>CAZYVS010000003.1:12141-46536 GCA_964651655.1 uncultured Candidatus Saccharibacteria bacterium | reverse complement strand
GCGCAACTTGAGTCATTGGAGCTTGCTCGGTGATAATGGTTGTATTTGTTTTTTCGTCCATACTAGAATTTTAATCCGGCCTGACGCGCGCCGTCTGCCAGGGCGCGAATTTTGCCCGTGTAAATATAACCGCCACGATCAAAGGTAACTTTTTCAATTTTCTTCGTCTTTGCTTTTTTGGCAAGTTCGGCGCCAACTTTCCTCGCGTCCACGCCCGTCGCGGAAACCAGGGTAACCGCCTTATCATCGTCAATAAGTTGAGCGTAGATGGCGGTATTGGATTTGAAAACAGAAAGGCGCGGACGCGAGGAAATGCCGAAAATCTTTGTTCTTATTTTTTTATGTTTTCTGTCGCGCGCGGATAGTATCATACTAATTTTTTACCCTGTTTACGTCTGATAATCTCGTTGCTATAACGTATGCCCTTGCCCTTGTACGGTTCCGGCTTCTTAAGCGAGCGGAGTCTTGAAGCAAACTGCCCCACTTCTTCCTTGTCCGAACCAGACACTGTTATAATATTTTTTTCGGCGGTTACTTTTAAACCATCGGGAATTAAAACAACAACCGGGTGAGAAAATCCGAGCGCTAGTTTAAGATTATGGCCGCTCACTTCAGATTTGAATCCTATACCCTCGAGAATAAGTTTCTTCTCAAAGGATTTATTGACGCCGGAAATCATGTTGGCAAGGTGCGAAGCATAAGTGCCCCATAATGCTCGAACGGCCAAGGTCATTTTTTGTGGAAGCACATTTACTTCATTGCCATTAATTTTGATTTCAAGATCCGGAGGAAAAGGGCGTGATAGTTCACCCAATGGACCCTTAACCACAACATTATTATTAGAAATAGTTATTTCTGTCTTGTTCGGAATTATTATCAATTTCTTGCCTATTCTGGACATATTTTTTATTTATTTATAGTGAGCATGATCGAACTACCATATGGCAAATAAAGCTTCGCCGCCAAGACTTGCCCGTTTCGCCTCACGGCCCGACATTATTCCTTTAGAAGTAGAAAGAATAAGGGAACCGTAGCCACTTTTGACAGGACGGATATCCGAGAACTTTTTATAAATCCTCCGAGATGGTTTAGAAATTCGCTTCACTCCCTTGATTTTTGGTATGTGTCTGCCGGTGGACAAACGCGATTCTCCGAACATCAATTCGACGGCCAACATCTTTTGGCCCTTCTTAGATTCAATGCCAACACTCTTGACAAAATGCTCTTTTTTCAATACTTCCGCTATCGAAGATTTAAGTTTGGAGTACGGGACCAATACGCGTTCATGACCGGCATTACCGGCATTTTTGATTTGTATGATCATATTGGAAATCGTATCCATAGAATTATTTATAGTGAGCTTGTCGAACTACCAGGAAGACTTCTTCACACCCGGAATCTTGCCTTCATTGGCAAGTTCTCTAAAGCAAATGCGACAGAGATCGAAGTCGCGCATGTAGCCGCGACCGCGACCACATCGGAAGCAACGCGAAGTCACCCGAGTGGAGAACTTGGGCTTCTTTTTTGATCGAGCAATAACTGACGTTTTTGCCATTTAAACTAAATAAGCTCTCTAGAGCTGTCCCGAGAGCTTAGCATAGAGATTGGCTATATTCAAGCTTGTAAGAACTTTTATTTCCTAAACGGGAAGCCGAGATGGGTGAGAAAGTTACTATTTCTTTTTGTAGACGTCATGATCATCAATAGCTAATAGATTTACTTCACTTCCCGATACATACTCGAACACAATGCGATACTCATAGTTGATAGAAAATGCGAAACATTCAGATAATTCTCCGTGAAGTTTGTGTACTTTGAGTGGAGCGTGTCTAGCTCCAGTTTGAAATAGGTATATCTTTCTTTTAACCTCTTTTATCAAAGTGGGTTCCAGTTTCTTTAAACGTCTTAGAAACTTAGGAGCGTAATTTACAACAATCACATTTCTATTATACCCTTCTTAACAACTCATCAAGATCCCCTCTAAGACCCTTGCCTTCTCTTATTTCTTTCTCAGCCTGACGAACATCACGAATAAGCTTGGGGCTATAAGAAACCCCGATGTCAAATTCGTCATCAACATAAGCTTGGGTCGCACGCTTAAGCATAACTGATAGAGGTAAACCATCCCTCTTGGCCTTCTTCATCGCCCGATACTTAAGCTTTTTATCAATTTTAAATATTACTTGTTCAGTCATGGTATATATATTATATAAACAAAATATATATGTCAACTATTTCCTGAACGGGAAACCGAGATGAGTGAGGAAGGCGACTACTTCGTCTTTAGACTTGGCGGTGGTGACGATGGTCACGGCCAGACCGAACACATCTTTAAGTTCTTCGTCTGAAGTTTCCGGAAAAATAGTGTGCTCTTTAATACCCAACGTATAATTGCCCATCTCATCGGCTGCGTCCGGAGAAATGCCGCGAAAATCCTTGGTGCGCGGCAAAGCCAGATGCACTAATCTATCCAGAAAATCAAACATGCGCTTACCCCGCAAAGTGACTTGATAACCGACCGTATCTCCTTGTCTGGATTTAAAGCTGGAAATTGACACCTTGGCGCCGCGGGGAGCCGGTTTTTGTCCAGTGATGCGCGCCAGACGATCCTCGACTACTTTAAATTTACTTTTGTCTTTAAACGAACCGACACCGGAAGAAACAATTACCTTCAATATCCTAGGCATCTGCATAGGATTCTTGTACCCAGGCACTATTTTTGACTTTTCTTTTATTGTTAATTGTTTTTTGTTCATTGTTTCTTGACATTAGAGACGTGAATGGGAAAATTCTTTTCTATGATAACACCCTTGGCGCCGCTCTTTTTGGCCCGTTCATGCACTTTTTTAATATTGACTCCTTCCACCAAAACCAGATTTTCACGAGGAAAAGCCTTCAAGATTTTGCCTGTTCTGCCCTTATCTTTACCTGCCAAAACTATTATATTGTCTCCTTTTTTTACGTGCATGATAATTATCTATTGAACTATACTACTTCCGGAGCAAGAGAAATTATCTTTTGGAATCCCCGCTCGCCGATTTCTCGCGGAATCGGACCGAAGACTCGACCCGCCAATGGTTCCTTGCGAGTTGTATCCAAAATCACTACGGCATTTTCATCAAAACGCACATACGTGCCATCCTTGCGTCTAAACGGTGCTCTTTGTCGCACGACTAGTCCATACAGAATATCTTTCTTTTTGACTTGCTTCCTGGGTTCGGCTTTTTGAACCGAGAGTACCACAATTTCGCCAATGCATGCCACGCGCTTCTTGGAACCTCCGAGCACTTTAAAGACACGACCAATCTTGGCCCCGGAGTTATCTGCAATCTGAACAATGGTTTGCGGTTGAATCATGAGAATTAATTTTCAATTAACTTAAAGTGTTTATCTTTTGATATCGGTCTGGTTTCGGCAATTTGCACCTTATCGCCAATTTTAGCGGTATTGCCAAAATCATGCGCCTTGAACTTTTTGCGACGTTTTATGAACTTCCCATATCTAGGGTGTTTCTCGTAGCGTTCCGCCAAGACAACTATCGTGTCTTTCATCTTGTCTGAGATCACTGTGCCAGAGAATACTTTTCCTTTTGTTAATTGTTTGTTGTTCATTGTTTATTTAATTCCGTCATAATGCGCGCAACATCTTTCCTCACGCCTGACCGTGCTTTAACATTGCGGGTCTTGGAACCGGTGGAACCGAATCTTAATTTGCGCAAAGCTTCCCGCCTTTCTCCAAGAGCTTTTATCAAATCCTGTTTTGATTTATCTTGGTAATTTGATTTCTTCATCCTATTTATTATCTAGCGTTTGCCATTTATTATCTCGCTACCACCTTAGTCTTGACTGGTAACTTAGTACCGGCCTTACGGAGCGCCTCTCGGGCCTCGGCTTCGTTTATGCCATCTACCTCAAAAATTATTCTACCGGCCAAAACGGGCGCCACGTAGCCGGCCAGATCGCCTTTGCCCTTGCCAAGTTTCACTTCCGCAGGTTTGGTAGTATAAGGCATATCCGGAAAAATACGAATCCAGAGACGACCGCTTTTACCGATAGAGCGCGACAAAACCTTTCTGGCCGATTCAATTTGGTTGGAACGAATGCGAGCGACTCCAAGAGCCTTAAGGCCGTACGAACCAAAGGCCACAGTCGCTCCGCGCGTGGCCACGCCCACTTTCAGGGGATTCTTTCTCATCGTGTGCCATTTTCGATATTTAACTTTTTTAGGAAATAGCATGATAATCAATTTTTCTTATCCTTTTCAAAAATATCGCCTTTATATATCCAAACCTTAACTCCTATGGCGCCATAAGGCATCATCGCTTTGGTGACCGCATAGTCCACGTCAGCGCGCAAGGTTTGGAGAGGAATGCGACCAAGTTTGCGGTCTTCCGTGCGGCTCATGGTGGCGCCGCCGAGGCGACCGGCGAGAAAAATGCGCACCCCGAGCACATCACGATTGGCCATTACCTTCTCAAGCATCTGCTTCATCACCCTTCGAAAGGGCAATCGCTTTTCAAGCCCTTCAACTATCATCTGTGACACAATGGCGGCATTGGTCTCGGCCGACTTGATTTCCTTGATATCAAGTCTGACGTTCACCTTCTCTTCAAGCAATTTATGTTTTAGCAATAACGATCTGATTTCTTTTTTTAATATTTCTACTCCGTCTCCTTGTCGGCCAATAATCATACCGGGACGCGAAGAACTGACAATAATACGAAGGGCTTTCTCGCTTCTTTCTATTTCTACATCGGCAATGAAAAATCCTTTCAATTTCTTTTCCAAATATTCGCGGATCAAAATGTCTCCGCGCAAAGCGCGTTTATATCCTGTCCTGGTGGCAAACCAGCGTGATTTCCAATCACGGAGAATGCCTAAACGATGCGAGTATGGATGTACGGTGTGGGTCATTGAACTAGCTTTTAGCTTTTAGCTTATTGCTTCTAGCTTTAGATTCACCAAGAACCACAGTAACATAGGAAGTTCTTTTGCGAATTGGATTGGCCATACCCTTCGAGCGCGGTCGGTGGCGATAGAGAGTGGCGCCCGCGTCAACCCTAATCTCCTTAATCACCAGATCTTCAGTAGGTAGTGATAAGTTTTTGGCATTTGCCAAAGCCGAACTCAAGAGTTTCTGGAGAGGAAGAGCTGAACGCTTGGGAATAAATGATAGGGTCGTGATTGCTTCTTTCACTGACTTTCCGCGCATAGTATCAGCCACCAAACGCACCTTTCGTGGAGATTGTCTGTAATCTGACAATTTGGCCTTTACTTCATTCATAAATCTTAAATCCTAAATCTTGAATCTATTTCTTAGTTTCTGCCGCGCCCTTAATCGCTTTGGCCGCGGCAACTTCAGTTTCTTTTTGTTTTTGCTCCAGTTCTTTTTGCATTTTGCCTCCATGTCTGACAAATTTACGCGTCAAAGCGAATTCACCCAGACGATGACCGACCATGTCTTCGGTAACAAATACCTCTACATGGTTCTTGCCATTATGAACCCCGAAGGTAAAACCGACCATTTCCGGCGCTATTTGGCAGGCCCGCGACCACGTTTTAATCACTCCTGCCATTGTAGGATTCTTGCCCTCTATTTTTTTTAGTACTCGCGGGTCAACGTATGGACCCTTTTTAGACGATCTGGTCATTTACTCAAACAATCCCGCTTCACCCCGCCCCGTAGCGGGGCAAGTAGCGGGACGTGCGAGTCATACTATATAAATCAAGACCTAAAGTCAACACAAAACCCCCTTTCCGGGGGTTTTGTGAAATCACAAATTTACTTGGGTACTATCTAGCCAAATAATACTCGTAAGTTAGTTATGATTTTTTCCGCTCATTTCTCCGCGAACCTTTTCGATAAAACGAGTAGCCGCGTCTTGTCCGCCTAGACCAAAGGAGAGACCCAGAGCCAATGAGACCGCGATGACAATGCCGGTAAAGAGAGTCTGACTGAAGGCAACGGCGATACCAAGCTGGGAAAGCGCTACCAAAATGGCAAAAATCCAGATAGCCCATTTCGCCACCGCGCCGACAAAATGCGCTGAACCTATGCCTGCCGTTCTGGCGGCCGTAACAACTACATGTCCGGTGACATCACCGATAACACCGGCGACCAAGAGAACCAAAGCCGCCGCAAGCACTTGAGGCAAGTAACTAAGCACTACTTCCTGAAGGAAGAGGTTGACTTGCGAAAGGCCCAAAACATCAAGAGCCGCAATCAAAAACATCACTATCACAAACCATTTTACCAAACCTCCGATAAACGCGCCGGAATCGAGATTAATGCCTCCGCGACGCATAAATGAATCGAATCCCGCTCGACGAAGAGCTTCATCAATCTTCAGAGACTTGAACACCTGCCAAATGGCCCGGTCGAAAAGAGCACCGACTAACCATCCTAGGATAAGAATGATAACAGCAACAACAAGGTTCGGGACGAACTCTACCACCCCCACCCAGAGATTCTGGAATGAAAGGGTTAGAACTTCTCTCCATGTGTTTAATAACATATATTCTTAGTCTTTAGCCGTCTTCGCTGATTAGCAAACGACGAGCTATGAAATACACTTAGCTTCTAATTATTACCACTCTAAAAGGGGTATGCAGTCCATTATACATCACTATCTGGAATAAATACCTGCTCATGCATGAAGGGTGTGGATATCCTGCCTGTTAGCAAAACGGGCTATATGCCCAATTTATTAAGAATTTTCTCGTGTTGATAGTCCAGAATGTCCTTAATGAGCTTGTCGTAAATACTCAAACGATATTTAAAATCGGCAGTCTCAAAAGCGGCGTAACGCAATTCCTTGCCCAGCAAAGCTTCTATGGAAGAAATAACCGATAATAATTTAGCTTGTCTCAAATGATCGCCCACGATAAGAATATCAACGCGCGAATCTCGGTCGTGCAAAAAAACACCGGAGATTAAAATGAGCTTGATAGCACCGGCGCGAGAAATTTTCTTAATTATTTCCTTATCGGCAATGGGCGTGGCATCTATCAGAAAATTCTCAATGGCTTGCAGATAAGGATAAGAAATATCGAGTATGAAACCCTTCACTCGCCGCTTGATAAGACCGGCTTTCGTTAGAACACCAAGTTCTCGACGGGTGATATTGGGCCTCTCTTTGGCGCGGTGGGCCACTTCAACCGGAGCGAAAGTCACGCCCGGATTAAAGATAAATAGACGCATAATCTTGACCTTGGCTTCTCCGCCGAAAATGTGAGAAACGGATTGCATGGGCGTATTCTACCCCTCTATACAATATTTTTCTACCTACTTGAGCGTGACTTTGCCGCCGGCGTTTTCTATTTGCTTTTTGAGGGCTTGCGCTTCTTCTTTTTTCATATCCGCTTTAATCATCGAGGGAGCGGCGTCTACCAAATCTTTGGCCTCCTTGAGACCGAGACCGAGAACTTCCTTTACCACTTTAATAATGGCAATTTTGTTTGCTCCGCTATCGGTAAGCTCAACAGATGCCGTGGATTTCTCTTCGGCGGCTTCGCCTGCGTTTTGGGTAGAGGCAACGGTCGCAACCGCTGTGGCCGAGACCCCAAATTTCTTCTCAAAAACTTTTACCAACTCATTGAGTTCCAAAACCGACATGGTCTCGATTTCTTTTACAATTTTGGCAAATTTTTCTGGCACGGTCACTTCATTTTTATCTTGTATTTCTTCTGTCATATTATTTTATTTTACTAATTTCATTGAGCCCAATTACTAAGCGCTGTATTGGCGAATTAATAATATTTACAAACTTACCACGCAACATTTCTAATGTTGGGATCTGGGCTATGTCCTCCATTTCAACAGCCGACATAAAACGACCGTCAAACAGACCCCCCATAATTTTGAGACTCTCCGGCCACTTTTTGTGGAAAGTGTAAACTCCACGAGCCGGAGCAATTAAGTCTTCTCCCCAAGCAAGAGCCAATTCACCTTCAAGCGATGGCTCCTTCCCTTCAAACTTTCCTCCTTTGAGGGCCAGATTGGTTAAAGTTTTTTTAACAACCGTGTACGAAACACCTTCGCTCTTTAGTGTCTGGCGCATTTGAGTCGCATTGGAAACATTTAAGCTGTGGAAATTAACGAACACCAAAGATTTAGCGTCCTTGAACACTTTCTTAAGTTTTTTGACAATTTCCCCTTTTTTAGCTTTTGAGACGGCCATATCGAATTTAATAAGGCCAAGTCTTTAGTCTCGAGAGGACTTATGGATGCCTCTTGTCTTTGACCTTATAAGCAAATACCTTACAGGAATAAAAATTTAATGCAAGCGCTATCTCTTCCTCACTTTGCGGCGGCTAATGATAAATTTGTTTGAATACTTTTTGGCTCGATAGAATTCATTGTTCTTTAATTAAAAGCTCAAGTTTATAGCAAACATCTTGAAGAGTTTCGGATGATGCTTGGCCTAAAAACTTGAGCTTGCGAACCGTCCAGTCTACACTGCGTATTTGGTCTGGCAAGATTACACCCTTGACCTTGGGGGTATTAATTTCCACTTCCAAGGGATGATTTCTTACTGTGCTCGTAATCGGGCAAGTTACCATCCTATTATGAATCCTATTAAATTTCTTATTAGTAATGACAATACTGGGTCTATACCCTTTCTGCTCATGGCCACGGGTAGGATTTAAGTTAAAACCGACTAAGTCCCCTCTTTCAGGAATATAGTTTAATCTTTCCATTCTGGTAAAATTTCATTCCCAACATCAGGACCCCAGTCAATCATGGGATGAATATTTTCCGGTCTGATTTGGTCAAGCAGTTCATTAAGTGTCGGCTTCTTATAAACAGGTTCGATCTTAAAATTTACGGCACTACCGTCACGAACACCGAGTTTGTGCGCAAGAGCCTTGGGAACCCTCACGGCATAACTATTACCCCATTTACGAATTTTAGTTGTCATACCGTAAGTATATACTATGTATATACTTGTTGTCTACTATCTACTGTTTACTATCAATTATCTCTTCCCCACTTTGCGGCGGCTAATGATAAATTTGTTTGAATATTTTCTAGCGCGGCGAGATTTCTGACCCTTGCCCGTCGGTTTACCGTAATAAGAAATAGCGCGTCTGCGACCGCGGCCCTGTCGGCCTTCGCCTCCGCCGTGCGGATGATCCACCGGATTCATGGCTGTGCCGCGAACAGTCGGGCGAATCCCAAGCCAGCGAGAACGACCGGCCTTCCCCAAATTGACCAAACGATTTTCATTGTTTGAAACTTCTCCCACAGTAGCCCAAGCGTTGGCTGGCACTTTGCGTATTTCACTTGAAGGCATTTTAAGATTCACATAATCACCGTCTTTGGCTAGAACCTCGGCATAATTGCCGCCGGAACGAGCAATTTTAGCCCCACCCTTATGTTTCAATTCAATGTTGTAAACAAAAGTACCAATCGCGATATGGCTTAAGGGCAATCGATTCCCGGGTGTAACGGGCGCTTTTTCGGACACGATGTAAATATCTCCTACTCGCGCAGTGTTATGCAAAAGCACGTACCTTTTTTCTCCGTCGCGATAAAACACCAGTCCGATAAAACCAGAGCGATTAGGATCGTATTCAACCGTCTTCACAATAAAAGGAATATCGTATTTGTCGTATGAAAAATCAACATCTCTTAAAAGCCGCTTATGACCGCCCCCCTTGTGTCGAGTCGTAATGCGACCGCGATTATTGCGACCGTAGCCGCGCTTGAAACCGCTCGTCAAAGACTTTTCCGGTTTATCCGAAGTCAAAACTTTGCGGAAATCTATTCCGAGCATTTGACGACGCGAATCGGTTGTTGGATTGTATTGTTTCATAAATCTTAAATCATAAATCCTAAATCAATTCTATTTTATCTCCTTTCTTTAAATATACATACGCCTTCTTGCCTCCACTTTTAACCCCCTTTTTTCCTCGAACGAAAACTTTTTTAGAAGGCATGGTTACAACTCTTACCTTCTCCGGCCTTACTCCGTAGACATCGCGTATGGAAGCGCTTATAGACTTTTTGGTAGCACTGGGCATAACATCAAAGACATGGACATTGAGTTTGTCGGCTCCGAGAGCGGCCTTTTCCGTGATGTGAGGACGTAACAGAACATTATTGGGTTTTATATTCAGATTATTCATGACTCTTTTCGACCAATGCTTGGTAACACGGCAAAAGTTTTTTGCGGATTTTCAATGACCAGATATTTGTACTTTAGCAACGAAAGAGGGTCAAGATTCCTAGCTTCCATGACTTGAACATTGCCAAGATTATTGAAGGCGCGTTCGATTTTCTTGTTCTTGACTGGTAAGGCGACAACCGTCGCATTATTTTTCTTTGAAAACATGCCTTCAACTTCCTTGATGCCGGATAGAGATTGCAATACTTTCACGGCGACTCTCGTTTTGGGCTCGGCGAGTGTGATGGAATCGATAAAAAGTATTTCTTTGTCTCTCAATTTTTGAGAAAGAATGGTATAAAGCGTCTTAATTCTCATTTTCTTTGAAACCTTACGGTCAAAATTCTTTTCATTCCTCGGCCCACCGGTCACACCGCCACCTATCCAAATGGGAGAACGAATTGACCCGTGTCTGGCGCGACCGGTGCCCTTCTGTCGCCATGGTTTCCTACCACCGCCGCGTACTTCGCTCCTGTCTTTGGTATGGGCCACATTCTTGCGTTTGGCCGAGAGGAGAGAGTCCGCCACTTGTTTGACTAAATCTGCGTTCCAGCGAACGCCGAAAATACTTTCGGGTAAAGTTATTGCCCCGGTTTTCTTTCCTTCCGTGTTGTAAATTGGTGATTCCATATTTGTTAATCAATCATTATTTCCTGATTTCAATTTTGCTGCCTCGTCGTCCGGGTATCGCTCCACCGATAAAGATTTCTTTGGTTTCCGGCAACATCTTTATGATTTTAAGATTCTTGACAGTGACCCGTTCGCCACCCATTCGACCGGCCATGCGCATTCCCTTAACCACTCGCCCGCCGGCGCGACCGCCGCCGCCGATTGAACCCGCTTCGCGTTCAGAATGTTTCTGACCGTGAGTGCGACGACCGCCTTGGAATTTGTGCCTCTTGACCACGCCTTGGAAACCCTTACCTTTCGAAATGCCGGAGACGGTAATAATGTCGCCACTTTTCAAGGTCAGACCTTGAGAATCAGTACCTAAGGTCTGACCTTTTTCAACTTTGACTAGTGTGACGATCGTCACTGGGAAAACCTCCCCCGTTTCGGAGAAAATTTGGGTCATATTCACCTTTTTGGCAATAATCTTTTCCATTTCTGTTGTTTAAGAAGCTCAACCTCCACTTAGAGGTTGAGCTTCCAAGTTAAATTAACTTCACATCGATATTTACCCCGCTCGGCAAACTCAAGTTGGTAAGCGACTCAATAATTTTAGGAGTCGGATTTAAAATATCAATCAATCGTTTATGGATTCGCATCTCGAATTGTTCTCGAGCGTTTTTGTAGATAAACGCGGCACGATTGACCGTGTATTTCTTGATCTCTGTCGGCAAAGGAATCGGACCTTGTATCTTGGCATCGTAGCGAAGCGCCGTGTCTATAATCTGTTTAACCGAGAGATCCAAAATCTTGGACTCATAAGCCCTGACTCGAATACGCAGGCGAGAAGCCGGCTCTTCCGTCTTAGACACTTTAGGTTTGACAACCTTCTCCTTTTTAACCGACTTTTTGACGGTCGGTTTCTTTTTTACAGGCGCTTTAGGCACTTTAATTTACGCTATAACCTTAGTAACTACACCCGCTCCGACAGTTTTGCCCCCCTCTCGAATGGCAAAACGCTGTTCATTCTCAAGAGCAACCGGAGCAACCAGTTTGACGGTAAAGGTGGCGGTATCGCCCGGCATTACCATTTCTACGCCCTCGGCCAAAGTCACTTCACCGGTCACATCAGTCGTGCGAATGTAGAATTGCGGTTTATAACCGGTAAAGAATGGGGTGTGGCGACCGCCTTCTTCCTTCTTAAGAATATAGACTTCGGCGGTAAAATTCGTATGAGGAGTCACTGAACCCGGTTTGGCCAAGACTTGACCCCGATGAAGGTCCTCCTTTTTCACTCCTCTGAGCAAAACGCCGGCATTATCTCCAGCTAGACCCTCTTGGAGCGACTTGTTGAACATTTCAATCCCGGTCACTGTGGTTTTGGAAGTATCTTTGATACCAACAATTTCAACCTCTTCGCCCAATTTGACTTTGCCTCTCTCAATACGGCCGGTGACTACCGTGCCGCGGCCTTCGATTGAGAAAATATCTTCGATGGGCATTAGGAATGGCTTATCGGTTTCGCGAACCGGAATCGGGAAGTAAGTATCAAGCGCGTCGGTTAAAGCTAAAATTTGCTTTGACCATTCATCATCCACGCCGGATGCTTCAAGTGCTTTAAGAGCCGAACCCTTAATAACCGGGGCATTGGCGCCGTCAAATTCGTATTTCTTAAGCAAGTCTCTGACTTCTTCTTCAACGAGATCAATGAGTTCTTTATCCGGAACCATGTCACATTTGTTGAGGAAGACGACAATCTTCGGCACACCGACTTGCTTGGCTAAAAGAATGTGCTCGCGAGTCTGGGGCATCACGCCGTCATTGGCGGCCACTACGAGAATAGCGCCATCCATTTGAGCGGCGCCGGTAATCATGTTCTTGATATAGTCTGCGTGCCCGGGCGCGTCAACATGAGCGTAGTGACGAGCGTCGGTCTCATATTCCGAGTGAGAAAGAGCGATGGTAATGCCTCGAGCTTTTTCTTCCGGAGAGTTGTCTATCTGGTCGACATTTTTAACCGTCGCCTTTTTGCCTGCACGATGAAGCACATTCAAAATTGCGGCGGTGAGAGTTGTCTTGCCATGGTCAACGTGACCGATAGTGCCTACGTTGATGTGCGGTTTGGAACGATCAAATTCTGCTGCCATATAATTTTTAATAGATAGTAAATTGTAATTGATTACGCACTAAACCGCTTAATGGTCTATGAAGAAAATATCAAAGAGCCAACAAACGTTAACGCGTAAGAGGTATATTACACAAAAGCCCCGTGACGTGCAAGCACATCGCGGGGCTGGGACTAAAATTCTTTCGAATCAAAGCCTCGTTACATATCACACGCGCACCGTTTTTTATATAGCCAAAATGTGGCTTAAAATAAGGGCGTTTATATATTTACCGAGGGAAGGGCTCGGTATAAATGCGTAGATTGGAAAAAGAGAAAACTAACTATCTAAGAGTTCTTTCTTGAGAAGAGGAATGTCATTCTCAACCGTATCCCAAACAACATTAAGTTCAACATCAAAGTAATCATGGATAGCTTTATCTCTAAACCCAGCAATATCCTTCCACGGCACATTTATCTTAAGTTTTGTCTCTTGCGAAAGCTTTTTTGATATTTCCCCTATAAGGGTGAGCTGTAAAATAACAGCGCTTTGAGTTTTTTCATCTGCAAAGAACTTGGACTTATCAAAATCTGTAATGTAAGACTCTACTTTCCTTATTGCATCAACAATCTGCTCCAAGTAAAATTTATCGCTCTTCATAAATTATTTTTAAATCGGATGAGATGTAAGGCACAAGTCTTTTCGCACTTCCAGGAGTAACTAGATCGACTTTTTTGTTTAAGCTTTTTTCTAATTTTCCAATCAATTCCATATACTTGAACATGCCCATCGGCCCAGGTCCCAATTCAACAAGCAAATCCACATCACTATCGGGACGAGCGTCTCCGCGAGAAACGGAACCGAAAACAGAGGCTTTTTTGACACCATACTCACGTAAGACTGGGGATATTTTTTCTTTAACTTCACTTATTTGCATAAATATTAATAGTCACTATAGCATATTTTTGATATAATTACTTTATGAGAAAAACTTTATATGCTTCTAAAAAATCAGTCTCTTACACCGACTGGTGGAAACATGCTCGTCCATTTGGAAAACGTTTGGTGAATAAAAGTGAGCGCAAAGGTTTTAAAATTGGAGCTTCTAAGAATTCTGAAACAGGTTGAATGTAACTACCAAGAAAAAGTCTTGGAATGGAGGTGATTATAAAATAGGAAACCCCTAGCGCATAGGACGCTAGGGGTTTGGACTCTCCAGAACAGAGAGCGAGGGAGGATGGAAGAAATTATCATCCTTGCCTGACTTACTTGGAAATCTGGAGTAAGTTAACCTTAACAACCTGTTCGGGCTCTATGGGAAGATCGCTATTGGTCAGAATATCAAGCTCGTCGACCTCTAACTGTGCGACAAGCACAATATGGTCCTTGTTAAGGTTATCGAGCCAAGAATCAAGGGTCTTTAGACTCTCTTCCTTGGCCTTCGCGCCTTCGTCGGTTGTTGTTTGGTAGTCAATGACTTTCTGACGACGAATTCCAAGGAGAGACGATTCCTTCTCGCAGTCAGCGATTTTTTCTTTTGTTTCCTTGATTCTGTTTTCAAGACTTTGGTCACTCTTTGTTACTGTCTCGAGAGTCATACAATCCTCCGTTTCTGAAGTTGATATTCCAAAACTGTCTGTACACAGAATACCTACCAGAAACAAAATTGCAAGTATTTTTAAATTACTTCCCTCCCGTTCTAGCTTCAATAATTCCTTGCGCCACGTTTGTGGGCACAATAGCGTAATGATCGAATTCCATAGTGGATGAACCGCGGCCTTCGGTCATGGAGCGGAGCGAGGTAACATAGCCGAACATTTCGGAGAGAGGCACCTTGGCTCGCACAACCTTGAGTTCACCTCTATCTTCCATAGCTTCAATTTGTCCGCGCTTGCCTGAGAGATTGCCGGTAATATCACCCATAAATTTCTCCGGCATGACCACTTCCACTTTCATAATCGGTTCGAGAAGCACCGGCTTGGCACGTCTCGCCGCTTCTTGAAAAGCCTGCGAAGCGGCAATTTTGTAAGCAATTTCCGAAGAGTCCACATCGTGATAGGAACCGTAATTCAATTCGGCAGAAATATTTATCATCTTGTAACCAGCGACAATACCTCTGTCCATGGCTTCTTTAATACCTTTCTCAACGGCTGGAATAAATTCTTGCGGAATAACTCCTCCTTTAATGGCGTCAATAAACTCAAATCCCGGCTCACGGCGGGCATTCTTGGGCACTTTCGCCTCCGAATCATATTTAGGTAGAGGTTTAATTTTAATTTTAACGTGTCCATATTGGCCCTTACCTCCAGTTTGTTTGATATATTTATTTTCTACTTCAGCTTCGCCCGTGATGGTCTCTTTGTATGCTACTTGCGGTTTGCCGACATTGGCCTCAACTGAAAATTCGCGCTTCATGCGATCCACGATAATTTCCAGATGAAGTTCTCCCATGCCCATGATAACTGTCTCGCCCGTTTCTTGGTCCGATTTAATTTTGAAAGTCGGGTCTTCATCCGAGAGACGTTTTAGAGCCATGCCCATTTTTTCTTGGTCGGCCTTGGTTTTTGGTTCAATGCGCAGAGAAATAACCGGTTCCGGGAAAGTAATCTGGTCAAGAATAATGGGGTTGGCTTCATCGGAGAAGGTGTGCGAGGTCTTGGCGTTCTTCAGGCCGACAGCGGCGGCTATTTCTCCGGCAAAAACTTTTTTCACTTCTTCTCTTTGATTGGCCTGCAAACGCACAATACGGCCCAGGCGTTCTTTCTCACCGGTGGTTGCGTTGTATAAATATGTGCCGGATTCAACGGTGCCAGAATAAACGCGAAAAAAAGTTAACTGACCGACAAACGGGTCGGCTTGAAGTTTAAACGCCAACGCTGAAAATGGTTCCGCATCCGAAGCGTGACGTTCTATTTCTTCTCCGGTGTGAGGATCAATACCTTTGATAGCGGGAATATCCAAGGGCGAGGGCAAAAAATCCGCAACGGCATCAAGTACGAGTTGCACGCCCTTGTTCTTGAGAGCCGAGCCGGCAAAGACCGGGAAAATTTTATTGGCGATCACTGCTTTGCGTAACGCGGATTTCAATACATCAAGAGCGATTTCTTTACCCTCAAGATAATCGTTTATCAGGGTGTCGTTGCTTTCTGCAATTTTTTCCACCAATTCGGCGCGATACTTCTCCGCATCAGCGCGCAAATTTTCCGGCATTTCTTTTTCAATCACCAAATTACCCATAGTGCCCTCAAAGTAATAGGCCTTCATTTTAAGCAAATCTACGACTCCCTCATGTTTAGCTTCTTCGCCGATAGGAATCTGCATACGAACGGCCTTTTTTGAAAGTCGATCAAGAATAGATTTATATGAACGTTCAAAAGACGCTCCAGTACGGTCAAGTTTATTGATAAAACAAATGCGTGGCACTCGCGCTTCTTCGGCATAACGCCAGTTTGTTTCAGATTGCGGTTCAACACCAGCCACACCATCGAATACGACCACTGCGCCATCCAAGACTCTGAGTGAGCGTTTCACTTCTACGGTAAAGTCGATGTGCCCCGGGGTATCAATAATATTGAAACGCGTCCCTTTCCAGAAACAAGTAATGGCGGCGGCAGTGATGGTAATACCACGTTCGCGTTCTTGTTCCATCCAGTCGGTCGTAGTATCTCCTTCATGCACCTCGCCAATATCATGCTGTGAACCGGTATAAAAAAGCACCCTCTCCGAAGTAGTGGTTTTTCCGGCATCAATATGGGCAATAATTCCAAAATTACGAACTCGTTCTAGAGGATAGTCACGCTCCATATAAAATCACCAAGCGAAATGGGCAAAGGCCTTGTTGGCTTCCGCCATCTTGTGGGTATTTTCACGCTTTTTTACGGCATCACCCTCGTTATTGGAAGCGGCCACAATTTCTTCCGCCAGTTTTTCATGCATGGGTTTGCCTTTCTTGACACGCGCAGCATCAATGATCCATTTCATCGACAGAAATTGACGGCGCTCTGGACGCACTTCGCGAGGAATCTGATAATTGGCGCCGCCCACACGTCTTGAACGCACTTCCATCGTCGGACCGGTATTCTTGAGTGCGGATTCAAAAACTTCCAAAGGATTCTGATTTTTGGTTCTTTTCTTGATAGATTCGAAAGACTCATAGACAATCTTTCTTGCGGTCGCTTTCTTGCCGCGTTCCATGCAGTAATTGATAAATTTTGTCACCTTTTCGGAATTATAAGCGTAGTCTGGTTGAATTTTGGGTTTGGCTTTTTGTTTTCGTCTCATTTTATTCGTTGTTTATTATCTGTTGTTTATTTCACTTTCGGTTTCTTAGCTCCGTATTGACTTCGGCTTTGTTTTCTATTTTCTACACCGGTAGCATCAAGCACTCCACGCACTATACTATAACGAAGTCCGACATCCTTAACTCGACCGCCTCTCAAAAGCACCACCGAGTGTTCCTGCAAAGTGTGGCCAATACCGGGAACGTAAGCGGTAACTTCCATGCCATTGGTTAAGCGGACTCTGGCAATTTTTCTAATAGCGGAGTTTGGTTTCTTGGGAGTCTTAGTAGTAACTTTAGTGGCCACTCCGCGTTTAAAGGGAGCATTAAAAAATACCGGGCGATTCTTAATGGTATTAAACCCGCGCGTCAAAGCAATCGCCTTGGTTTTGCGGGCAATCTTTTTTCTTTTGCGTCTGATAAGTTGATTGATAGTAGACATAAAAACCTGCCCGCTATTGCTACGCGCAGGCGTTGGCAGGCGGGACTCTCCGGATGGAAACCGATACTCTATCAAGGTTCGACCTTAAATGCAATCTCAAGGTCGAACCTTAGATCTAAAAAGCAATACCGGTAATCAGATGGAAAAACCAAATAACAATGGGAAAAATAAATGGCCATAAGAAAAAAATTAAAAACAGGACCAGTATTAAACCGTATCTCTCAAAAAATCTTCTGATTTGATAGAGTTTATCGGGAAAGATGGCAAAGAGAAGTTTGGAACCATCGAGCGGCGGTATGGGTACAAGGTTAAAAATAGCAAGCAGAATATTGATAAAAACTATAAGCGACATAATCTCAATAAAAGCCGGGGTAGCTCCGTTGGCCGTTCCGATACGCAATAACAAACCAAATAAAACGGCTAGAAAGAGATTGGAAATCGGCCCGATGGACGCGACAATCGCCTCAGACCATCTGCCCGGTTTAAGATTGTAAGGATTATAAGGCACCGGTTTCGCCCAGCCAAATATAAAACCGCCTAAAAAATATGATATTGAGGGCACAATAACTGAACCGACAGGATCAAGATGTTTCAAAGGATTAAGCGTCAGGCGACCCTGATACCTGGCGGTCTCATCACCCAAGAAACTCGCGGCATAGCCGTGAGAAACCTCATGGATGACCACCGACATAATCAGAACGGCAATCTGAAAAATAAAATTGACTTGCATTTATCAATTATATCATGTAAGTTATCCCTCATATGTCAAGAATTTGCCCCATAAATAAAAAAGGTTCAAAGAAGGGTGGAGGTTACTCCAACAGAACTCGCGCGACTCAATTCAATCCCACAGGAATGGTCCGCAAGTATCCCAATCTTCAGAAAAAACGCATTTATGTACCCGAACTTAAAAAAACCGTTACTCTCACTCTATCCACTCGCGCCATCAAGACCATCAACAAACGCGGTGCCCACAGCGTCCTTAAAAAAGCCGGAATGATCTAAAATTCCCCAATAAAACCAATTTCAGGTTCAAGTTTGTAGCCTGTTTCTTTGAAAACTTTTTCTTGAATCAACGCTATTAACTCACGCACATCCCGCGCAGTCGCCTTTCCCGTGTTTACAATATAATTTGCATGCTTTTCTGGAATTAGTGCTCCGCCAATTTGTGTTCCCTTCAATCCGCACTGTTCTATCAGCCGACCGGCACCAATGCCTTCTATCTTTTTAAACACTGAACCACAAGACGGCATTTTCGATAATGGCGTCTGTCTTTGGTTTCTCCATTCCAAATTAGCGGATATTTGATCCCGGACAAAATCAGGATCTTTGTTTTCTAATTCAAAAGTAATTTCCAAAACAAAAATGTCTTTGTTGCGATGCAAAATACTGTCATCATATCCGAAAGCAAAATAATCTCTCCCGACCCTTTTTTCTTTCAGACCTTCCAGCACTGAACCCTCTTGCACGATCGATGCTATATACACAGTATTAGTTCTGTCTGGTGATAAAAAATGAAGATTTTGACGAATAGCCCCGCCCACAGTGCCGGGGATTCCGGCAAAATGTTCTAACCCGGAGAGACCTTTTTCTGCGGAAGCGTTGATTAAATCAGAAACAAGAACGCCGCTTTCTGCGATCAATAAATTGTTTTTAAATTTAAAGTTTTCTGCTCTGTTATGTATAACCAATCCCCTAAATCCTCCGTCCCCTATTAAAATATTCGACCCACCTCCCAAGACAAAAACAGGAATTTTCTCTTCCTTGGCATAGAGAAGCGCTTCGACAAAATCATTTTTATTACAAGCTGTGAAAAAGTAATCAGCCCTTCCGCCTATTTTATAGGTAGTGTAAGGCGCCAATATGACATTATGTTCTAAATTCGCGAGATTTTTCATAATACTATTTGAGTTCTAAAGTTCGGCCATCCGTTTGAAATTTAATAGTACCTAATTCAACAGTACTGACAATCTTAGCATTAACACTCTTCAAAATATCTAATACTTCTTGATGCGGATGACCGTAAGTATTGTTGGCACCAGCTGATATAATGGCGTATTCCGGAGAAACTGCCTGCGCATAGGCAAAAGAAGTGGATGTGCGTGAACCATGATGTCCGACCTTAAGCACATCGGAATCCAAAACTAGAGGATCGAGTTTGAGTAAAATATTTTCTGTCTTAACGGGAGAATCGCCAGTCAAAAGAAAAGATTTGTCTCCGTAAATCAATCTCGCCACAATGGAGGCGTTGTTTGTTTCCCATCTTGAAACATCTTGGTTAGGAAAAAGTATCTGAAGTTTGGCTCCATCGCCAAAATTTACCACCATTCCTCTTTTCGCCAGTAATTTGGGAATATGTTTTTGTTCGATCCTATTTTTCAATTCATCATCAATAATATTTTCCGATTCTACTCCCGGTTCGAGAAACATACCGATGTCATAACGACTAACCACTTCCGGCAAACCACCGATATGATCTTTGTCTGGATGAGTTTCTATCATCACGTCAATACGTCTATCGGCAAATGGCAAAATCTTGCCAAGTTCACTTAGAATTCTTCTATTTGGCCCGCCGTCAACAAGCAACCTGCCACGTTGAGGTGAATCTATAAAGATGGCGTCACCCTGACCGATATCAAGGAAGTAAACAACAAGAGTATCCGTTGGCCGTTTCTGGTAAATGGCATACCAGACAAAAATATTTGAAAGTAGGAGTATCCCAACTAACGTCTCCTTCCAATGCTTTTTAACAAAACTCATAGATATAGTATAATCCACTCATGACAAAACAATTTGAAGAAAGAAAATTTAATATTCCTAAGCTCAATGGCATTAGTGAGAAAGCAATTGAGATACACTTGGGTCTCTATGCCGGCTATGTCAAGAATGTCAATGAGCTGTTGCAAGAGAAAGAATATAATCGTCGATTCCCGTTTGAATTCAATGGCATGAGGAACCATGAAGTTTATTTCGCGCATTTCGAAGGCGGTTCGACTCCGCTCACCGCAGACGGCCCTTTCATCCAGGCGGGATTTGACCTCGAGCGATTCAAGACAATGGCACTCACACGTGGAGTGGGTTGGGCTATTGTTTATTACGACCCGACATCAAAACAACTCATGCATAGTTGGGTAGATGAACATCATCTGGGAATCTTAACGGGCCTTTTTCCCATCTTAGTACTTGATATGTGGGAACATGCATATTTTATTGATTACACTCCCGGAGAAAAAAAGAAATACATCGAGGCTTTTTTTGAAAATCTTAATTGGCGGAACGTGGAACAACATTTCTCTGACGCCAGACAAAAATGATGATTGCCAGATAAACTGAAGTGACTGTCCACCAGGGCGCAAGCGGAACGGTAACAGAAGCAAAAGAAAGTTTTCCTAAATAGTGCGACACTCCCAGAATCCAGGCCAAGAGAATGTATGATATGTACGAGAACGGCAGAGCGATAATGGGCGACAAATAAGCGATAGTAGCCGCGATGGAACCTACAAGCATGGCATACGGAATAACAAGCAGAATTAAAATATTGGCCGGAAGCGAAACCGTAGAAACATCACCCATAGAGTAAATAAGGAGAGGCAGAACCGTGATTTGCGTCGCGAGAGTGGTAGAGACAATTGTCCGTATTCCCCATTTCTCCGGTATGTGATTTAAATATTTCTCCATTAGTGGAGTGACGAATATAAGCCCGCAAGTCGCAAGAAAGGAGAGCTGGAATGATGGATCAAATACCAGAATTTTTGGGTTATGAAGAAGCATAAGAAAAGCGGCCACAAGAAGCGCGCGCGGCGCCGAGAAATTTCTTCCTAACTTTTTCGCCAGAATAACAGCAAGAACCATAAGCGCCGCGCGCACTACCGTGGCTTGCGCTCCTGTCATTATGACAAACAGAATAATGCCAATAATAGAAAAGCTGGCACTTCTGAACACTATTTTCACAAACTCGGCTATGATGGTGATGTTGTAACCGGAGAGCACCACGACATGTATCACTCCTGCGCGTCTAAATTCTTCGAGAATCTTTTTGGGCAAGGCCTCCTTACCGGAAATAATCAGTCCGGAAAGCAGACTGGCGTGCGGTTCTGTCAAAACTTCTTTGATCTTTTTTACGAAATTTCTTTTGATTTTGAAGAGTAATTGTCTGACAGGGTTACCGTGACCGCCGGAAAGCACTTCGACTTTTGCGAAATTCAAGGTGTAATAAATATCATCCTTGGATAAATAGGCCGCGTAATCAAAGGAACGGCCCGCATCATCATCAATAATCCCCGGCTCATCTAGTTTGCCTTCCACCGTTACTCTATCCCCATATTGAACGGGGCTATATAAGTCAGTGCTTACTAAAACTTTCTCTCCATTATTTGTCCGCAAAACAAAACGTGTGGTGTTTTCTCTCTGTTCCGGTTCGTTTATCACAATGCCGCCGGAGAATTCAGGTAATAATGGCTCGTGAAAGTCTTTTATGGAGTAGCGCAAAGCTCCCAAACCGAAAGACAGAAGCGCGAGAGCAAGAAACAAAACTTCTTTATTTATTTTTTTATGCCGAATTTTTTCCGCAATAAGCACAACAGCGCCCGTGGTCGTCACAAGCGCACTCGATAATGGAGAAACAAAGATAAAAGAAGAAACCAAAATACCCAAGACAAAACCGGATACTAATATAAAAACACTATTTGTATTGATCTCCCGGTCCGTCATAGAGCGCAGGTTTCAGGTTGTCGGCAAAACTGGTCGCGATTTCATCCGCACGTTCATTCAGAAAAACGCCCGAATGTCCGGCGACATATTTCCATTCAACCTGCCTGCCGGCAGGCAGGTATTTTTCCACTTCTTCAGTCACACGAAGAAGTGCTTGCCATAAATCTTGGTTTAATACCGGTTTTCGATTTGCAGTTTTCCAGCCCTTTTTCTGCCATCTATGTATCCACTCCGTCATACCCTTCAGTACATATTCGGAATCAGTATAAATCTGAATGGGTTTATTTGAAAATTGAGAATTAGAAATTGTAAATTCAAGCGAGCGAATACATGCAGTCAATTCCATTTTATTATTTGTGGTGTAAGAATCTAGTCCGCCTATTTCCACAACCCAATCCTCGCTCACAATAATTCCTCCCCACCCTCCTGGTCCTGGATTCCCCCGTGACGCCCCGTCCGTATAAATGTTAATCATGGTTTTGAAATATCAACAATTCGGAGACGAAGTTCGGGGCGGTTGCGAAAATAGGATTTTTCTAAGTTAGCCAAAAGATTCACATTCACGCCCGGAACCAGCGCTACTTGAAAATTTTCCGGACCGGAAAAGAAAGAAATCGCTTTCACCTCTCTGTCTCCACCATTGAATGTCACCTCGAGATGATTATTTTCTTTGCCAAATTTTCTGATTGATTTTATCTCCGCTTTTGGAATTTTAAAGATGGGTTTTTTATTTCCCACGCCAAATGGAGCAAAACTGGAGACCAAATTCCATAAATTTTCGCCAACATCGTCTAAATTTATACCAAGCAGGGCACCTTCATCACTTGGAAGCTCAGCCTCCAAGTGTTGAAGAACCTTGGATAATTTCTCTTCCAATGTCACAAGACTCTCCAAAGTAACAGAGAATCCACCGGCTCCGGTATGTCCACCAAATTCTACGAACGCGTCGCTTGCGACACTCATTAGTGCGAAAAGGTCATAGCCGTTGTAGGAACGGCAAGAACCCTTGAGCGTGCCGTCTCCGCTTCTGCCCCAGACAAAAGCCGGCCTCTCGTACTCCTCAACAAGAGAATTGGCGACAAGACCGAGAAGAGCTGGTCGCCATTCCGGATTGCCGACAACAATAACATCGGCAATTTTCTGACGGCTCGCAATCCGGGATTTTGCCTCTTTAACAATACTTGCCACTACACCCTTTCGTTCATTATTTATTTGTTCCAAGTGATGAGCGAGTTTTTCCGCTTCGCCATGGTCCTTCGTTTTTAAAAGCTTGAAAGCGTCTTCCGGTATACCCATGCGCGAGGCGGCATTGATACGCGGAGTGATCATGAAGGTGACATCGTCCTCTGAAATAGTGCTCTGGTCAAGATTCATTTTCCTGAAAAGCGCGGAGAGTCCGGGTCGAGAAGATTTGCGCAGAACCGAAAGCCCGAATCGAGCCAAGATTCGATTCTCGCCGAGAAGCGGCACCATATCCGACAACGTGGCAATGGCAACCATATCAAGAGACCACTTCTCCATCCCGGGTCTAACGCCAAAAGTCTCGCAAGCGACAACGGCCTGCACCAATTTGAAGGCCACCGCCGCACCGCAAAGTCCTTTAAATGGATACCGCGAATCAATTCTATTTTGATTCACAATGGCGTACGCATCGGGCAAAATTGGATTCGGTTTGTGATGGTCGGTAATAATAACATCGATACCCTTCTCATTGGCGAGCGCCACTTCTGACACATCGGCGATGCCACAATCGATAGTAACGAGAAGCTTGGCACCGCGCATTGCAATTTCTTCTATAGCATCTTTATTTAGCCCAAAACCCTCATCATGTCTGTGCGGAATATAGAAAGAAATATTCTCAAATCCTACACGCGCAAAAAAATCGGAAAGCACCACTGCGCCCGGCAAACCATCACAATCATAATCTGAAAAGACGACCACGTGCTCATTATCTTTGATTGCCTTGATGACCCTGTCACGGGCCCTTTCCATATCGGGTAATTCAAGAGGGTTATGGAGCTTTTCATAATCGGGATTTAAAAAGTCTTCTCGTTCTTCCGAAGTAACGCCGCGTTCTTTGAGCATGGCCTCGAATAATTCTGGAAAATGTCGCATTGGATTATTCTAGCATGCCGCCTGCCATGCTTGGCACTAGCGAGCAGGCGTATTAAGATGGATCTTATGACCCGTTCGACAAGCTCAGGGTCATAGTGAATAACATTGAACTATGAAAGGTAATGGTATGATTGAAGGGGTAGTTATTTTAGCGATTCTGATTGTTATTACGCTGGTCTCGCTCAAGAGCGCTCCGGGACCCGCAACCCAATCGCCCAACACGTCTAATCTCTCCAAAAACGGCCAAGCCGAAATAGAAAAAGCGGCCACGCTCAATTCATCCTATGCAGAAAATATCTCTTTAAGCATCGGCAACGCCAACTTTGTCTATCAACCATACGAAGAATACATTTCCATATATAACAGAGGAAGAGAACCAGTAAATATTACCGATTGGCAATTAAAAAACGGTAAGGACCAACGCGCGTATGATTGGGGCGGTACTCTGCGATATTTTCCCTCGGATACTGCCGCCATCGGCCAAGCAGCATCTTTTATTTCACCAAACAATTTTAATAAATTTCAAGACATAGTACTAAAACCGAATGAAACTGCCATTATTACCACCGGGTCTATTGGTTCTCAACTGCCATACAAAATAGTCAGTTTCAAGGAAAATATTTGTTCTGGTTATTTGGAAGATTTGTCCGAATATGAGTTTACTCCGCCACTTACCCGCAACTGCCCCAGACCGGCCGACGAATTGGGAGTAGGTGCTCTCGACACTGAATGTCGCAGATTTGTGGAAAGAATGGGCTCTTGCCGCACACCAGAATTCAATACCCGAGACAACGAAGGCAACGTTTGCCGCAATTGCGTTGATGGCCGATTGCTCTCGGGTTCTTGCGTCGCATTTATAAAAAATCATTTTAATTACGGCTCGTGCATTGCCAATCATGTAAACGATCGCGACTTTTCCAGTCAGACTTGGCGCGTCTTTCTAGGCAAAAGCTGGGAAATGTGGGCTGATAAGTATGAAATTATTTCTTTGTTTGATCAATTTGGTCGACTGGTAATAAAAAAATCCTATTAAAAATGAAAGATCTAAATTGTATCTTTTGTAAAATAGTAAAAGGTGAAGTTCCTTCATACAAAGTGTATGAGGATTCAAATTTTCTGGCTTTCCTGGATGTCAACCCGCAATCTCCCGGTCATACTCAAGTCATTACAAAAAAGCATTACCGATGGGTTTGGGACCTGCCTGCCGGCAGGCAGGTGTCCTCCAATATCGGAGCTTATTTTGAAGTGGTACAAAAAATTGCTAAAGCGCAACAAAAAGCATTTAACACCGATTTCATACTTGCCAAAATCATCGGCGATGAAGTAGCACATGCGCATATTTGGGTCTTCCCAAATGCCCAAATAGCTGACAATAAAACCGATTTCGAAAATAACGCCCAAAAAATCCGAGAAGCTATTACTCTAAATTAGGATCAGTGCTTTCGACAGACCGTCTTTTATACACGTTACTTTCATGCTATAGCATTATATTAGCGTATCTGGTAAATCGTAGACAAAAAATTAAATTAGACCAAAATCTTCTCGTAAATGTTTGTCATTTTCTAGTTCATCAACAATTAAATACAGCAAATATTTACCAATACCAAAATCAATCTTCAATAATGTGATGATGTCTTCACAATCATATGGATACACCCAAACACTATCCTGAAGACGACGGAATCCTGTTTGCCGAAAGAGCACGGTAATATAATTTCTAACATTCTTTTTCTTCTCTGGGATATCAAAGATTATGACTCTCCACTTTTTGTCCCATCTCTTTGGTTTTTGTAATCCAAAATCAGTAAATCGCCAACGACGCAAGAGTCTTTCTCCACCAGGAGTTAAACAATATTTTTTACCATCAAAAGAAAGAAGCCCTCGTTTCACCAGTTTACTTGCTGAAGAAGCAATATATTCTCTCTGTCTATTATTTGGAATAATACCTAGCTGGCTGAGTGCTTTTATTACATTGGGTGCTACTAGGCCTATACTCAAAACCCCCACAGCCGCTACTGTTTGTAAGATAGCGTATTGCAAATTTTTACGCTTGGATTTTTCCCTGTTTTTCTCTTCAAGTTTTCCCATACGTTATATTAATGCTATAGCATGATTATAGCGTAAGTGTTTATATGTGGCTACTATTATTACTTCTACTGTTTTGATAATGCTTCGATACCGGGGAGAGTGCCCGTGGCCAGAAAATCAAGCATGGCCCCTCCGCCGGTTGAAACAAAGGAGTACTTGTCAATAATGTTTAATTCCCGTATGACCGCCAGAGTGTCTCCCCCGCCGACGATAGACTCGTGCCCCAATTCGGCGATCATCTTTGCTAATTGCAAGGTCGCTGTTTTATAACCAAGTTCGTAGAAACCCAGAGGACCGTTCCATAAAATTAATTTCGCGGCAGATATTTTTGATTTCAAATTTTCCATCGTTACGGGTCCGATGTCCATAATTTTATTATTAATCATTACTGTATCCTCCGGCAAAATAAGTTTGTTTGTCTCCAGTAAATCAGATAACCCGAATTCACTGCTGTCTATCAAGGAATCTCCGACATCAACGCCCTTAATCTTTAAAAAATTATTGGCCAAAGCTCCGCCGATAAAAATTTCATCCGCAATATCGATGAATTTTTTCAAAAGCGGCAGTTTAGTCTCAAATTTGGCTCCGCCCAGGATAAATAGAAACGGTTGCTTAGGATAAAAAACGCGAGAAAGTTCTTTGATTTCGCGAGCAAATTGCAAACCGATACAACTCGGCAAAAATTTAGGAATACTTACTACGGAAGCGTGTCTTCTGTGAGAAACGGAAAATGCTTCGTTGACAAAAATATCTCCGAGCTTGGATAATTTCTTGGCATACGCGATGGAATTTTCCTTTTCACCCTTGTTTCGACGGACATTTTCAAGCAACACCAGATTACTCGGTTTGATGAAAGTGACAGGCAATAAATTTTTGACATAATTAAAAACCGGCAATAGAGAGTCCTTATCTTTTTCAGCATGACTCAAGAGGATTACTTTGGCGCCCGCTTTCTGCAGATATTCTATGGTGGAAAAAGATTGCCTGATTTGATAATCATCAAGAATCTCGCCGTCTCGGATGGGCGCGCTCCAATCCACTCGCGTCAAAACTCTCTTGCCTCGGATATCGCCTAATTCAAGAATCGATCTCATGGTTTTGGAATAATAGATTGAGCGACGGCGGCAAAATTCTTGGCATTAAGCGAAGCGTGTCCGACCAGAAAACCCTTGATGCCAGTTTCCTTAAACAAGGCAGCGGCATTATCCGGCTCGACGGCACCGCCGTACAAAATAGGAATATGTTCAGCGGCGACACGGCTAAACATATCCGTCAGAATTTTTTTAATAAATAAGATGGATTGTGAAAGGTCGGCGGATGTAATGGCGTCTTGGGCGTGTTTGCCTATGGCCCAAACTGGTTCATAGGCGATGATTAAATTGGAAAGATCGGCCTTCCGATTCAGGGAAGCAAGCGACGATTTCAATTCATCGCGCAAAAATTCAAAATGTTCGCCGTCTGGGTCTCTGGATAATTCACCGACACAAACAAGCGGAGCGATACCGGCGCGAAGAGCCGTTCTGATTTTCCGAGAAACCAATTCGCCGGACTCGCCCATGGCTCGCCGCTCGCTGTGGCCGATGATGGCAAGCCTCACACCGAAACTTTTCAAAATATCGGGGGTCACTTGCCCGGTATAAGTCCCGTCATATTGAGATGAGATATCTTGAGAAGCCAGATAAAAAAATCTTTTCGAACGTTGAGATAATAAATCCAGATAAGTCAGCGGCGGCGCGACAAAAAGAGAGAGCTTTTTATAAAGTTTTGCATTTTTGGCCATCTGCCCGAGCAGAACTTTTGCTTCCGACAGCGAGCCCGGATGATTTTTCCAATTGGCTATTAGAATAGGCTTGGCCATACGTTCGTATACTACTCTATTTCTTTCCAATTCAGAATCTCATATCCCCCGCCCGGACCACTGGAAAAATTATTGTTGGCAAGCCCTAATTCATAAGTAACGGTTGCGAAATTGTTAATTTCAAGCTTGTAGGCTGTGACTTCTTTGAGCGCGGCACTGTTGCTGATCTCAATTTCTCCCTCGCCGGCATAAAGGATGGCAGTGGCGGAATTATTGGATATTTTAATCGCATTGGAACCCATTTCTCTTTGCGAAAGAAGCATAATGTAACTGTTGGCGGAACCCGAACCCAAAGCTTGAGCGGAATTTGATAGCTCAATGTAACCTGCGGTCGCGCTTTCATCTACACCGGCTACGATGACGCCGCTTGAATTGCCATAGTTTGGATCTAATTTTAATATTGAGCTATTACTAAGTTTGATATCGCCCGTGACCCAAAGAGTACCAGTCACCACAAGTACCGCCGTATTACTTAGAATCAAATCACCGTTGATTTTTTTAGGACCCAGACTTCTAGTACCACTAGTGTAAATTTGATCACCGATTACTCCACCGGCCTCCGCCTCCGTTTCCCACGTGTCAATCTGGGCGTCCGAGATCGGCAGAGATAAAGCATCCGCGGGAACAAAAGCGTCGGGATTGGGAACAGTCGTAGCTCCATTCACGCTACAGCTCGACTTTGTATCATATCTGGCCGTACCTCCAATCGTACAGTTAGAAATAGAATCAGCCACAACATTGCCGGTGACGGTCGTATTTTGAAGCACGGCATGAGTAGCATTGCCCCCGACAGTGGAATTTCCTTTGATGGTGCGAGACCATGCGTCACCGTCGATATCCATGCCATCGATAACGCCGGTTGGTCCGGAAGCGATGGCCGTACCTTGGATTCTGGCTGAATTGGTACCAATGATATTTCCATTTGAATAAACGTTACCGATAATTTTGGACGAATTGCTCATCTCTAACCCGCCTTGTCCCACTTGAACTCCATAATGAAAGGCTATTCCCACTCCCAACAAAAGATTGGTTTCGACTTTTCGCACGGCCCCCCCAACTTCTCCAGTGGCGATAATTTGTTTACCTTCATCGGTATCGGTCGTAATCATTGTAACCGTGTTTCCGGATAAATTCAGAACTTCGGTAGCGGAGACCGGCTGGCCGGTTTTTAATCTATAAACCACGTCTTCAATTCCGGCCTCCGCCAGGAAATAACTCTGGCGCGATAAAAGATATTGGGAAACCATCTTTTGCTGTTTGAGAATCGGCCCGGCCAGACCAAAAATTATCGTGATAGAGACGACTAGAAATAAAATGGTTGCCACCATCATTGCTTGCCCCGAGTCCAGTCGAGGAGCTTGCCCTGCTTGTCCCGAGCAAAGTCGAGAGAAGTCTGATCGTGAGTTTGTCATAATTATCGTAAAATCGTTGATGAATAAAACTTCTCAGAGCGATAATGGGTGCTTGTGCCGCTTTCAATGGTTATCTCAGTTCTGATGCCCGTGGCGTCAGGACTGGAAAAAGGATAGAAAATTAAACTGCTAACCCGAGCGTTCGATTGAGAAAGGGCGCCCGTATCCACTCCATTTTCAGAAAGCATGAGCGTCCCGGAAGAGAGATGGAATGCGACCGTACGCGGATTGCCGAGCGAGTCAACACCTTCGAGCACAAGTTTCCCGGGGTCTGAACCAAAAATACTTGAACCGACGTTGACACTTTCCGCCTGTCGCAACTCTCTAGCCAGGCGTTCAGTACTCATGATAGCCGAAGTTTCAATATTTCTTAAAGCATTGATAATCCGCCCCGAACGAACCATGGAAATGACCACGCTCATAATGACAGCCAGAATCAGAACTAAAATAGCAATATAGATAAGCATTTCTACAATGGTAAATCCTTTGATCGTAGACCTACAGACAAGACCGCGATGTTTAGGTGGATACGCCATTTTATATATCTGATAAATTAGTGAGATAAGTCGAGATGGATTTTGTCGTAGTCGCTCCTCTATTTGGCCAAGAGACATTGGATATAAGCAATAAAGTATCCGGATCAAGAGTCCCTCCTGAAGAAACAATGTCTCCGGAAGAATCTCGGTAAACCGCCGAAAGCACGATGGTCCTTTCGAAAGTATCATCCACCAAAATATTATTGGCAGTCACTTGCCAGACACCGGACTCAAACACTAAACCGTAATCAACATCGAGAGAAAGCGGCGCAATATTAGCGCTCCAGGAAGAATCCCGCAGAAACCTCATCACTTCCAGACTTTCTTCCGCAAGTCCCGTCGCCTTAATCGTCTCACCGTTGGAAAGAGCCGTTTTTAAATAAAGAGTGTGCACCTCAAGAAGCGCCAAGAGAAATACCAAAATAATCGATGTGGCAACAAGCACCTCCGCCAGCGTCAGACCCTCATCATAACTGTTATTAGAGTTATTCATACAAACTGTCAATTCAATTCTACTATTCCTGTGGCGCCAATGGTAATGGTGCGGAAAGTGGTTGGGGAAGATTTGAGAAAAACTTTAATCGTTCCCGTCTGATCCGTATCGCCGGTTAGACGTTTAAAAATTATACTTGTGCCCCCGCCGGAGAGAACAATCTCTCCAAACTCCACAAGCGCATGCGGTTTGACCCTAACATTATCAGGATCAGTCGGCGAGTAAACGGCACCTTTGAATAAGATCGCTTGCGAATTTTCGAAATAGACACCGTATTGGACATCGCCCTTCGAAGATAGAGTCAGCGACCGCGCTTCGTCCAAAAGTGAAGTAATTAAAATGGCGCTTTTATCAAGCGCCTGGGAAGAATTCAGTCTGGAGAACGAAATGGTGATAATGGTAACGGCAAGCGCGACGATGGAGACGGCCACCAAAATTTCGATAAGGGTAAGGCCGTCTTTTTCATTCATCGTCATATATAATCTACCAACGAATAAGTCGGCGCCAGCATGGCGATAGCAAAGATGCCGACGCCAATACCAACAATAATCATCAAAACCGGTTCAATGATGGTTGAGAGATCTTTGGTTTTTTGGTCAACTTCCGCTTCATAATAATCCGCCACACCCGCAAGCATCTCTGAAATTTTACCGGTTTCTTCTCCGACAGCAATCATTTCACCGACAAAAAGGGGATAAAGTCGTCCATATTCAATAAAAATAGCCGACATCGGCTCCCCTTTCTCTATGGCCATCCGCACTCGCATCAAAACATTTTTATAAAGATGGTTTTGCAAAACATCAATAGTAACATCAAGCGCCACCACGATTTCCACGCCGCTTGAGAGAAGCGAAGAGAGGGTGCGAGCGGTGCGGGCCGATTCAAATTCTTTGACCATTTCGCCGATAGCCGGCAGGCGCACAGATATTGCATCCGAAAGATTTCTGCCAATTCTCGTGCGCCAGAAAATGACGATGGAAGCTATCAGAAAGACCGCCGTAGATAAGACAGCTAGAGTATTCTCAACGAAGAAATCGCTTAGATAAATAAGAATGCGAGTCGCCAGAGGTAACTCTACGCCAAGACCTTCAAAAGTGGCGGTGAGGGTCGGCACCATAAAGATGAGAAGCAATACCGCGATTACAATCATGACCGAGATGATGACTGCCGGATAAATCAGCGCCCCGCGCACTTTTTTGGCCAAAAGATAAGATTTTTCCATTTGATTGGAAATTATCTCAAGCGAGCCGGCGACATTGCCGGACTCTTCGCCGGCCTTAATCATTGAAACGAAAAGGTTGGAAAAGATTTTCGGCCATTTTTTTAACGATTCCGAAAGAGTTTTGCCATGACTAACGCTTATTTCAAGATCGGCCAGTAATTTTTTAAACGGTTTGCTCTTAGATTGCTTGCCCATCACGGAGAGCGCGCGAGTGACGGACAGCCCGGCCCTCATCATCAGACCCAGATTTTTGGCAAAAATAATTTTCTGATGCGCGTTAATATTACCGAAGGAATTACTTAGAAAGGCCAGGACAAACCAACTTTGGACCTCTCGAATAGAAACCACACTGCCGCCTTCTTCACGGATAATATTATATATATCCAAACGATTTTTCACTTCAAGGGTCCGTTCGTATATCTTGCCTTCTTTATTCTTAGCTTTGTATTTATAGAGAGCCATGGGAAATAATTTCTAAATTGAAAATTGAAAATTCTATTCCTACTCCGAAACAACTCTCAACACTTCTTCAATGCTGGTAATGCCCTGCGCCGCCTTGAAGATGCCATCCTCAATCATGGTCATCATGCCTTCCGATTTGGCCTGCTCTTCTATCTCTCCGGCCGTCGCCCCTTTCATGATAAGACTTTTGACGGTCGGCGTTACTCTAAGCACTTCGTGTATGCCGATGCGGCTTGAGTATCCGTCTTCAGAATTTTTACTCGGATTCGGTTTCCAAAACGGAACCTTATCAAAATTGTCTTTCTTGCCTATAATCTTTTCCTCTCTAAGAAGCGCCAGCATCCTTTCAAGCGAGACGATATTGCCAAGCGAAGCAAGCTCGGCCTGATTTAGAAAATACTTCGTTTTAGATGATGAAAGTCTTCTGACCAAACGCTGGGCGATAACAATGTTAAGAGTGGAAACGAGCAGGAACGGTTCCGCCTTCATATCCAGAAGTCTCGGTATGGCTCCCGCGGCCGAATTGGTATGAAGGGTGGAGAGCACCAAGTGGCCGGTTAGAGAAGCGTTGATGGCAAGCGCCGCCGTTTCATTGTCGCGAATTTCACCCACCATGATGATATCCGGGTCCTGACGCACCAAAGTCCGCAAACCGTTGGCAAAGGAGAGACCGATTTCCGGACGCACTTGTGTTTGGTTGATGCGCGTCATCTGATATTCAACCGGATCTTCTATAGTAGAAATGTTGACGTTCGGAGTATTAACAATATCGAGCATGGTATAAAGAGTCGTGGTCTTGCCTGAACCGGTCGGCCCGGTGGCCAGAATCATGCCGGTAGTAATCTTCAGCGCCTTATGCAAATCATCCAGACCTCGGCCGTGGAACCCGAGACCTTCCAAAGTAAAACCGGAAACAGACTCGCGCAGAAGACGCATCACCGTCTTCTCGCCGTAATACACCGGCAGAGTGGAAACTCGGAAAGAAACTTTCTCGCCCCCCGCGTCAATTTTGAAACGGCCGTCTTGAGGCATTCGCTTTTCATCCAGCCGCAAGCTGGAAAGAACCTTGATGCGGGCGGTAATGCCGGAAGCGGTATTTTTTGGCAGAACCATGGCGTCGCGCAAGATACCGTCTATTCGATAGCGCACCAGCACTTTGTCTTCCTCCGGTTCAATGTGAATATCGGAGGCGTCTTGAATGATGGCATGCTTCAGAAGGGTGTCAACGATACGGACCACTGGTATGTTTTCCGACAGTTTCTTGAGTTCATTTTCACTGATATCTTCGCCACCGGATTTATCACTAACGGACTTAAGCGCGTTTGCTTCTTTCTGAATAATATCTCCGAATTCGGCTTTCAGCGTCTTCTGATAAGAAAGCAGGGCCCACTTCATAGACTCGCCGTCCGTCAGACGAGGCAGAATTTTAAGCCCGACTTTTTTCTTCACAAAGTCAATGGCCGTCAAATCTTCGGTATCAAGCATGGCCACTTCCAGACTGTCGTCAATCTTTCTGAACGCGACAATATTATGATTTCTGGCAATCGGTTCGGGAATGAGAGAAAGGATGGAAAAATCAAGTCTCTGGTTCTTCAGGTCGACAAAGGGGATGCCGAGAATATAAGCCTGTGTCTTGCGCAGGTCGTCTTCGGTCAGAACACCTTTGTTGACAAGCGCTTCTCCGAGACTGGCGTTATTTTTCTTAATTTCACTTTTAACCGACACCAGTTCAGACTTTGAAACTAAACCGGAGTCAATCACGAAACTCTCAAGTTGGTCATCGTCAATATGCATTCATTTTATTTTATCATCCCGTCAACGACAAACAAAACCAGGCGCCGACTAAAATTCTTCAAAATTGGGATTGAAATTAACTTGAACCACGCCCGCGGGACA
>CAZYVS010000003.1:0-12041 GCA_964651655.1 uncultured Candidatus Saccharibacteria bacterium | reverse complement strand
ACTAAAATTCTTCAAAATTGGGATTGAAATTAACTTGAACCACGCCCGCGGGACAAGTGGCCGCAACGGAGTCGGTATCCGTTACGGTAACGGTAGCCGTTTTCTGGCCAATGGTGCTGTAGACGATACTAAACGGATTGGTGCTGGGTGGAGGACTGGTCGGAATGCCGGTACCGCTCCAAGAATAAGTGAATGGCGGAGTGCCTCCGGAGACCGCGGCAGTCCAGGTGACGGTTTGTCCCAAAAGCGCGATTCCCGGGGAAGCCGAACAGGTGGCATTTATAGGATTGCCTGAAATAACTAAATTGAAATTTGTCTGTCTGCCCAAGGGAGAGCCTGTCACAGTGATTGGGTAAGTACCCGCGCGAGTACTTGGAGAAACGGTGAAAGTAATAACCGAGGTGCATGTCGGCGAACAAGCCGAATTTGAAATTGAATACGAAGTCCCCCCGGGCACACCGGAGAGAGAAAGTGTGACAGGTTCTGTTGTTCCCGAAGTCAACGCCTTGGTAATGGTATTTTGAGTAAAAGCATTACCCGACGTTTTGGTAACATTTGAGGTGCCGGAGTTGGAGAGAGAGTAGTTGAATAATGCGCAAATCGGAGTGGTGAAAGACACGATGCCGAAATTGTTACCTTCGTTAAAGAGGTGGCCACCGACAGCAGTAGGCTCATTAGAGGCGTAAACTCGGTACTGCTGAACCGTGTTTTGTGGAAGTGGCGGCCATGGAGGAGGCGGCGGATAAAGAAAACCTTCAGTTGGCCCCTTGTAACATGGGGTACCTTGCCCAAAATAAGTAAATCCGCTAGCATTTGTGCGATCATCAAAAAAATTCACATATTTGCACCAGCTAATCGGGTTCCACTCTCGCGGATCCGAAGCAGAAGCGCATCCGGGGTCGTTCCCAGAATAATCTATCAATAAATTGCCGTCATTATCAATACCATCGGAACACGCTGGCGTTTTATTAATGCTGCCGCCAAATACGTTGTAATCTTCTGCATCATCATTCGCAGAAACGCATCCGGGGTCTTGGGGATAATCTATGAGACCGTTATAGTAAACGTTGCCGTCACCGCTATCATCAACTGGATTATCAATTCCATCGGAACATTGTGGCATTTCAGCGGCTTCAAAATTGTTACCAGGTCCGCCTATGCATCCGGGATCGTCCGGATAATCTCTAAAACCATCGCCGTCGTTATCAATATTGTCACTGCATTGAACTGACTGGAGTCCAGGCACACCTTCTCCGTCATCTTGCGGCGACGCGCAATTATCATCGGGTGTACCAGAATCATCATCATCAATGCCATCCGAACATTGTGTTTTATTCACTATTTTTTCTGGATACCAATGAATTTTGGCTGTCACGGTCCCATCGGCGTTGCAAATAAATTCATCATCGTTTACGCTCGAAGACCCGCAGGCCGGAGCTATAAAGCCAAGCCCAACCTGTTCGATAAATTTGGAATCCAGAGCCGCTTCGCCTAGTTTCCCGTCAGAAAATAATAAAACTCCCGAAACTGCAACAGCGCTAAGAATAAGAGTTAGGCCAAAGATATGCGCCGGAGAGACTTTTCTCATGTATTTATAATACTACGTCTATAAAAATTAGTTACGTCTCGCTATCCACAGAACTTCTTTTCAAATTTTCCTCAATCGCCCGCTTAAAATCCGCAAGGCCCCTTTCTGATTCAACGGGATTATTGCCGGGATAAGCGTTCTGCCAATCTTTAAGCGAAAGCATGTTTGCTGATTCTTTGGCTTTGGTGAATGATTTTCTAGCGTTCGCGTATTCTCTTAAATTAAGCTCGGCCACGCCCAGACTATTCCAAAGCCAGGGATTTTTCTCGGCTCGACCTACCTTTTTCAGCGCCTCTAGCAAGACCTCTTTAGCTTCTTCATATTTTTCCTCTTTGGCTAAAATCCACGCCAGATCGTTATACCCCGCCCATTCCGAAGGAAACCAAACGACAAAACGTTTGAAATCAACTTCCGCTTCCGCTAATTTTCCGGACGATCCGTAAATCAGTCCACGGACGTAAAGCGAGCGCAGATTTTCGGGATTCGCGGCGAGTTCCTTGTTGATTTCTTCAAGCGCCTTATTCTTCTCGCCTTTCACAAAATAAACGCGGGCCAATTGATAATGTCCCCAGAGAATCTTATCGTTAATTGCAACCGCTTTTTTAAACGCTTGCTCGGACTTTTTCAAATCATACCCGCCGGGGCCATTAAAATAATAATTCCCAATTTCCAGCGCGAGCTTGGCGTCTTTTGTCAAAACAATCGCCGTCTCCGCGTTGCGGTATTTTTGCCACGCTATCTTTGCGATCGCGTCCTGCAAAAACAAAAATCCGAACACCAAAACCGTGAGGATTAAAATCCAGACATAAAAACCTTTTCTATGCATTCATTTGTAGTATTCGCTCAATCGCCATCACCACCACCATCATCATCACCGTCATCGCCGACGTCGCCGCCACCACCGTCACCGCCACCACCACCGCCAACCACATCGGCATTAGCCTTGGGAATTTGTGAGAATAATTTGTTTAGGTCGTCTTTGGATAATTTCTTAGCATCTAGCGGTTTATCGGGACCCCATCCGGAAACCTCGCGCAAGAAAGCAAACGCGACAAAAACTGCGCCCAAGATCACATATTTAAACAATCTAAAGGCTTTCTTCATTTTTTTATTTTATCATGCTTCTTCCGCCCATGCATTTGACTCCTTTTGGAATCTTCCTTAGAGCGGGGTCACGCAACTCATCGCGTAAGAAAGCGAGGTATTTTAACGCGTCTTCATCATTAGGAGCAAGTGTGAAATATGGTATATACGCTTCAACGGCCTCTTTATATTTACCTTCATAGCGATAGGAAATCATTAATACCTCATAAATAGCAGGCATTTGACCATCAATAACTTTTGAATACCGACTCGATTCCGTGGCTTCAGATAAATCAACTTCTAATTCAAATCCTTCAGCTGTCTCGTTAAGATTTCTGTTGACAGGAATGAGTTCATTTAATAAGAGCTCTCTGGCTTTTGATGTTTCGCCTATTAGTACGAGTGACCGTGCTTTCCAAAATTTATTTCTGAATTGAAAAATTTTAGACATATTCCCAAACATGGGGTGGTTGATTACTTCGTCTCTATATCTAATTGATTCTTTATGTAATTTAACAAATTCATTGATCTGTTTGGAAGTAGGATTGTCATTATAATCAACACTTGAACACAGGGCATCTGCGGCGGCCGCAGCCGCTCTGGCACGTCCCGCGGCACCAAAAATGTCGTAAGATTGCTCCATAATAGGCAACCTTTCAGGATATGGCTGACCGGTTCCTGGTTTAGATAAGCTTTGCGATAATTCATTTTTCGGCCAAAACGCAAGCATTCTTGAAGCACCCGGGACAAATAATTTTTCGAAATCAGCATACGAAAACACATAATTATTCCCCAAACTTGCGTCATGAACAATTATTTCTTTTTTGTCGTCAAATACGCCAATAACCACCCTCCACCCAAATCTCTCTATATCGTCACTTTTCGTATCAAGACGCTTTTGCTGAATTACAATTACCGGAATATTTTTATTGATGTATCTCTTTATCTCGTTAATTTTTCTATTTTTATATTTATCGTCTAAGAGTTTAATACTGAAAGTTTCATATCCTTGATCTTCAAAAAATCCTAACGATTTTTGAAAATTGGACAGATCGTCTGTATCGTGCCGCCAATCAGGGAACTGACTTTTAAGTTCGCCAAGTGACACTCGTTCATCATTGTAATATCGCAGGATTGTAGCAATAGATATTGAGGAACTAGTGAAGTCCGGATACAGATTGTATACACCATAATACGGTACCCCTTCAATTAAGTGATTTACCGGCGGCTCATAAGAAGCATAAAAATAATACCCAATAGCCCCGACAAGTATAACTAACAGAGACAATATGAGAGTTTTCGAATATTTTGTTTCTTGAGGCTCTTGATCCATACCACAATGATAACACTTAGCAATATATTTTCACAGGAACATAAAAGAATATATGTGCATAACCGCACCTTGATTTTATGGAGTTTATATGATAGGGTGCAATTAGAATTGAGCGCGGTAAAAATCGATCAAAAAAGGAGGATGCGATGAAAAAGCGTAACTTGTTGGTAGGAGTTTTAATGTTGGCAGGGTTAGTGTGGGCCGGATGCGCGACAACAAACCATCTTCCGGGCAATCCAGCTTACAGCTGGCTGAACGGCGTGTGGAATGGAAAAGGTGTCAACTGGGAGCAAACATTTAAGTTTGAGGTGGTTGACGGCAACAAAATTGTCGGCTGGCAAGAAAGCCGTAACGATAAGCTCAGGCAGGTCGGTTGGGGTCAAATGACTGGTGAGATTAACGGTGATACGATTAGGGTTACGGTCTATAAGGGGACAACAACCGTGTACAGTATTCGAAAGACCCCAGAAGGAAACCTCATCAATCAAGGGATCATCCTGAGAAAACGAACCTGAACCTATAGCGCTTTCTCTTTCAGCCCCCACAATAAACATAGACTGGGCCTTCTTTCACGGTAGAAAGAAGGCCCTCTTTTATATCGAGTAATCCCCTATTCCCAATTTTTCATATTTTTCCAACGAAATAAACATTTTATTTTTTCCGCTGTCAGAGTTTCCCATGTGATCAATATATTTTTATAAGAACACAAGAATTATGTGTGTATAACTCACACGCACTTGATTTTATTGGACTTATATGATAGTCTGCGCCCAGACGGAACAAGAAACAGTGTAGTAAAAAATCACTCTAAAAAAGGAGATGATGATGAAAACGCCAATGCTCTTTAACCGTTCGGTTTTCCAAGTAAAGGTGGGTGGCGCAGAAACAACCGATGCAATCGTGGCCAGCCTAGGATCTCCGTTTGACAAGTTAATCAACCAGTTCAATTTTCCGCTCAAGCCCAGAGAGACCTTGCGTCTTAATGAATTGGAAGTTATTGATCCGGACAAAAAATTCAATTTTTTTGACTGCTCGGCCATTCTGTCAGAGGCTGGATTGCTGGCGCCTTCTTACGAACACGCTATCCGTTTAGCCCAACAGTACAAGAGGGTGAGCGTTCCCGTTAAGAAGCCATACCTTGTTTTCCCGCACGAACCTTGGTGGGATTCTTTCGGTTCGGGACGACTGATATACCTGTATCGCTACCCTGGAGGCTTGGGGCTCGGCTTGCAATATCACGGCCACCTTTTTGATAATAACTGTGTCGTGGTGGGCGTTCGTTCTCCTAGATAACTCTTAATTATTTAGATTCCAACTGACCAACAGCGGGGTCTTCCTTAAAACGAAGGCCCCGCTTATTTTGTTATTAAATTTTCTAGGATTTTTGCATTTCTAAGAATGAAACAAAAACTTTATTTTTTCCGCTTGGATAATTCTCGATTCGGTCAACTTCCCTTATATGAATTTTAATTTTATTTTTTAAAACATTTTCCAAAGTTGACTGAACAATTGACAATTTATCCGAACTAAAGTTTTTGCGAGAAATAAAATCTATTTGTATAAAATTCTTTGTTTTTTGTATAATTTGATATTTTGTCATGCTCTCCAATCCAAGTTCTTTTACCAAAAGTGTGCGAAATAAAAGAACGCTAAAAGTGCCACCGTCGGGTAACAAGATAACATCCTTTTGTCTTCCTTGTAATTCTAAAAGTGGAGAAAGTCTTCCGCACGAACACAATTTTAATAAAAGTTTACCCCTGTCTCCGGTAGCGTATCTCACAATGGGCATTGTCGTTCTATCCAATACTGTCAACACAATATTGCCCTCTTCATCATTCTTAAGTTGATTGCCATCATCATCAAGGATTTCCACTAACACACGTTCCCGATATACATGATATAGATTCTTTCCGATATTTATTAGACATTTTGTACCAATTTTCCCGGATTCTTTACAGTTGTAGGCAGAAGTTATGGGGACTTCTGTTATTTCATAAATAAATCTCTCTTCTTCAGATGAGAGTGCTTCGCCTGAAAGATTGGCAATAACAGGAAGTTTTATATCATCTTCTCTAACATATGTCATTAATTCTAAAATTACCGAAGAATGAGCGAACAGATAAATGTAAGAATTTTCAAGAATCTTATTATATATTTGTTGTCTTGTATTTTTGTTATCTATAGAAGAAAACATGTCAAGAGGAAAAAATTCGGAATAAGGATCATACTGTCTCGGCGCTCTTCTCCCCAGCAAAAGGATAAATTTCCGACGCAAGAGTTCGTCAACCTTGCGAGATTCAAAAGCATCTGGCTCAAAAGTATATACAAGTTCATTTCTGATACTTTCAAATTCATCAATTCTCACTCTCAATGGGGCGCCGGTAGTTCCACTTGTATAGTGATCGGTTGTTACAGAATCATTGTTTGAGATTAAAAATGCATCACCACACTCAATTAAATTTGTTTTATTTATAACTGGTAATTTAAGCAGTTCGTCAAAAATATGAGGAGATTCTATATCTAAAGAGTATTTATCAAAGCGCGTTCGCCAGAAGGTAGAATTACTATTTAAATGATTGATTAAATGTCTTAGTTTGATTTCAACAAGTTCATTAATTTTCTCTTGAGACCAATGCTGGATTTCTTTTATGAGTTTCAATCTTGGCAAAAACCAATTAATAAAAACTTCATTATCTAGCAGATTTTTCAAATTGATAGAGCGAGGCAATGAATTAAAAAAATTTCCTATTAAAATATCTTTTTCTTCTTCAGTCATTTTTATAAATTTAATATATACTATTTATATTATATTATGCGCCTAATTTATCCCATATTGAAATGGTTTTCGAATAGAGACCTTTTATATATTCGAGGGCTTATTACAAAAATCTTGGCAAACGAGCTTTCTCACCACGAACAGTCAAAATTATTTTGGGATAACAATGGCTACATCCGAAACCTGTATATATCACCAGTAAACCCATCCAGGGGTGATTTGAAAATTTATAAGAAATACTTAACAAATGATGGAAATGATAGAAAAGTACTTTTACTTGGTTCCACTCCCCTATTGCGTTCTTTATTAAGCGAAGTGGGCTTCAAACATTACGTGATAGCTGATTTTTCGTTTACAACAATTGAGAATAGTTTGAGAGCACTTGATAAACTCGGTATTAATATTGATGTAGAAAATGAAATGTGGCTTAAATCGAATTGGTTAGATATGCCTCTTGAATCAGAATCTTTTGATTATATTGTAGGAGATATGGTTTTTACACAAATTGAAATAGACAAACAGCCACTTTTTGTTAAAAAACTTTCATCGCTCTTGAAACAAGGCGGAAAATTTATAGGAAGAATGTATTTATGCAATACAAATTTTGACAATAAAAACCCCCAAAAAATTATTGAAGAAATTTTAACTTCTAAAACTTTTGAAAATACTACCGAACAAAGATTCGTCTTGCTTTATAGATTAAGAGATTACCTAAGAGATAAAAAAACTCAAACTACTCCTCCACACACAATCACAAAAGAATTATTACAATATAATACTTCTGATGAAAAAAACTTGGAATTCCTAAGGGCAATAGTCAATATGATTTCGAGACGAACCGAACTCAATTTACCGTTTATTACCCAAACTAAGAATGAGGTTGAAACAAACCTATTCAAAGAATTTTCATTAATAACACGTGAATATGCTTCTGATTATTCATCCGAATCTTTCCCTATTTATTTTTGTCGAAAAAGATCTTCGGTCTAGTCTATCGTGTTATTTCTGAATTTCAGAAAGGGGAATGAAAAATGATGGTTTGTGGCCATTTCTACTTGGAATAACATCCACACATTTAATTTCAATATTCATTTTTTCTTCATCAAATAATTCGGTGATAGCTAATCTAATTTTTATCTCATCTACATCACTAATTTTCCGCCTTGGCACAATCAATAACAGGAGGCTGTCCAGCCTATTTTGGATAAATTGAAATTGTTTTGCTAATCGGCTTAATCCTGCATCTATCAATAATGCTCTGCTATGTAGAGTAATGCTTCTAATTTTTCTACCGCTTGGTAAACAAAGGTCAAAACCTCGGCGACCACTAAATTTGACAAGAGAAAGATTGCTGCCGCATGAACATTTATGCGAAAATAAGCTTCCCATATCATTTAGTGAATATCTGATCACTGGTGTAATAGTCGATACGGCCGACGTTATGACCAATTCTCCCTCCTTGCCTTCTGGAACAGAGTTACCATTTTCGTCAAGAGCTTCAAGAAAAACGGCCTCAGAATTTATATGAAAAAAACCTTCTTTATCAGTACAAGAAAAACCAATATTTCCCCCAACAGTACTAATATAACTCTCTACCAAGGGCGCGTTAAATACTTGTCTTATCAAATCACGTTCTACTGATGAAATCGGTTCGCTTGTAATTCGGACGGCAAAAAGTGGAAGTTCTACTCCGTCTTCAGAAACAAATTGAGCTAGCTTCGCAATAAGCGAACCGTATCCAAAAAGAAAAGCGGGGGCGGCATCGCGAATCTTTCTATATATATTTTTACGTATCTCTTTTTCGTATAAATCAGATGGCCGTAACAATGTAAAAGTATTATCAAAAAAATCCTTCTCGAATAAATGTCGAAAGCCCGGTAACCCCAACATAACATAAGATTTCCTGGAAAGCATTTGTCGTAAGGTTTGTTTCTGAAACTGCAGATGACGAAAATGAAAAGGGAAATTAATTAACTTCTCTCTTTCACTAAAAAACATTGTGAAGGGCACTCCAGTCGTCCCACTGGAAAACATACTAAAAACAGGCAGTTCTTCGGGAAGAGGAGAGAGATAAATTTTATTACCAAAATCAGCAAGTTTATCTCTCCTTAAGACCGGTAAATATTTAAGATCACTCAAATTCAATAGATTCTCAAAATTGACGCCATTTTTTATGAGATAATCTGCCCAAAAATGGGATCTTTTACTAATACTGCCCAAAAGATTTCTAAGTCTTCGTATTTGAATTTGTTCAATCTCCTCTTTCGGCCAAAAATTTGACTCTTTTAGAATATCCAAATATTTCTCTGCAGCAGCGATAAATTCCATATTTCCAAATAGTGCCGCACGCCTTATATTCACAGGAAAAAAGTTTCCTGGGGAAATAAGAAAATCAATTTTTTCTTGTTGTGTCATGTGACGCAAATGTTAAGGCCTTCATCCCGATGTCAGTTCTAAATTGTATCCCATCAAATTTTATCTCCTTTAATGCCCCGTAGGCTTTTTTTATGGCTGCATTTAAATCATGACCAATTGCGCTTATTCCAAGCACTCGCGCCCTGCTATTTACCATAATACTATCGCCTCTAACTATTGTTCCAGATTGAAATACGACAACATCTGAGTTGGATCTGGGGTTCGCAATACCATTTATTCTAATCCTGTTTCTGAATGTTTTTGGATACCCCTCGGTAGCCGCTATCACACAACATGAATATTGACCAGTCCATTCTATAGAAATATTTAGAAGATTATTATTAATGCACGCAAGTAATATGTCTAATAAATCGCTTTTTAAAATTCGCATATACGACTGCGTTTCTGGATCCCCAAACCTTGCGTTTAATTCCAGAGCAATTGGTCCCTTCTTGGTTATTATAACCCCAGGGAATAGAACACCAATAAATGGTCTGCCCATCCTCTTGAGTCCCTTGAGAGTCGGCAAAACTATTTTTTCCTTAATTTCATGCATTATTTCAGATGTTACCCAAGAAACCGGTGCGATAGCTCCCATACCTCCAGTATTTGGCCCTTTATCGCCATCTAAAAGCCGTTTATGATCTTGTGATGGTGGAAAAAGTATAGTATTTTCACCATCGCAAAAAGCATGTATAGAAATTTCTCGCCCTTCCAAAAATTCTTCAATAATGACAACCTCGCCCACTTTTCCAAATATTTTTTTTTCCATCAAGTCGCAAAGAGCTAATTCTGCCTCATGAAGATTTTCCGCAATAATGGTGCCGGGCCCAAACGCCAAACCATCAGATTTTATAACCAATGGGAAACGTCTATTCTTAATATATTGTTTTGCCTGCTCAACGTCAGAGAAAATTTCAAATGCGGCACTCGGAATCCCCTCTGCCTGCATAAATTTTTTAGCAAACGATTTTGACCATTCAATTTGAGCAGCCGCTTTTGTCGGCCCGAAAAAGGGAATACCGAGTTTCCCAATCTCATCTGCTAACCCATCTTTTAAATATAACGCCTCATTGGTTATCACCAAATCCACACTGTTTGCTTTCAACCACTCCACAATCTCGCTAATTTTGATGAGCGGAATATTTTCTCCCAGAGTTACGGTGCCAGCATTTCCGGGAGCAAAGTAAATTTTACTTACTTTCACAGATTGATGAAGTTTCCACGCAAGAGCATGGTCGCTACCATTACGGCCAACTATTAAGATTTTAATCATTTTTTATCTTACTGTGGTATTCTTGAATATATAAAAGGATATACTAAATTGATAGATTAAGGAATGAGATATGTTCATAAAGAAATCACTCCATTTTTTCAATAAGGAATCTGTTACTCATCTCATAGAAAATCACGGGTCTCCGCTTCTGGTTTTTGATGAAAATATTGTAAGGAAAAAATACAAAAAAATCAAGGAAACCCTGGATAAAGTTTATCCGAAAAATAAGGTTGCATATTCGGTCAAAACAAATTATTTACCCACCCTAATCTCAATTTTGAAAGGTTGCGGAGTTTTGGCTGAAGTAGTGTCAAGTTTTGAATATTGGCTGGTGAAGAAACTGGGTTACAGGGATGAGGAAGTTATTTATAACGGTCCGGATAAATCAAAAGAATCTCTGGAAGAAGCTTTGGTAAATGGGGCTATGGTAAATATCGACAGTCGAGATGAATTTTTCTCCATCCCATTTGAAAAATTAAAGGATAAAAAAATAAAAATAGGCATACGGACTAATACTTCCACTCGTTCTTTTTCTCATCAACGTTTTGGCTTTAATCTAGAAAATGGCGAAGTATTGCACTTCGTAGATGAAGTAAAAAATAAATATCCTCAATGCATCATTGCGGGATTACACATACATCTAAGCTCTGTGATAAAACCTAATAATTATAAATGTGTCGCTGAACTTTTATCCGATTGCGCAATAGCCATAGAAAAAAAATGGGGCGATTCTGTCAAATATATTAATTTTGGTGGAGGTTTTTTAGTCCCCGGAACCAGATTTGCGAAGAAAATTTTCTGGAATGTCCCCGATATTGAAGAATACATAAGACCTATTGTGAACGTTTTATTAAAAAAGTTTCCGGAAGAAAAACCGTATCTTATCGTAGAGCCGGGTCGGTATTTGGTCGATGAGGCTGGTACTTTTATCACAACAGTTTTAAATTCTAAATTCATTGAAGTGCCACGGGATAAAAATAGAAACCACAATTTATTTACTAATCTATTCTTAAAAACTAAGAAAAATTTACACTCGATACAAATTGCCACTGTTGATTCCAGTAAAACATCTATTCTGAAATCTATATCTGATGAGAAACATATAAAACTTTTGTCAGATAGTGAGAACTTGGAAGATAAAACTTATCCAACATATATCATGGGCAACTCCTGTATTCCGCCAGATTATCTTAGTAAAAAAATTGATCTCCCCCATATCAATATGGGGGACAAAATTCTAGTTTCAAATGCCGGAGCATATTCTATATCACGTTCAGAACAATTCATTCATCCTCGCCCCGCTGTCATTTTAATCAGAGAGAACAGTGAAGTCGAGTATATTAGAAAAAGAGAGACGTACGAAGATCTTATTTCTTTGTCAAACAATAAACCTCATTAGCATACGTGGGTAGGAAAAATTTTTTGGTAATCGCGTTGTATGCTAGTCTGTTTGTAATTCTTTCTGCCACTTGAAAAAAACTGATTTCCTTGCTATTTTCTGGATCAATTTCGTAAAGACGGCCATCATTGGCCCCGACATAAAGCCGATTTTCAATAATGATCGGCGTGG
>CAZYVS010000002.1:0-96272 GCA_964651655.1 uncultured Candidatus Saccharibacteria bacterium | reverse complement strand
GCGAGCGAACCCTCTCATCTTCAAAAAATGAGTTCGTATTGTCTTCTTTGGCTCCGCGACCAGGGCTCGAACCTGGGACATCCTCGTTAACAGCGAGGCGCTCTGCCAACTGAGCTATCGCGGAATATTTATATTCTTGATTTCAAGAAATTTCTTCCGAATCCTGTCTTGAAATACTTCTCTCTTTTTATCGCCCTTTCTTTACTTAAGCAAGCTTCATAGTATTCCAGAGTAAATGGTCTTCTATCCCTAGTGGCTTTGACCAATCCAGCACTATGCTTACGAATTCTATTTCTAAGATCGTCTGTCCAACCAATATATAATTTCTTATCCATACCACTTCTTAAGACGTAAGTATAGAACATATTTAAGTTATTAACATAATGGCCCGCCGGCCATCGCAAGCCGAGCTTGCTCAGGCGTTGCGGGCAGGTAGAATAATAGTGGGTTTTTAGACATTAATCAAATACTTATGAGTTCAAAAGCATATTATTCAACTACCGGTGTCATTTTCCTGGCTATCGGTGTTCTGCATCTATTGAGGATATTGAATGGCTGGCCAGCAAACATAAGCACTTTCGTAGTGCCGATGTGGTTAAGTTGGATTGCGGTTATCCTGGCTGGCTATCTTTCGTACCAAGGATTGAGAAAAAGGTAACTAATCTAGATCACAAATGTTAGAATAGGGGGGTGAAAGATCTTACCCACTTCAAATTAGGCGGCTACAAATTAGATATACAACTGATTATTCTAATCTTCAGTATTGCAGCCTTAGTTCTCGCTGGTTATGTAGCTTATCAGTATCGACTGCTGGGCAATGAATTGAAGATGGTGGAAAACAACAATTCAACACTGCAAATTCAATTGGAAAAAGTCGAGAAAGATAAGCTCAACCTCTCTGAATTATCCGCATACCAACAATCCATTATAGATTCGTTTCAAGGCCAGATCAGTAACATTGGCCAGACGGTCGGCACGTTAGAGAAATTAGCCCAAACAGACAAAGAGCTTCTTAAAAAATATTCCAAAGTGTATTTTCTGAACGAAAATTATGTACCGGCAAAACTTACTCAAATAGACGAGGCCTATATTTTTGCGCAGAATGGCGGCAATCTTCTTATTCATAACGATGTCTGGTCATTTCTCAAAAGACTTTTGGAAAACGCCCATGCCGACAATATAGATCTCCTTGTCGTTTCCGCTTTTCGCTCTTTTGACACTCAAGCCGCTCTCAAATCAGAATACAAAGTGATATATGGCGCCGGCACAGCCAACCAGTTTTCTGCCGACCAAGGATATTCGGAACATCAACTCGGCACTTCGGCGGATTTCACCACTTCTAACGCGGGAGCAACATTCTCGAAATTTCAAACAGATCCCGCGTATCAATGGCTTAAAGACAACGCTTATAAATATGGTTTCGCGCTTTCTTATCCGGAGAATAATAGTTATTATAAATTTGAACCTTGGCACTGGAGATTTGTCGGAGTGGAGTTGGCCAAAATGCTTCATCGAGAAAACAAATACTTTTATGATTTAGACCAACGCGACATCGACCCGTATCTTATCAAGTTGTTTGACTGATAGTATAATTGAAGAATGCAAATCAATATCAAAGCAACGGGTATAGAACTTACTCAAGCCATTTCTGATTATGCCTATAAAAGAATTTCTACAATCGAAAAATATTTAGATAAGCAAAGTGGTCCAAGCGCCATAGCGCAAGTTGAGGTGGGTAAGAGTACCCGCCATCATAAAGCAGGAAATATCTTCCGGGCCGAGGTTCATATTATCGGTACGAATTTGGACGCATATGCCGTCTCAGAAATGGAAGATCTCTACGCGGCTATTGATGTGGTTAAAGATGAGATAGTCCATAATGTGTTACAATTGAAAGGCAGGCGAGAGACTCTCGCGCGCAGAAGTGCCGGTATGATGAAGAATGTGATGAAGGGAATTATTAGTAGTTTTAAAAAAAGAAAATGAATTATTTGAAACAAAAAGCGATGCCATGGGTCTCATTTGCCGTTTTGGCCGGGGGATTAGTTTCGGCCCTTATTTTGTTTTGGCTGGTCAGAATCGAAGCGGATCTTCGTGTGACTATCACAAGCATTTAGTTGCCCCTTAGGAAACTTTGCCAGGACATCTCTTTCTTGCCGGCCGGGATAACTGTAGTGGGGGAGAATAGGCCATTGGTCACTTGCGCATCTTTTACTGTCACTCTAATTTTCTTGCCCCATTTGTTCGTGTAGAACATATAAGCACCCGGCCACGTGCTATACGCCAAGACTTTTTTTAGATTGGTCTCCGCGTCGTCATTTAAATTTAAAAGACCGTCTTCTTTTTTAATAAGCCGGGTATAACTTGCCTGAGTGTCATCTTGGGCCCTTTCGTTTATTTCGCCATTTAGCCATTTGGGTAAAAGTATTGTAAGCATTCGACCCCCAATTCGACCAAGCTTCTCGACCACTACTCGACAATGATCCGGCCATGGGATAATCGGGGTTTCGATTTGTGCCAAGATCGGACCGTGGTCCATTTTCTCGTCTATTTTCATGATAGTCACACCCGGTTTCTCATCACGAGAAAGAATCATATTTTGGATCGGTGCCGGCCCGCGCAATCGCGGTAAAAGTGATGGATGCACATTCAATGTTCCAAACTTGGGCAATTCTATCAATGCCTTCGGCAAAATTTTGCCAAAGGATGCGACCACGAAGACATCCGCATCCAATTTCCTTAATTCTTCTATTGACAGAGGTTCTTTTGCTGAACTGATTTTGAGTAAGGGAGTAAGCCCGGTCTTTTCCAATTCCTCTAGTACATAATGAGAGATCTGAGAGGAACCAAAAAAAACAAATTTTATTTTCTTCGCAGGTGGCATATCTCTGATATTTTCCGCCTTATCGATAAAAAGAATGCCGTTTAAATGGTCTGTTTCATGTTGAAAAATTTGAGCCAGAAGTCCGGACGCTCCTCGCTCAAAGAATTTGCCAGTTTCGTCATAAGCCCGGATGATTACCTTGTCACTTCTCTTGACTTGTCCATAGAGGTAACGTATAGACAGACATCCTTCCTCTTTTTTTTTCATCTTTTTAGAAAATTTGATTATCTCCGGATTAATGAAAATAATATCTTTGGGCACCTTGCCCGCGTCCGCCTCTTTCGGTTTCTTAATGAGATTTAACACTTTGCCGGAGACTATGAAAATTCGGAGACTTTCTCCGATCTGCGGCGCGGCGATAGCCACGCCGTCTTCTTCGGCGTTCAACGCCTTTTTCATTCTGTTTAAAATAGTCCGAATTTTCTTGGAACCGATACTTTTAATCGACACGTCCAGAGCGCGTTTTCTAAGCACCGAAGCGTCTTTTTGTAGAATTTCAGTCATAAGTGCGAATAGGCCATTGTATACGAATCTACGAATTACTACGAATGAATCCCAATACTATGTCAGACAATTTTTCTTCGCAATTCTCAAAATCATGATTACAATTCTCTAGCTGTATAGCTCTAGTATTAGGATTCTCGTGTCGCATTAATTCAAGGGCTTCTTTTATTGGAATTACGGTGTATTCTTTTTGGTCACCAGGATACTTCATTTTATAAGAAGGACTCTCTTGGGACTAAGGTACTTATCGCTGAAATTTATAAGAAGACCTAGTTTTATCCGAGTTTGCTGTAAATAGTTCTGCATCTGGCGGAAGTGGTCTCTGGTTAAAAATCTAACCGTCTTTAATTCTAGCAGTATTTCCTCATCTCCTTCTATTAAGAAATCTATAATGTTGCCATAATCACCGATGCGATGCTCTCTTTGATATTTAATATTTTCTGCCTTCAGTCTTTTTTCTAATAAATCACCATATTGTTTTTCTCTAGCAAATCTTCCTAATTCATTATGTATTTCAAATAAAATACCTGTAATTTTGTATGATAGTTCTGAATAAATCACATTCTTATTTGTAGTTATTCGTTGCATTCGATTATTTATCTATTCGAACTTTTAGCATACCAAAAAAACAGCGAGAAAAATTGGAACTCTGGGAACACTTTTTCAACAAATACGCCAAGTCCTCAACGGACAGATGAGATGTTTTGACCGCTATTGCCCTGACGGGTAACGCTTTCATGTCAGAGGCTTTTCTTTCGGCGTTTATACGTTTGTGGAATTCATCAAGCATTTTCAAGCGCGGATGTTTGAGAAACTCTTTGAGGTTACGGCTGTTTAAACTTTCATTCAGAGATTTCATCCTATTATGGAATTATAGTATCATACGTGCTGAAAGCATACTTTTCATCTTTCATTATGGCAAATAAGCTCGGCATTGATCTTGGCACCACCAACATTCTGGTTTTCGTACCGGGCAAAGGTATTACGCTTAATGAACCGTCGGTAGTGGCGGTTTCTGAAGATAATAAAATTCTTGCCATTGGCACGGAGGCAAAAAATATGATCGGGCGGACGCCGGAGAGCATTATTGCTTATCGGCCGATGAAAGATGGCGTCATCGCGGATTATCGGGTGACGGAAGCGATGCTTCGCTACTATATAGACAAGGCGCTTGGCAAATGGAATTTTTTCAAGCCGGATGTCTTGATCTCGGTGCCGGCCGGTGTCACTTCCACCGAACGGCGAGCCGTGATAGAAGCGGCCATCAAGGCCGGGGCTAAAAATGCTTATGTTGTCAAGGAGCCGATTCTGGCCGCCATCGGCGCCGGCATTCCTATTCAAGAAGCGGCCGGCCACATGATTGTTGATATCGGCGGTGGCACTACTGATGTGGCGGTTATTTCTCTTGGGGGTATTGTAGCTTCCACTTCGGTCAAGGTGGCAGGAAACAAGATTGATACCGCTATCGCCGATTATATTAAAAAGAATTATAACTTGGTCATCGGAGACAAAACGGCCGAAGATATCAAGATCACTATCGGTTCGGCCATACCGCTTGATGAAGAATTATCGATGATGGTAAAGGGGCGAGATTTCGTGCTCGGTTTGCCGCGCACCGTTGAGATAAAGACCAATGAAATAGTCAGAGCCATTTCAAAAGAATTGCGTGAGATGGTCAAGGCAGTCAAAGAAGTTTTGCAAGATACTCCGCCGGAACTTTCTTCCGACATTATCGACCGCGGCATTATTATGACCGGCGGTTCTTCTCAACTGCGAAATTTTCCCGAACTGATGTTTCGTCGTACCGGTGTGAAGGCCGTCATGGCTAAGGACGCGTATTTCTGCGTCGCCAAAGGCACCGGTGTGGCGTTAGAGCATCTCGATGTTTACAAAAAATCTATTATTACTAAGAGATAGTGGCTATAAAATTTTCTAAAGAAAAGAGACTTGAGAAAAGGCTGGGACGGGCGGGGATTTTGGAAACTTCGCATGGAATCATTCACACGCCCGCTTTTGTGTCGGTAGGGACAAAAGCCACAGTCAAAGCGCTGATGCCGGAGCAGGTCAAATCTATTGGCGCCGAAGTGGTTTTAGCAAACACTTATCATCTTTATCTTGAACCGGGTGCGGAACGTGTCAAAAGTTTCGGCGGGTTACACAAGTTTATGAATTGGTCCGGACCCTTGATGACCGATTCCGGCGGTTTTCAAGTTTTTTCCCTCGGGGCGGCGTATGGTAAGGGAATTTCTAAGGTTGCAGATCAAAAAAATCCTCGCGCTTTACCCGCAAGTGGCGGGCTCCGACGCGACGAGGATTTTTTTGATACTACTCCCTTTTTAGTTAAAATATCCGAAGATGGAGTTTCCTTTCGTTCCCACATTGACGGTTCTCTTCATTACATTACACCGGAGAAGTCTATCGAGATTCAACATGACCTCGGCGCCGATATAATTTTTGCCTTCGACGAGTGTACTTCTCCGGCGGAGGATTATCAATATCAAGAAGAAGCATTGGCACGTACTCATCGTTGGGCCGAAAGAAGTTTGGCATATCATCAGAGGTTAAACCTTAAACATTCCAAAGGTTTAGCCTCTGTGCCGGCTTTGTTTGGCATTGTGCAAGGAGGCAGGGAAGAAGCGCTTCGCAAAAAATCGGCGGAGTTTATCGGTAAGCTTGATTTTGACGGTTTTGGCATCGGCGGTTCGTTTGCCAAAAAAGATATGGAAACTGCGGTCAAGTGGGTCAATGAAATTTTACCGAAAGAGAAGCCGAGGCATCTTTTGGGAATAGGCGAACCGGAGGATTTGTTTATGGGGGTAGAGAATGGCGTGGACCTCTTTGATTGTGTGGCGCCGACCCGCAATGGTCGCGGCGGCACTCTCTACACGTCTAAAGGTAAAATAAATATCAGAAACGCAGAATTTAGAGAAGATATGGGGCCACTTGATTCAAAATGTGAATGTGAAGTGTGTAAAAATTATTCGCGTGCTTATCTTTGTCATCTTTACCGGGCGCACGAAATGCTCGGCGGCACGCTCGGTTCGATGCACAATCTCTACTTCATCATTAATTTGGTCAAACGTATGCGTGAGGGTATTTTAAATGACACTTTTCTCGCATTTAAAAAAGAATTTCTAAAGGAGTATCATAGCTAGATGTCAGTTTTTAAAATACACAGAGAGTTCAAGCCGGCGGGGGATCAACCTAAGGCTATTAAAGAGCTGATAAACGGGATCAAGCAAAACTTAAGATATCAGACCCTTTTAGGCGTGACTGGATCGGGGAAGACTTTCACCGTTGCCAATGTTATAGAAAAGATAGGGAAACCAACCTTGGTTATTGCTCACAACAAAACTCTAGCGGCACAATTAGCGCAAGAGTATAGGGAATTTTTTCCCGACAACGCCGTTCACTATTTTGTTTCCTACTACGACTATTATCAGCCGGAAGCTTATTTGCCGGTCACGGATACTTATATTGAAAAGGAAGCGATGATTAACGAAGAAATTGAACGTCTGCGTCATGCTTCTACCCAAGCACTTCTGACCAGAAAAGATGTAATTATTGTGGCTTCCGTTTCCTGTATCTACGGTCTTGGTAATCCGGAGGAGTATGAAAAGGTAAACATTAAAGTAGAAAGAGGGCAGAATATTGCGCGCGCGGATTTCATCCGCGCGCTTATCAACATCCACTATTCTCGCACCAATTCCGATGTGAAGTCAGGGACATTTCGCGCGCTCGGCAACGCGATTGAAATTATGCCGGTTTCGGAACGCACCATTTATAGGATAGAGATAGACGGCGAAAGGGTCGGAAAGATTTTTAAAATAGACGCGGTTTCTCGAATTATCCTCAAAGAGATGGAAGCTTTCTATCTTTTCCCCGCCAAACATTTTATCACCGCCGACGAAGATTCGAAACGCGCGCTTGTGAATATTAAACAGGAACTTAATGAACAATTGGCAAAATTTCAGAAGGAAGGGAAATTATTGGAAGCCGAAAGATTAAAGAGACGCACGACTTATGATTTGGCGATGATCAGAGAAGTGGGTTATACCAACGGTATTGAGAATTATTCCAGACATTTCTCCGGTAAGTTGCCCGGCGAGGCGCCGTTTACACTCCTTGATTATTTTCCCAAGAAATCTGACGGAACCCACGATTTCTTAACTATTATAGATGAATCACACGTCACTGTACCGCAGATAGGTGGCATGTATGCCGGGGACAAATCACGCAAGGATGTCTTGATTGAGCACGGTTTTCGTCTGCCAAGCGCTCGAGATAATCGACCGTTAAAGTTTGAAGAATTTGAAACGAAAGTCGGACAAATTATTTTTACCAGCGCCACCCCCGCACATTATGAAAAAGAACACAGTTTGCAAGTAGTGGAACAAGTTATACGGCCAACGGGGTTAGTTGATCCTGAAGTTTCAGTTAAACCGATTCAATCCAAAGGACAATACAAGGGGCAGGTTTACGATTTTATAGAAGAAGCGACAAGAGCAATTGAAAGGGGCGGACGAGTGCTTGCCACCACTTTGACCAAAAAGATGGCGGAAGATCTGTCCGAGTTTTTAAAAGGGAAAAATATTAATGCTCGATATTTACACAGCGAGATCAAGACTATTGAAAGGATTGAAATACTTACCGCTTTTCGTCGGGGAGAATTTGATTGTGTGGTAGGAGTTAATCTCTTGAGGGAAGGGTTGGATTTGCCGGAGGTGACTCTTATCGGAGTTTTAGATGCCGACAAGGAAGGTTTTTTGCGGAGTGATACTTCACTCATTCAGATTATCGGGCGGGCGGCCAGAAATGTTTCGGGTCGAGTAATTCTCTATGCCGATACCATGACCGGTTCGATGGAAAAAGCGTTAGGCGAGACTGCTCGTCGGCGCGCGATTCAAGTAGCCTACAACGAAAAACACGGGATTACCCCTAAAACAATTATCAAAAAAATAAAAGACATTACCGACACGCTCGAACGCGCACATCGCTCCGCGGTTGATTTGTTGCTTGAGACAGACGAGAAACTTTTTGTCAAAAGTCCCAAGAAACTTATTAAAGGCAAAAAGAAAGAAATGGAAGAAGCCGTCAAAAATCTCGATTTTGAAACTGCCGCTATTCTCCGCGACGAAATAAAAATATTAGAAGGCCATAAAAATAAATAGTTCGGCGACCACACAGAGGTGGTCGCCGAGGAGTTCTCTCGATGACGGTATCAACTCAGGGGCCGAAGATAATGCCATGAGAATTGAAGGACTGATGGCTCAAAGCTTCTTGGCATGGGACCCAGCTCTTGATTCCATTGGTGCATGAGTGGTTGACCCCCTCTTTCCAATGTGACTAGCCAACGATCCTTTCCGTTAAACCCCTCTCCATGGTCTTTGATTGATCTGATTTTGAGCCCTTCCTTACCATATTCTTTGATTTGACACGTTTCAATAAAACGCTTATTTATCGGGTCTGAAGATGGGTCAATCCAAGTGACAGGCATGCCAACTACCGGTTCTACCACGACGATTTCATTAGACATGTGTGGCCTCCTTTCTTTTATATTTATGCTTCTATCTCTTGACAGGATACTTAAATAATTATAGACCGTCAAGTGCGTATACAACTAATAACATACGATATATAATAAGTTATGCCCCATATTTCTAAACGAAAGTTAAGTAAGAAATATTTCAATAAGCTAGTGTTGGAACTTATTAGATCTCTGGAAAGATCATTTAAAAAAAGTGAGACCAAACCGGTGTTTTATGAATTTTTTACCTACACCGAACGAGCAATGCTGGCTAAGCGTTTGACAGTGATAGCCATGCTTTCTCGCGGTGTTTCAAATTACACGATAGCCGACGCGCTTCATATGAGCCCGTCAACTGTTGAAAGAATGTTTCTAAAATATGAACGTGGCAAATATAAGGCCATTATCAAGTATGCTTTGGGTATAAAAGATATTTGGGAAATTGTGAACGACATTTTAACTATCGGTGGATTCATACCGCCTAGGGTAGGCGGCAAACGTTGGAGGAAATTTGACAAGTTGATTTACGACCAAAAATTACTCAAAACATAACATACGATATATCGTATGTTATGTTATTAATTATTAATTTTTAGATTTTGAGTTTGGAGAGCACTTCTGGATGTGATAGCATGGGTATCTTCACCCTATGGGTCAACTTAGGGCGTCTTTCTATTTATTTATTATGGATAAAAAACATTCAAAAGAAGATTTAATCATTGTTAGGGGCGCGCGGACGCATAATTTAAAAAACATTACTGTGGAGATGCCGCGCAACAAGATGATCGTTTTTACCGGTCTTTCCGGTTCAGGCAAGTCTTCGCTTGCTTTCGACACTATTTTTGCCGAAGGACAGAGACGTTATGTGGAATCGCTTTCTTCTTATGCCAGACAATTTCTGCGCCAGATGCAAAAGCCCGATGTTGATGAAATCTCCGGTCTTTCGCCGGCCATCTCGATTGACCAGAAATCTCGCTCTAATAATCCGCGTTCAACAGTGGCAACTATCACGGAAATTTATGATTATCTGCGCATTCTCTACGCGCGTATTGGCAGACCGCATTGTTTGGTTTGTGGCCATGAAATAAAAAAACTTTCGAATGAAGAGATCAAGAACTTTGTTTTGGAAAAGATTGACGAAAAGCAAGAAAATTATCCCAAAAGCCAGATCGAAATCTTTTCTCCCGTAGTTCGAGGGAGGAAAGGAGAATATTACCAGCTTCTCTATGATTTGTTGGGCAAGGGTTATAGCGAGGTTTTGGTTGATGGTGTCAAAAAATCACTTCGAGAAAGAATTATTTTGACTAAGACCAAGAAACACGAAATCTCCGTTCTGATAGACACTATAAAACTGTCTGAATTTCAAACAGATGAGAAAAATGTCAACGAACGCTTGGTAGAGGCTATAGAAAAAGCGCTCGACGAATCGGATGAACTGCTTGTTGCTAAATTTAAAGACGAGGAATTTCTTATGTCAGCAAAATGGGCTTGTCCGAGAGACGGCTTTTCCTTCCCAGAAATAGAACCGCGGTTATTTTCTTTCAACTCTCCCTATGGCGCGTGTCCGGAATGCAACGGTCTCGGTACTAAATATTTTTTTGGTACCGAACCGTGTGAAGTCTGTTTTGGTAAGCGGCTTCGAAAGGAAGCATTGAGTGTTTTGGTGGGAGGCAAAAATGTCGTGGAACTAACCTCTTTGTCTATCAAAGATTGCGATGAATTTTTCAAAAAACTGAAACTGACTATCCGCGAAAAAAATATCTCCAAAGTAGTGACGAAAGAAATAGAAGCGCGTCTCTCTTTCATGCTTAATGTCGGTATTGAGTACCTCTCGCTTGATCGCAGAGCTCACACACTCTCCGGCGGGGAAGCTCAGCGTATCCGCCTCGCTTCGCAACTCGGTTCTGGTCTCGTTGGCGCGCTTTATGTGCTTGATGAGCCGACTATCGGTCTTCATGCTCGCGACAATGCTCGTTTAATCAAAACACTTCTGAATTTACGTGACCTAGGCAATACTATTATTGTGGTTGAACATGACGAAGAGACCATTTATTCATCCGACTTTCTGGTGGATATCGGTCCTGGGGCTGGTATTCACGGCGGGCATATTGTTGCATCTGGATACCTAGAAGATTTACTTTTTAGCAAACCTGCCCGCCAGGCCCGGCAGGCGGGGAAAAATGAAAGCCAATCCTTAACTCTTTCCTATTTACGTAGCGAAAAAAGTATTGAAATTCCGGATAAACGCAGAAAGGCGGAGAAGGGCAAACTGTCCATTCGCGCCGGTGCTATATTTAATATCAAGCATCTCAATGTTGATATTCCGCTTGGCCGACTGATAGCGGTGACTGGTGTTTCGGGTTCCGGTAAATCTTCTTTTGTCTACGAGATTCTCCACAAAAATCTCCAAGCTCGATTTGACCGGCGTTATCGAAGCACCGATACGTATAACTGCCAATCCTTTGAGGGTGCAGAATATTTAGGTCGTTCAATATTAATAGATCAATCACCAATTGGCCGAACCCCGCGTTCAAATCCGGCCACCTACACTGGGGCTTTTACTTTTATCCGTGAACTTTTTGCTGAAACTGTGGAAGCTCGCGCACGCGGCTGGAGAGCCAATAGATTTTCTTTCAACGTGAAAGGGGGTAGATGCGAGACTTGTCAGGGTAACGGTATGATTGAAGTGGAAATGCATTTTCTACCGACTGTTTATGTGCCGTGCGATGTTTGTAACGGTAAACGCTTCATGAAAGAAACTCTGGAAGTGAAATATAAACACAAAAATATCTACGATATTCTTGAAATGACTATAGAGGAAGCGCTTGCGTTTTTTGAAGATATTCCGGCGATTTACGATAGACTTAAAAGTCTAAATGATGTCGGTTTAGGTTATCTGTGTCTCGGCCAGTCCGCCACCACACTTTCCGGCGGGGAAGCGCAAAGGGTCAAAATTGCTTCAGAACTTTATCGTCCGCATTTGCAAAAAACAATTTATCTTCTTGATGAGCCGACCATCGGTCTTCATTATGAAGATGTTAAAAAGTTGATAGAAATTCTCCAGAAGCTAGTGGACAAAGGTCATACTGTCGTGGTGATCGAGCACAACCTCGACTTCATAAAAAGCGCAGACCATATTCTCGATATTGGTCCGGAGGCTGGCGATGAAGGAGGCCAACTAGTGGCTCAAGGTACTCCGGAAGAAGTAGCGAATACCGATACGCATACGGGGAAATATTTGCGCAAAGTTCTACGCAAAAAATAAAATGAAAAGTATAGATATCAAGAAATATAAATTACCCGACTCTCCCGGAGTATATTTTTTCCTTGGTACGCCGAAGCTAAGCGGAGGCGACCGAAACATTCTCTATATTGGTAAGGCGACAAGTCTCAAAGATAGAGTCAAAAGCTATATGTCAAAGACGATCTTTGACACTCGGGGACCGCTTATTATTAAGATGCTTGAAGAAGCTAAAAAAATTGAATTTATTAAGACAGATTCGGTACTTGAGGCGTTAATTCTAGAGGCAAGTGAGATTAAAAAACATCAGCCAATCTACAATTCTAAAGCAAAAGATGATAAGAGTTACAACTACATCACCTTTACTAAAGAAGATTTTCCAAAAGTAGTTATTACTCGTGGCTCTGGTCATTATGGCCCTTTTCCTTATGGGGGAGAATTAAAAGAGGCGCTTAAGATTGTTAGAAAAATTTTTCCATACAGAGATAAATGCAAACCCGGGCGGAATAAACCGTGTTTTAATGCCCAACTCGGCCTATGCCCGGGCGTCTGTGCCGGTTCGGTTTCCGAAACGGAGTATCGGAAAATTATCAGACATATTAAACTTTTCTTTGAAGGCAAGAAACTTAAGCTCATAAGGTCGCTGGAAAGGGAGATGAAAATTTTGGCCAAAGAACACAAATTTGAAAAAGCGGGGAAAGTAAAGAAACAAATTTTTGCCCTTCAACACATTCAGGATATTGCGCTTATAAAACAAAACTTAACAACTAACAACAAACAACCAACAACCAAATTCAGGATCGAAGCCTACGATATCGCGCATATCTCCGGCACACATACGGTGGGAGCGATGACGGTAGTGGAAGATGGCGAGTTAAATAAAAATCAGTATAGAAAATTTAAAATTCGACTAGACAGTAATAATGATATTGCCAATCTGAAGGAATTACTAACAAGGAGACTTGCTCATCAAGAGTGGCCATTACCCAATCTAATTGTGGTAGATGGCGGAAAGAGTCAGATAAATATCGCCCAAAAAGTGATAAAAAAGGCCAACTTAGACATACACGTAGTGTCCGTAATCAAAGATGAAAGACACAAAGCCCGAGAAATTCTTGGAAATGGTCAAAGCCGAGCTTTGACCAAGTTGATTTTACTTGCTAATGCCGAAGCGCATCGATTTGCCATCGGTTATCATAGAAAATTACGCGGAAAAAAATTTGGGGTATAATTTAACTCATGAATCTTTCTTCTAAGATTAGAGTGGCTGTCTTGCGCGGCGGTTTGTCGGATGGATATGATGCTTCTCTAAAGATGGGCGAACACATTCTTTCGGCATTACGGGACATGTCGGAAACCTATGAACCGCTGGATGTTTTTATTTCCAAAGACGGTGAATGGCATCGCGAAGGATTAGTTTATGAACCGCATCGCGCGCTCCGATATGTTGATGTCGTTTGGAATGCGCTTCATGGTTTCTACGAAGCGGGCAATCAAGTGCAAAAAATTTTTGACAGACTTAGGATTCCATTCACTGGTTCAAGCGCTGTAACTTCATCTCTTGCTATGAATCGAGATATGGCTAAACATTTGTACAGAAAATATTCTCTGCTTACTCCAGCGCATGAACTTCTCACCGAAAACACTTTAAATGACACCAAATTGATTAATATTTTTAGAAACCAGCTCCCGCCAATAGTAGTCAAACCGGTTCGCCATGTTCATGAAATCTCTTTGGCGTATACGTTCAACGAACTTAAAGAATCAATTAAAAAAGCCTTTACTTTTTCACCGCGAGTACTGGTTGAAGAATTTATCAAGGGCGAAGATGCGAATTGCACGATAATAGAAAATGCCAGAGGGGAAAAAATCTACGCGCTTTTACCCGCTTCGCCGACCCGCCGCCTAGACGGATCGCTAAGCAAGGAAATAGAAAAGATGGCGAAGCGGGCGCACGAAATATTGGGACTTTCTCATTACTCCAGTTCCGATTTTATCATTTCACCCAAGAAGAAAATCTATATACTAAAGACCGATCCGTTGCCGGCGCTACACGGAGACTCTTTGATGTATCATTCGCTGCGCGCCACCGGTTGGCGTTCTCGCGATTTTGTTGACCATGTTATTAAACTCGCGATGTGATAGGAAAACAAAAGGGGCCCGCAACCCCGAAGGAGTTGCGGGCCCTCAAAATTTCATCTGGTCATGAGTTTCTCTGGAATTTTACATTCCAGAGCCCAGGCAACTTTCTGTAGGGTTGAACGCTTTGGATGCGCTTTTCCCCGCTCTATATCCGATAAAAATTTTCCGATCCCGGCCCTTTTAACCACCTTCTCTTGAGTGAGATGGTTTTTCAGCCGTTGTTTTGTTAGGAAATCACCCAACGGAGTCCCTCTCTTTTTCTGACATAGTCTTCTTTTAGGCCTAACAGCTCGTAGACTATCAACATTGAGTCCGAGAAATTGGGCGAGACATTCGAGTCTTTGGTTATTACCGAACCGATTTAATCCCAACTCCATCTGACTTATTGCTTGTCTAGAACTGAAACCTAATTTCTCGGCACATCTTTCAAGCGTGAGGCCGAGTTCTTTTCTACGTGCTCGAAAAATCCTTCCTAGTTTTGTCTGCTTATGTTCTCTCTGCATCGGTATTCTCCTTTCTACCCCAACAATTCGATTAAGTCTGGACAGTATACTGGCATTAATACGACTGTGTGTCAATCATAATTTTCTATCCTGGTAGTATGAAATGAAACATAAGCCAGAAATGGCTTATGCTACCGCCCATCGCCAGCACATGAAAGGCGTCATGGAATGTGAACCACTTATATCTCGGTTGGTAGTTTTTATGAGAGGAAATGGCAAAGAATATAGTTCCGATAGTATAAAAAATTCCACCTGCCACAAGCCAAAACATTCCAGTCGCAGGGAGCAATGCGCGAAGCGGTGCTAAGGCGATAACGATCAGCCAACCCATGAGAAGATACATAAACGTTGGTAACCATCTCGGTGTTCGCACGCGAAAAATTTTCAAAGATATGCCGATAACCGCGAGTCCCCAGATTGTGCCAAAGATGCTCCATCCCCACGCCGGAGGAAGAACAAGAAGCGCTAGAGGAGTATATGAACCGGCGATAAGAACGTAAATCATTGAACGATCAAGTATTTTGAAAAAATCTTTGCGGGGGTGTTCGTGAGGAATGAAATGGTAGATCGTGCTTGCGAGATATAACAGAATAAGACCTGCACCAAAAACAGAAAATGCTACTACGTAAATTGTTGTTGCTTTGATAGCGGCCAATGTTACCAGCGAAGATAAACCGACAATGGAGAGAATCGTGGCGATGAGATGCGAAAGGTTACTCGTATTCATTTTCATGTGGACCTGAGGGGCTACGATCCCCTTACCTCAGCTATGCCATAGCTGCGCTCTACCAATTGAGCTACAGGCCCAAGTTTTTCATTATTTTGATTGATTTTAGGTGGTTTGTCTAGTATTATTGCGAATTGAAAATTATCGAGCATTGCGGTGGGCCGTTAGCTTAGTTGGTAGAGCGCCACATTTGCAATGTGGAGGTCGGGAGTTCGAATCTCCCACGGTCCACCAAAGTGCTTGAACTGCCATTTTATGAGACAAATTTAATACATCCTGGATTTGTGATTTGTGATTTGTGTTATTTTATGATATTAAGTTCTTTAGATTGGACAAATAAATGAACCTAATTATGGGAGGTTTCTATGTTAATAAATGTGAAAGCTGTTCATCATCATTTTCGCGAACCTAGTTTTGTAATGGTGGCTGAACAATGGGATCGTGGTCAGTATGTACTTTGTGTCGATAATCTCGGTGCCCCGTGGCATATAGCATTGACAGAAGGTTTAGTTGTAGTTTCTTACAAATACAGAGGTTTTGGTGCTTATGATCTCAATGTGTGTGCCAAATCCATGGGCAAGGATGATCCAACACTTGATCCGATTATCAAGATTCTCATCAGTAAAGGGTGGTCGAGGGGTATCATAAGGATGCATTTTTTAGAACATGAACCATTGTGGAATGTGATAGGTAATTGGGTGTTAAGTCCTATTAAATCACAATGGGATGGCAGTCGGGAGAAATACCTGATTACCGAAGCGCCGACTTCAACCCCTCGCTCAACCTTCGGCCCAAATTGGGCGATTCTCGTCCATTTGGCTGACAACGGATTTCTCAAGGTCTGTGTGGGGGTGCCCGAGATATATGAATCGGATCAACTCGGCAAACTCTTGAGAGCAATCAAGAGTTTGCCGTGTGCGAGTGAGATGCCATATGCACATCCCGCCATGCTGGCAACGGGATAAGCTCATTCCTCCCCGTTGGTTGCGAATGTAGCGGCGCGATCTTCCGATCGCGCCGCCTTCTTTTTTATAAAATTTAATAAGATACATATCCAATATACATAATAAAAAAGCTATAGCGTTATTATTATGTATAAAAAAATAATATCATTGTAAATTAATAAATAGGGGTAATAATTTAAATCTGATAAGATAACATGATGATATCCGAGATAATATATATTCTCATCATCTCCATGTTGCCGGTCGTGGAACTTAGAGGAGCGATTCCTGTTGCCATGACGGTTTACGGCTTTTCTGCTTGGATGGCTTTTTTCGTAGCGGTTATCGGTAATATGGTCCCGGCTTTTTTTCTAGTGCCGCTAATCGGCGCGATCGGCGATTTTCTTTCAGAAAAATCTGATTTATTTAGAAAAACTTTCTCCTCCTTTTTAAGTAGAACTAGAAATAATCATGAACAGAAATTTGCAAGATTAAAAGAATTTACTCTTGTGGTACTGGTGGCAATACCCCTGCCATTTACCGGCGTCTGGACGGCTTCTCTCGTGGCGTATGTATTTGGCATCCCCTTTCGTAAGGCGGTTCCTCTGATATTTCTCGGTGTGGTAATAGCCGGAGTGATAGTGGTTCTGACGACTATGGGAATAATCACCTTATTTTCATCTATTTGACTTTCTTATATAACCGTGGTAATCTCATCACTAGACAGAGTTTTAGTCTAACAACAGAAATGGAGGCCGTATGAAAGCTATGAAAGCTAAGACAAGAATTTTGGTGGTGGATGACACCGAGAGTGTCTTGGTGTCGATCGCGACCATACTAGACGATGGCTGTTACGATGTTGTAACAGCCAGCGACGGCAAAGAGGCGTGGGAACTTCTTAATCGAGGAGAGAAGTTTGACATCATCATCTCGGACTACAACATGCCGGAGATGAATGGAATTGGGTTGTTGCTTAACATCCGTAACGACCCTAGACCCATTGCTCAAACCCCGTTCATTCTCATGAGTGGGGGTGGCCAAGAAGAGCTGGAGGAAATGTGCGTCAAGTATGATGCATGCTTTTTGTCAAAGCCGTTCTCGGTGAACGGTCTAGTCGCTCTGCTCTCGGATGCCGGCAGTTCCTAGTCTATAAGCCCCGCGCCGGACCTGTCTTTACAGGTCGTGGCGCGGGGCTTTTCCTATGATATAATAACAACCGGTACCATATTTAATCATTTATATATAATTTATGGACGAAAAAGTCATTGGATATTGTGTGAAGTGTAAAACAAAGCGCGAGATGAAGGATGCGAAGAAAGTTGAGATAAAACCCGGCCGTCCGGCCGCCAAGGGCAAGTGCCCAGTTTGCGGTACGGGTATGTACCGTATTCTTCCCGGTAAAAATAAAAAAACAGATAATAAGAAATAACTCCGTGGGCACTTGTTCGTGGCCAAAGGGCAATCCTTTGATGGTAAGATACCACGACCAAGAGTGGGGCAAACCGGTGAAGAGCGACAGAAAGATTTTTGAGTTTCTGATTCTTGAGAGCGCGCAAGCCGGGCTCTCTTGGCTCACAATCTTGAATAAAAGAGAAGGTTACCGGCAGGCTTTCGCTGGTTTTGAACCGCGCCTAGTGGCGCAGTTTGACGCTGGAAAAATTGTTAAACTCATCAAAAACGCCAACATTGTCAGAAACCGATTAAAGATTGAAGCGGCCATTAATAATGCCGGAAGATTTCTGGAAGTGCAAAAGGAGTTTGGCACTTTCAGCAAATATATGTGGAGTTTTGTAAAAGGCCAACCGCTAGACGGTAAATGCCGAAGTTCGGAAGATTTGCCAGCCATCACCAAAGAGTCGATCGCGCTGGCCAAGGATTTGAAGAAACGCGGTTTCAAATTTCTCGGTCCGACTGTTATTTACGCGCACATGCAGGCGGTTGGCATGATTAACGACCATATTCAATCCTGCTTTCGCTATAAAGAATTGAAAAATTCAGTAAAATAAATTTATGAACTTTAAAATGGCGGCGCTTGTGATTCTTGTTTTCGGAATTGGCATAATCGTGTGGAGTTATCCAAGGTCCATTGAAGTTTTTCTCGCGTGTGAAAAACCGATTGCCTACAACGTTGGTACTTTTGACAGAAAATTTGGTATCTCGTATCAAACTTTTTTGAGTGCGCTTACAGAAGCCGAAGCAATTTGGGAAAAGCCAATTGGAAAAGAGCTTTTCGTATACTCTCCGGAAAACAGCGAGTTGGCAGTCAATCTTGTCTATGATTACAGGCAAGAAACAACAGGCACCCTTTCTAATCTTGAGAATGTTGTGGCAAAAAATGAGACAGCGTATCAAATATTGCGAGCGAAATATCTTGACCTGAAAGAAAAATACAATAATACTAAAAATATCTATGATGCGCGCGTTGAGACGTTAAACGAAAAAAACGCAGTCTATCAAAAACAGGTTGAATCTTGGAATAAGGGACAGAGAACTTCTCGGAAACAATTTGACCAGTTGGAGGCGCAAAGAACGGCTCTCGAGCGGGAAATATTAGAATTAAAATCCCTAGAAGCGCAACTTAACGAACTGGTCGGGGAGATCAATCCTCTCGTGGAAACGCTCAATAATCTGGCCCGCTCGCTCAATCTAAACGTGGAAACTTATAACACGATCGGCGCCTCGCGCGGCGAGACATTTGTCGGAGGAATCTATCATAGTGATGAAAGGGCGCAGGAAATTAACGTTTACGAGTTCAGTAGTCGGGATAAATTGGTGCGAGTCTTGGCGCACGAATTCGGACATGCTCTCGGCCTTGAGCACGTCGATGATTCGGAGGCCATAATGTATCGCTTGAATGAAAGCGAAGCCGGAATCTTATCAAAAACCGAACTTGTTAAATTACAAACACTCTGTGGCATCAAGTAACGGATTAATTTGGTATACTTAAACTGTATGGGAAAGATCAAAAACTTTTTTCTCCGGCAAGCCATGAAGGCGAAAATGAAAGATGCGCCGGCAGCGGAACGCGATCTTATTCTTGGACTTATGGAGAAACATCCGGACTTTTTTAAGAAAATTGGAGACGAGGTGCAAAAAAGAGTGGAAGCCGGTCAGAGTGAGATGGCGGCTACTATGGTGGTGATGCGCGAGTATCAGGCTGAATTACAGAAATTAATGAAATAATTCAATAAACTTATTATAAATAAAATGTCTGTATTTGGAAATAAGAAGAAAAAAATTTTTATTCTAGTTGGTCATCCGGACAAAGATAGTTTCAATTGCACTTTAGCGGACGAATATCAGAGGGGAGCGGAAGAGGCTATGCATGAGGTGCGTCGTATCAATATTGATGAAATGCAATTTGACCCGGTGTTACATCACGGCTACAGATTAAAGCAAGAACTTGAACCGGATTTGCTTGCCTTTCAAGATAACGTACGCTGGTGCGACCATTTTGTTATTTTTTATCCCTCATGGTGGTCCACTATGCCGGCTCTTTTGAAAGGTGTTTTTGACAGAGCGTGGTTGCCAAATTTTGCCTATAAATTTACCAGTGAGTTCTCTTGGGCAAAACTTTTGAAAGGCAGAAGCGCTACCATGTTCGTGACTTCCGATACCATTCCCTTTGCCCAGCGACTCATTTTCGGCGATACCACTAACGAATTAAGGAAGGGGATTTTATGGTTTGCGGGATTTGGACCTATTTATGTTCGCAAATTTGGTTATCTTAAACACTTCGGCTCTATTGCTCGTCGCGAACGCATCAAACGCAAGGTTTACAATCTCGGCCGAAGGGCAAAATAATATTTGATACAAAGCAGATAGAATCTGATACTGTATATGAGTATGGATCTGGTCTCTCGGTTATTAATTTTTTTCGGCGAGAATACGCCCATTGTTTCTTTTTTAGGTGCAATTATTGGCGGTGAAGAGGTTCTGGTGTTACTTTCTATATATTCTGTGGCAGGTACTTTAAATTTAGCATACATCTTAATATTTTTTTACTTAGGTATTATGGTTTCAGATACGCTTTGGTATATGCTTGGTAAGTCCAGAATCTTTGCTTGGTTGATAAGGTTAAAATTTATTTCTTCAGCTTACGAACATTGGGGGAGATTATTGGATGTCACCACGCGGAAAAATGATTTTCAGGCTCTTTTTATGACAAAATTTTTTTATGGCTTTCGAATAGCGACCATCATGTATCTAGCCAGAGAGCGTTTATCTTTTAGAGATTTCTTCAAATACTCGTTACTTTCTAATTTTGTTTGGGTCGGCTTTATTTCAGCGTTAGGGTGGGCCACGGGCAAGGGTATAAAGACCGTTACTTATTTTTCTGGCAATATTACTCTAGAAGTTTTTTTGGTCGGTGTTGTTCTGGTTCTGTTTATGGTCATAATGAGAGTGGCATCGATACGAGTCAAAAAATGGTTACAAAAAACATCACCTCAATCGAATTAAAAACGGATTCAAACAGAGAATTCTTTTTAGTTCATGGTTATACGGGAAGTCCAACCGATTTTAAGAAATTGCCTTATCTCTTAAATCAAAAGTTTGATGCTAACGTGCGAATAATATTATTACCCGGACATGGGACAAAAGTTGAAGATCTGGATGATGTGACGTATGAAGACCTGATTAATGCACTTACTGTAGAATTGGAAAAAGATATAAAACTGGGACGCGAGATAGTGATAGGCGGTGTCAGTTTGGGAGGACTTTTTGCTTTACTACTAGCTTCAAAATATTCAGTGAATGGTCTTTTTAACATATATTCTCCATATGTACTCAAGTTTCCTTTTAATTCAAAAGGGCTGGCTCTGGCGGGAAAACATATTAAGTATTGGAAAAAATTAAATATATCCGCGAGAAAAAGAGAGATGCGCGAGGGATTATTTAGTTACTCATACATACATGGAAATGGGCTAAGTATTTTAAAACGAGCAAGTAATGAATTGCAAAAGAATATATCTAATGTTATCTGCCCGACAATTTCAATCAGTTCAAACACCGATAGTATAAGCCGTCGGGATTCTTTGGATATTTTGCATAATAATCTGGGTTCAATCATAAAGAAGAAGAGACGATTTTCCACCAGGCAACATAATTTTCTTTCGCATAATATTTTTTTCTCCGAAGCGGAAAGCGAGATCTATGAAGAAATAATAAATTTTGTCGAATCTAACAGTCTTTTTTCCAATCTAATCCAACAGCCGAAAAGAGTTGTCGCCATCGTTCCTTCTTACAATGAAGCGCCACGGATTGGAAATGTTCTTGAAGTTATCACAAAAGTAAATGTTATAGATGAGATTATAGTTGTGGATGATGGGTCGATTGATAGTACGGAAGAAATAGTCAAAAAATTCAAAGATGTAAAATATTTACGCAACGACAAAAATATCGGCAAGGCGGAATCAATGGAAAGGGGAGTCCGATCGACTAATGCTAGTATCCTCTTTTTTTGCGATGCTGATTTGATAAATATAACCAAGGAAATTATTCAAGACATAATTACACCAGTAATAGACGGCAAGTTTTCTATGTTTATAGGATTGCGTGGAAATATAATGCAAAAAACCGTGCATTTATTTGCCATAAATTCCGGGGAGCGCGCACTGACACGGGAAGTGTGGGAGAAATTGCCGTATTACTTTAAATATAAATACAGAGTGGAGGCCGGATTAAATTATTACGTCCGAAAATATTTTGGCGGTTTTGGCGTCAAAACTTTTAATTATTCACAACCAATTAAAGAAAAGAAATACGGTTTTCTAAGAGGCACTTATTTAAGGTGGAGTATGAATATTGATGTGTTTCTGGCTTATTTAAGGGAAATAATAGAAACATATATCTAAGAAAGTAATTTCAAAAAATCTATAAAGTTATTTAAAAAAATAAAACGAAAAGGGTCAGGTAGTTAGCCTGACCCCAGACTCGTGTGTATTTAACCGTTATTCAATCCAGTATGCATCCTTCCATTTCCAGATGTGTTTTCCTGCTGAATCTCGACCTACTCTTCGCCATACACGAGCCCACCTTACTGTTTTCAACCACTTAGTTTTAGTGATTTGAACTCCACCGTTCTTGTAGGAACTCTGGGTGGGAAGAATTTTTGGCAAGAGAGGGAATCCCTCCACATGTTGATATCCTGCCCAAGACGCAGTCACATTCTCGAAAAGCATTTTCGACTCCTTTCTTTTTACTTTCAATTCTTTCCGCCATTTAAATTACTCTCAAATAATAATATGTCAACAAAAAGTCTTTTTAGAAAGTCTGTGATAATGTAACGCCATGTCCTTAAAAATCGGTATCGTGGGTCTGCCGAATGTGGGTAAATCCACGCTTTTTAACGCGTTGACGAAGCAGGCTGTACCAGCGGAAAATTATCCTTTCTGCACCATTGACCCTTCGGTTGGTATTGTGCCTGTGCCGGACGAACGATTGGAGAAACTTTCTACCCTGTCTAAATCAAAAAAAACTATTCCAGCTGTTGTTGAGTTTGTAGATATTGCCGGACTTGTGAAAGGCGCCTCGGAAGGGGAAGGACTTGGTAACAAATTCCTTTCTCATATTCGCGAAGTGGATGCTATTATCGAAGTGGTACGAACTTTTGAAGACCCTGATATCGTTCATGTGCACGAAAAAGTTGATCCGCTCTTTGATATTGAGATTATAAATATGGAACTTGAAGCCGCGGGAATTAAGAAGCCGACACTTTATGTTTTGAATACTTCGGAAGCCCTCCCCAAGGTTCGACCTTGGGAATCAAAATCTAAGGTCGAACCTTTTCCCGGACCATATCTCGAGGTTGATCCCATCTTCGGCACAGGTTTAGATAAGCTTATCGTGGAGGCTTATAAGTTACTAGATCTCATAACTTTCTTTACAACTGGGGAAGACGAGTCTCGAGCTTGGACAACGCGCCGAAACGCGAAGGCACCGGAGGCGGGCAAATCAATCCACTCCGATTTCCAAGAAAAATTTATTCGGGCCGAAGTGATTCATTATGACAAACTTATGGAAGCTGGTTCTCTGGCAAAAGCGCGTGAGAAGGGTTGGCTCCGAACCGAGGGTAAAGAATATGTAGTCCAAGACGGAGATGTTATTGAGTTTTTGATTTGAAATGAAAATAAACCCCGCTTTCAACGGGGCTTATCGCGTGACAAATAGAAGCTGTTTGGTGGCCTAGTGGTCACTAGTGAATCCACCGCAACGAATCTTTCCACTCCGGATGGCCAGTACCACATCGTCCGTTAAGCTTTCCCACGATTCCTCAGCACGCAGAGTCCTTTCGTTAACATTAACGGGGAAGCATACAGTATGTGAGCTCCCACCTGCATTGCTCGATGCGCTGGTTTTGTAGAAAACCGAGCCGTGATCGATGAATGCAAATTTAGGCTTCGACCAGCCATAAGCGGACGGAATCAAATCCGCCACAGCCTGTGGTGTACTCATATTAACCCCCTTTTTCTGTCAGTTAGTGAGTTTAAGGTCTGCTATTAGATTATCATAATAATTTGGTAATATAAAGACAGATGTTTTAGAGTTTGATATTTGATATAATTAAAACTATGAATACCAAAATCACCGCCAAGGATTTCTTTTTACACATTGCTATCATTGCGCTTTTGTACGCAGGCACAGTGGCCTTATTAAACATTTTGTTTCGTGTCATCAACGCCGCTTTTCCGCAGGTCAATCAATATACTTATTACAGTTCCACCTTTATTTCTTTGCCGGTGGCAGCGCTTATTGTGGTCTTTCCACTTTTTCTTTTTTTGACAAATATAGTTCGAAAAGGATATGCGGAAGATCCGAGTCGCAAGGACTATCCTGTCCGCAAATGGCTTATCTATATCACTCTCTTTCTGGCCGGAGGAGTGTTGGCTGGCGATTTAGTAACTCTTCTCTACTACTTCCTTGATGGCCAAGAGATGACAACTGCGTTTCTTTTAAAAATCCTTTCCGTCTTGATAGTGGCCGGATGCATCTTTGGTTACTTTATGGACGACTTGAAGGATAGGTTGGCAGGCGCTCGCAGAAATATCTGGAGGTTGGTGGGAACGGTTCTTGTCATCGGTTCTATTGCCGCCGGTTTTGGCGTGTTGGGAACTCCGCAGAGTCAACGCATGCTTCGTTATGATTCGCAAAAAATTTCTGATTTACAAAATATTCAGTGGCAGATTGTGAATTACTGGCAACAAAAGGAGACACTACCCGCGACGCTTGCTGACTTGGAAGATCCAATATCCGGATTTATTACTCCGGTTGATCCGCAGACAAAGAATTCTTATGAATATGAGAGGACTGGAGCCTTATCCTTCAATCTTTGTGCGGAATTCAATAAGGCGTCGCAAAATAATGTTGAATCTACGGCACGAATAATTTATCCAGAACCGATGGGTAAAATTAATGAAAATTGGCAACACGAAACCGGTCGTCAGTGTTTCTCTCGTACCATTGATCCAGAACTTTATCCTGTAAGACTGAAACAATAGACTTTTTGGTATACTAGCCAATATGGCTAAGGAGTACAATCCTAAAGAAATTGAAGGGAAATGGCAAAAGGAGTGGGAGAAATCTGGCGTCTACCAAGCACAGGATTCTTCTAAGAAACCAAAATATTACACGCTAATAGAATTTCCTTATCCATCCGGAGACGGTCTGCATGTCGGGCATATCAGGAGTTATACAGCGATGGATATTGTCTCTCGCAAACGCCGAATGGAAGGGTTTAATGTTTTATATCCCATCGGTTGGGATGCCTTTGGTTTGCCGACGGAAAATTATGCTCTCAAGACCGGCAAGGACCCTAAAGTAGTGACAAAAGAAAATACGGATACTTTTCGCCGACAAATTCAGTCTCTCGGGCTTTCTTTTGATTGGTCACGGGAAATAAATACAACCGATCCAAAGTATTATAAATGGACGCAATGGATATTTTTAAAATTTCTTGAAAATGGTTTGGCGTACAAGGCCAAGATTCCTATCAATTGGTGTTCGAACTGTAAAATTGGTTTAGCCAACGAAGAAGTAATTGACAATGGGTGCGAACGCTGTGGCGCATCTGTTGAGCAAAAAGAGAAAGAACAATGGATGCTTGCCATTACCAAATATGCGGAAAGACTTGAAAAAGATTTAGACGATGTAGATTATCCGGAACGGGTCAAAACTCAACAGAAAAATTGGATCGGTAGAAGCGAAGGAGTAGAAATCAGCTTTCAGCTTTCAGCTAACAGCTTACAGCTTGAACCTATAAAAGTGTTTACCACACGACCCGACACTATTTTCGGAGCTACTTTCTTAGTTAAGGCGGGTAAGGAGGACAAATTCACTGGAGAATATGCCATTAATCCTGCCACGAAAGAAAAAATTCCGGTTTGGGAAGCAGAATATGTGATGTCCGATTATGGTACTGGCGCGATTATGGGTGTGCCAGCTGATGACGAACGCGATATGGTGTTTGCCAAAAAGCACAATCTATCAATTATCGATGAATACAAAAGAGCCGGATTTGAAGATTTTGGTAAAAGAGTCACCAAATACAAACTACGTGATTGGATTTTTTCACGTCAGCGTTATTGGGGTGAACCGATACCGGTCATTCATTGCGGTAAATGCGGCGTGGTGCCGGTGCCGGAGAAAGATTTGCCGGTAGAACTGCCTCAAGTTGAAAAATATCAACCGAGAGAGGATGGGGAATCACCGTTAGCGAACATTGATGCATGGGTGAATGTGATATGTCCAAAGTGTGGTGGAAGAGCTAAAAGAGAAACTGATGTTATGCCCAATTGGGCCGGCTCTTCTTGGTATTTTCTCGCGTATCTTTTTGATAAGGTAGGATTTATACATTCCGTTTCTATTGAAAATTGGAAATTACAAATTGAAAATTTCAAGCATTTTATGCCTGTCGACTGGTATAACGGTGGTATGGAGCACACCGTGCTCCATCTATTATATTCGCGGTTTTGGAATAAATTTCTCTACGATTTGAAACTTGTTTCCACAAGCGAACCGTATAAAAAGCGCACTTCACACGGACTGATTCTGGCCGAAGGGGGAGAGAAGATGAGCAAATCAAGGGGTAATGTCATTAACCCCGATACGATAGTAGAACGTTTTGGCGCGGACACCCTGCGGCTCTACGAGATGTTTATGGGGCCCTTTGAACACACTATCGCCTGGAGCGAGGACGCGCTTGTTGGGCCGCGCCGGTTTTTGGAAAAAGTGTGGAGGTTACAATCCAAGGTTTTGAAAGGTCAGACCTTAAAGAGCGAGACTTTGATGTATCAGACAATAAAGAAAGTATCTGATGATATAGAAACCATGGGATTCAACACTGCCGTATCCGCCCTGATGATTTATGTCAACACTCTGGATAAACAAAAAGAAATTTCCCAAAAAGAATTTGAGACTCTAATTTTGCTTCTTGCGCCTCTTGCTCCGCATATTACCGAAGAATTGTGGGCTTCTCTTGGACACAAGGACTCCGTTCATATTCAAAGTTGGCCGACTTACGATTCAAAACGATTGGTCAAAAATGAAATCACTGTAGCTATTCAAATTGATGGCAGAGTAAGAGCCGATTTACTTGTTATTCGTGGTCAGAGTGAGGAAGAAATTAAAACGAACGCTCTGGCTCTGCCGGAAGTTCAAAAATGGTTGAAAAACAAAGAGCCTAAAAAAATAATTATTGTGCCCAATAAGATTATCAGCATTGCTACTTGATTTTTAGCTCGTCTTGACACTTCTTTGTTCGGGTGATACAAATAAGAGAAACCATGAGTGAGAAGATTGCTATAAGTTTTAAGCCCAAAGAGGTCACCAAACGGTTATTATCAGTTTTAACCAAACGCGGTCAGGATATTATCGTTAGTCGATACGGACTGGGGTCCAAAGCTGCCAAGTTTACCCTAGATGCTATCGGCAAAAAATACGGCATTACCAGAGAGCGAGTGCGTCAAATAGAAAATCATTCCCTTTTGACTGTTCGCAAATCAAAGATTTACAAAGATCTTGAGTCCGTTTTTATTGAATTGAAAGAAATTATTCTTGGTCTGGGAGGTATTCTATCTGAGAAGGATTTGTTAAGACATTTAAGCAAGGATCCAAGCGTTCAGAACCATTTCTATTTTTTATTGATTATCGGTGAGGAATTTAAACGCGAGCAGGCCGATGAAGAATTTAAACATCACTGGCATGTGGATCGGGAGTTAGCGGATAAGATTAAATCCGCGCTTCGCAAACTATACGCCTCGTTGTCTGATGATGAACTCGTAATTGAGAGTGATCTTATTAGTTCTTTTCTTGAAGAAGTCAAAGATTTAAACGAGAAATATAAGAATGAAGAAGTGGTCAAACGTTGGTTTTCCATCTCTCACAAAATCGGCAAGAATCCTTTGGGCGAATGGGGTCGCGCCTCTTCCTCGAATGTCAATGCGAAAGGCATGCGTGACTACGCCTTTTTAGTCATTAGAAAGCATGGTTCTCCAATCCATTTCAAAGAAGTGGCAAAGGCGATCACTCTGTACTTCAATAAAAAGGCGCATGTGGCCACCACGCACAATGAGCTGATCAAGGACCCAAGATTCGTTTTGGTGGGGCGCGGCCTTTACGCTCTCTCCGAATGGGGATATATATCCGGTGTGGTTAAAGATGTCATCAAAAAAATTTTAGAAAAGGAAGGCCCTCTGGCAAAAGATAAAATTATAGAGAAAGTGCTCAAAGAGCGTTACGTTAAAGAGAATACTATCTTAGTGAACCTTCAGAATCCGAAATACTTTAAGAAAGACTCTTCCGGCCGCTACCACAACGTCTAAATTTTGTGTAGAATTAAGGTCATGATTATCAGTGATTTTCTTTCTCTTTTCCAAACGGATTTCTATCGAGAAGTCTGGCGGATTGTCGCTTCAACTTGGCCTCTTTGGTCGCCAATGTTTTTTCTTTGGCTTTTTATGCATACCTGGATTAATTATAAGAGGCGCGACTGGTTAAAGAAGACCGGCTATATTCTTTTAGAAATCAGAATTCCTCAAAATACGGAGAAATCGCCTGCCGCCATGGAGATGGTGCTTGACGGTATTTGGGAAGATGTCATAAGTTCTATTACCGGAGCATATTTATACGGCCATGCGAGAGATGTTTTTTCTCTTGAGATAGCATCGATTGGCGGGCAAGTAAAATTCTTTATTTGGGCCTTTCCTAAATGGAAACATGTCATTGAGTCGAGAATTTATAATCACTATCCGGGCGCTGAAGTGGTAGAAGCGGAAGACTATGCCACTAAAATTATCTTTGACCCCAAGACAATGAATTTATCCGGCATAACGACCCGATTAACGAAACCGGATATCTACCCGATAAAAACCTATGTTGATTTCGGTCTTGATAAGACAGACAAAGAGCAAGAACAGATAATTGATCCGCTTACTCCCATTCTTGAATATCTTGGCACTCTCAAGCCGGGAGAAAATCAATGGATTCAGATTTTGATTCAAGGTCATCGCAAAGAAAGTTTTCAAGATATTCGTTTATTTACTAAACCTGACTGGAAGGAAAATATCAAGGATGAAATAGAAAAATTCATTAAAAAGGAAAGTTTTATTGAAGCCGAAAAAGGTAAACCTCCCAGTCTCTTAAACCTTACTAAAACTCAAAATGAGACGATTAATGCAATCGAGCGAAACGCGGCCAAGCTGGCATTTAATACTATGTTCAGAATGGTCTATGTAGCTCCTAAAGAAATATCAGTGAGTAGAACTGTTGGAATAATTGGCGCCATGCGTCAACTAGGTTCGAGAACGCTTCTAAACGGCATTCGGCCACACAGATTTATTCCGGGCATTGTTTATCCCTGGGAAGACGTTTTTGATATCAAGAGAATATATAGGCAAAAAACGTTGCTTGAAGCGTATAAAAGACGTTCTGTCTTCAATCCTCCATTCAAAAATGTTTTCGGCAAACCGTACGTCTTAACGACCGAGGAATTGGCCACCATCTTTCATTTCCCGGGTGCCACTGCCACCACTCCGACTCTGGTTCGCGTGTCTTCCAAGAAAGCGGAAGCGCCGTCAAATTTACCGGTCTAATGCTAAAGATTCTTTCTCTTTTAGCGGGAATAATACTGTTTATTGTCGCCTCATTCTTTACTACTCCTCCCCTGGCATTTCCTTCAGGCGCCATGATTACCGTTCCGGAAGGGACCGAACTTTATTCTCTCGCGGAGAAATTACGGGAGGAAAGAGCGATACGTTCTCCATTCTGGTTTCGAGCAACGGCGATTCTGCTCGGCGGCGAACGCGCCATGAAAGCTGGTCAATATTTAATGTCTGGCCCGCAAAACGTTTTTACCATTGCTTGGCGGATTTTCCGCGGAGATTATGATGTGGAGACAATTAAACTAACTATTCCGGAAGGTTTCAACGTTCTAAAAATTTCTTCACTTTTTGACGATAGATTTAAATTCTTTGATCGCGAGAATTTTGTGGCCTTGGCCCCGGAAGGGTATCTTTTCCCCGATACTTACTTTATACCCGTGACCGCCACGGCTTCTTCGACCATTAAATTGATGAACGATAATTTTACTCGCAAAATTTCTTCAACTTTGCCCGAAATAAAATCTTCGGGTCGGATCCTGGAAGAAATTATTATCATCGCCTCGCTTCTTGAAGCGGAAACCCAAACTAAAGAGGATCGGGAAATGGCCTCGGATATTCTCTGGAAACGGCTTGACATGGGGATGCCCTTGCAGGTGGATTCGGAAACCAGCACTTACAAATTTGTCGGTCTGCCCAAAAATCCCATCAACAATCCCGGATTAGTCTCGATTAAAGCGGCGCTTCATCCGACCCCGACACCCTATTTGTATTTCTTGACAGGCAAGGATGGAAAAATGCATTATGCCAAAACCTTTGATGAACATAAAAAAAATATCGCCCAATATCTCTAGTCGCAAAGTTTTTGTTGGTCTTTCTGGGGGAGTGGATTCCGCGGTGAGCGCCGCGCTTTTGAAAAAGACTGGCCATGATGTGACGGGTGTATTTATAAAGGTCTGGCAACCGGATTTTTTACCTTGCAGTTGGAGAGACGAAAGACGCGATGCGATGAAAGTGGCAATTGCACTGGACATCCCGTTTCTCTTTTTTGATTTCGAAGCTGAGTATAAGAGTGGTGTAGTAGATAAAATGATATCAGAATACAAGTTTGGCCGGACACCAAATCCAGATGTGCTTTGCAATAGAGAAATTAAATTTGGTACGTTCTGGAGAGAGGCCGAGAAAATGGGAGCGGATTATATTGCTACTGGGCATTATGCTTCAGCACAGAGGTTTAACCTTCGGGAATCTACAAAGGTTAAACCTCTGTGCTATCGGTTGTTGGAGGGAAAAGATAAAGAAAAAGATCAAAGCTATTTTCTATGGACTCTAACTCAAAATGATCTCTCCCATGCCATTTTTCCTATTGGTGATTTGAAAAAGAGCGAGGTGCGAAGGTTGGCGCGCCAATACCGTTTGCCGGTTTCTGAGAAGAAAGATAGCCAGGGAATCTGTTTTATCGGCGAAGTGCCGATGGATGAATTTCTTTCCCATTTTATTTCAACCAAACCAGGCAAAGTATTAAATACCCACGGTAACATTGTAGGTACTCACAAGGGTGCTCTTCTATATACCATAGGGGAAAGGCACGGTTTTGAAATCACTAAGAAATTACCGAAAGATAAAGCTTTTTATGTCTTGTCCAAAGATATTAAGGCAAATACTATTACTGTTTCAAATGAAAAACCGGAGATAATATCACATTCGCCAACACGAATTATGGTCAAGAGTGTGAATTGGATCAACAAACCAAAGACAACCCGATTGTTTGCTCGGATACGACATCGAGGTGAAAAACTTCCCATAAATGTTAAACACCGAGTGTTTAACAGGGTGGAGGTGAAGTTCAAGAAACCGATACGCGGACTCTCACTCGGTCAATCAATAGTATTTTATGATGCCGAGACATGTCTCGGTGGCGGAGTGATGGATAAGGTTTTGGAATAAAACTCTGTAAATAGAATTATGGATAATACGTTATAATAAAGCGGTCGCATAAAAGTGACGTATGGGTAAATTAGAGAATAAAAGCCGTAAGAAATCAAAGCGTAAAAATTTGCAACACGTAATTTTGCAAACTGTGGCAGTCGCGGGCATGTTGAGTGTGGCTCTGGTTGCTCCAAATGTCATAGGAGCGCTTGCCAAGCTTGGCATTCTTCCAAACAAGAGACAAAAAGAGTATATTGGTTCCTCGGCCAGTAAACTTGTTAAGCGTGGATTACTTTTCTACGACGGCAAGAGATATCAACTGACTTTAAAAGGGGAAAGTCTCTTGCGCCGTTGGCAATTCGCTGATTTCCAATTGCAAAAACCCAAAAGATGGGATAAGAAATGGAGAGTGATTATTTTTGATATTCCAGAAAAGAAAAAGAAGGCAAGAGATGATTTAACCATACTCTTTAGACAGACCGGTATTCGACGTCTTCAAAACAGTGTTTGGATATATCCTTATGATTGTGAAGACATTATTACTCTACTCAAAACTGATTTCAGAATAGGTAAGTATCTTTTATACATGATTGTTGATGAACTGGAAAACGATAAACATCTGCGAGAAGAGTTCGGATTAATTTAATTAAAATTCCTATGCCATTTCTATTTACATATACGTTAAAATAATGCGGTCGCATAAAAGTAACGTATATGATATTTTAACTATGAACGAGGGTGAGTGTGTGAAAAAATCTGTTTCAGTGGCGGAGTGATGAATGAGATATTGTCGTGAGGTATAATACTAGAATGGTGCAACTAACCAAACAAGTAACAATTCTCAAGGCAAATGGAGAGCGGGAAATTTTTGATGAAGAAAAACTCCGATACTCTCTTTTTCATGCCGGCGCAACGGAGGAAGCTGTAGAGCAGGTGATGTCTCATATTTTGCCGGAACTCCATGACGACATGACAACCAATGATATCTACAGACACGCCTTTTCCATTCTGCAAAAAATAAGCAAGCCGATTGCCAGAAGTTATTCTCTTCGTCGGGCGGTGATGGATCTCGGACCTTCAGGCTTTCCGTTTGAAGATTTTATCGCCAGAGTGCTTGAAGCCAAAGGTTATAAGTGTCAGACTCGTCAAACCGTGCTTGGCGAATGTGTGGCGCACGAAGTAGACGTGGTGGCCTACAATGAAAAAGAACTTATTATGATTGAAGCAAAATTTCATAATGGTCTGGGTACAAAGTCCGATTTGAAAGTGGTTCTTTATATCAAGGCAAGGTTTGACGATTTACGCGGCAACGTTTTTGATTATGGCGGTTCTAATAGGCACGTTACCGATTGCTGGCTTGTCACCAATACCAAATTTTCAAGTACGGCCATTCATTATGGTCTTTGTAATAATTTAACCATGATAGGATGGAATTATCCGGAAAATGCCGGTTTGCAAGAGATGATTGAAAACGAAGCGCTTCATCCCGTGACTTGCCTGGTTTCGCTTTCGACTGCCGATAAGAAGACGCTTCTTGAGAAGAGGATTGTTCTCTGTTCGGATGTTAAGAAGCATCCTAAATTATTGAATGAATTTCTTGGTAAGAATTTTAATATTGAACCGGTCATGAACGAAATAAATGAATTGTGATGAGGAATTAAAAAAAATTAAGAATGAGGTTGTCGCCCTCAAGGCTTCGCCGCTTTATGCCGAGCGGGTGCAAAATAAATATTTCCCGGTAATAGGGGAAGGCAATCATTCGGCGATAGTGATGTTTATCGGCGAGGCACCGGGAGAAAATGAGGCCAAAACCGGCAGGCCGTTTTGCGGGCGGGCGGGGAAGGTGCTTGATCTGCTTCTGGCTCACGTCGGTATAGAAAGAAAAAACGTCTACGTAACCAATGTTGTCAAAGACCGCCCGCCCGGAAACCGTGATCCCTATCCGGACGAGATAGAGATTTACGCCCCGTTTCTGGATCGTCAAATTGGAATCATTAAACCGAAAGTTATAGCCACGCTTGGCCGGTTTTCCATGCAATACGTCATGAATCGTTACGGTCTTGAAAATGAGCTTTCATCCATCAGCGCTCTACATGGCAAAGTATTTCAGGCGAAGGATTTTAAATTTACGCCTTTCTATCATCCGGCGGCGGCCATTTATAACCAGCATCTTCTCGAGACTCTTAAAGAAGATTTCAAAGTGCTTAAGACTCTCGTTTAATTGTGTTATATTCATCTAATGCAATCTGAAGAAATTCGGCGGCGATTCCTGACTTTTTTCGAGAACCGGGGACACACAGTTATCCCGTCGGCCTCGCTCGTGCCGGAGAATGACTCTTCAGTTCTATTCACCACCGCCGGGATGCAACCTCTAGTGCCATATCTTATGGGTAAGAAACATCCGCAAGGCAGACGTTTGGTAAATATTCAGAAGTGTGTACGCACCCAAGATATTAACGAAGTCGGTGATAATACTCACGATACTTTTTTTGAGATGCTTGGTAACTGGTCTCTAGGTGATTACTTTAAAGAAGAAGCAATTCAGTGGAGTTATGAATTATTGACAAACAAAGAGGAAGGATTTGGCCTGGATCCTAAACGACTCTACGTTACTGTGTTTGAGGGAGATGAAAATGCCCCGAAAGATGAAGAAGCTTTTAAAATTTGGCAGAAGTATATGCCGAAGAACAGAATCTTTTTTTTGGGAGCCAAATCAAATTGGTGGAGCGCGGGAGAAAGCGGACCGTGCGGACCGGACACGGAAATGTTTTATGACGTTACTCTCGAAGGCTTGGGAAATTTAACCAAACAAGAATATGAAAGGGCCGATAAAGAACAGAAAGTAGTAGAAGTTTGGAACGATGTCTTTATGGAATATGAGAAGAAAGACGGAAAAATTACAAATAAATTATCACAAAAAAATGTTGATACGGGCGCCGGGCTGGAGCGTTTAACTATGGCGCTTCAAAATAAAAATAATATTTTTGACACCGATCTGTTTGCGCCGCTTATTTCGGTGTTTGATGGTTTTGATTCCGTTCTCACCCGATCTAAACGAATTATCGCCGACCATATACGAACATCGGTCTTTGCGCTAAGCGACGGTGTTTTACCGTCAAATACCGGCCGGGGTTACATTTTACGACGGCTTCTTCGCCGCGCTTATGTTCATGTTAGAAAAATAGGAGGTGATCTAAAAACAATAAATTCTCTGGCAAAAGCCGTTTCTAATCATGAAAGTTATAAGGGACTTTATGTCTTTAATCCGGCGATAGCGGATATTATCTCAACGGAAATTGAAAAATTCGGCAAAACTTTGGAATCAGGCCTCAAACAGTTTGATAAGGGGGTTGATCCTTTTATCCTCTTCACAAGTTATGGTTTCCCGATAGAATTGACTGAAGAGCTGGCCGGGGAGAAGGGCATAAAAATCGACCGCGCCGCTTTTGACAAAGAAATGAGCAAACACCAAACTATCTCGCGTTCCGGTGGAAGGCGTAAATTTAAAAAATAATTCGACAAGCTCACTATAAATAAGTTATAATTTTTGACATGCCGAAACATATTGAAGACATAGTCGTGCCAGAGAGAAAAAGAAGCATTCGGGACATTCCTATTCCCGAGGGACGTCGCAGAATCGAGCGTCGCGAAATGCCCCAAACTTCAAAAGAAAATTATTCGTTTAATGATTCATCGCCTGATAATAGTTTCAATTTTCCGCCAAACGGCGGTAGTTCCGCCAATAGCCGGGGCAGACGCAAGTGGATAGCAATCGGCATCGCCGTCCTGATACTCATTTTTCCTATACTTTCCGTATTTGGCGGCGCCACGTTGGCCTATGTGCCTAAATCTCAAGCAGTGTCTTTTGACGGTGGCTTGTATGAGGCGCGCAAGGAGGGCGAGAGCGGACTTCTTTTTAGCATTGTTAAACTTTCTATGGAGAAAGGTCAAGAAGTGTCCACATCCGGAGAACAGGAAGTAGAAAGAAAAGCTAGCGGCACCATTGTTGTCTATAATGCCAGTATCGTTGAACAGAGGTTGAGGGCCACGACGCGTTTTGAAACCCCGGACGGTAAAATTTATCAAGTCCCGGATGCCATTGTTATTCCCGGCAAGAAACTGGTCAACGGTGAAGAAAAATTGGGCGCTCTGGAAGTGGTGGTCTATGCCGAACGTCCCGGCCAAGGATTCAATATCGGGTTTGCCGATTTTACTCTTCCCGGGCTTAAGGGCACTTCGCTGTTTGCCTCCGTGTATGCTCGTTCTAAGACCGAAATGTCCGGCGGCTTTTCCGGTACGGAAAAGATAATCAAAAGTGAAGATGGGGCGCGAGTCAGAGAGCAACTTGAAACCGCGCTCAAAGAAGGATTAATTTCCGAAGCCAAAGCTCAAGTGCCGGAAGACTTTATCTTGTTGCCGTCTCTTTCCTCGGTCACTTTTAAAGAGTTGCCTCAATCGGTTCCAACCAACGGGGAAGGGGTGATGATAAATATGTCTGCTGACTTGGCCGGAGTTATGTTCAAAAGAAGCGATCTGTCTCGTGAATTGGTTGTTGACAAAGTCACTTTAGCGGCCGGTGAATCGCTGAATATCGATAAACTCGACTCGCTTGAATTTGCTTTGACAAACAACGCGTCAATTAATCCGCTGTCTTCAAACAAAATCAGTTTTTCCGTTAGGGGTGAGACGACGATAGAATGGAATGTGGACGAGGTGGCCCTAAAAGCCGATTTATTGGGGAGAAGTAAACAGGATCTTCCTTCCATTCTTAATAATTATCCGACTGTTGCTAAGGCGACCGCCACCATCAGACCATTTTGGAAAAGTTCTTTTCCCGAGAATGGCGCCGATATCTTCTTGAAGAAACTTCCCGTCAAATGATATATGCCGCAAAGTAAATCCTCTGATTTGGAAAGAACGGGAATTGTGATTGAATCTCTACCCAATATTATGTTTCGCGTTAAACTTGACCAAACGGAGGAGGAAATTCTCTCTTATCTCTCTGGTAAAATGCGCCTACATCGCATCAGAGTTTTGGTGGGGGACAAAGTGCTTTTAGAACTGGAGCCTTATGGCGGCAAGGCCCGCATCATCAAACGACTCTAAACCCAATCAGACGGGGTCTGGTGGGGTAGACAGAAAAACAGAGTTGAGTTAGAATGCAGTCTTGTTATGAAAGTCAAGGCGGCGGTCAGAAAATTATGCGCTAAGTGCCAGATAGTCCGCAGAAGGGGCTATGTTTACGTCACTTGCAAAGCCAACCCGCGACATAAACAAAGACAAGGTTAAATGAGAATACTCGGCATCACTCTTCCGGAAGAAAAGCGTCTTGAAATCGGTCTGACTACGCTTTTTGGCATTGGCCGTCCAAGAGCCAGAATTATTCTTGAAAAAGCGGGCGTGCCTTTTGGGAAAAAGCCCAAAGAAGTCAGCATAGAAGAGGAAAATAAAATTCGTTCCGCTATTGAAGGCCTAACCCTGGAGGGTGATTTGAAGAGAGAAGTGGCCGGCAATATTAAACGACTGAAAGAGATAAGGTCTTATAAGGGCTTGCGCCATATGCGCAATCTTCCGGTATACGGTCAGCGCACCAAATCCAATGCCCGAACAAAACGAGGAGCGAGGAAAACCATGGGTACGGGACGCAAGGTGGCCGAGAAGAAATAATTATCCAATGGGAAAGAAAAAAATAGCTACAATCAGAGACAAAATAGAAGAAAAATCGGCAGACACCGAGGCGGCTAAGGAACAGAAATCAAGTAAGAGGCGTATCGACTCGGGTGTTCTTTATGTTGAGTCTACATATAACAATACTAAACTAATGTTGGCTGATAACAAAGGTAATACTTTAGCCTGGTCTTCAAGCGGCAGTCTTGGCTTCAAAGGAGCCAAGAAAGGTACGCCGTTTGCGGCTGCCAAGGTAGGCGAGACTTTAGCGCTTAAAGCGCAGGCCTTGGGCGTCAAAGAAGTCAAGGTGGCCATTAAAGGCGTTGGTTCCGGCCGAGAATCGGCTATCAGAGGCTTTATTTCCAAAGGTATAAATTTAACCGCTATTCAAGATAAAACCGCCGTGCCTCACAACGGACCAAAACCGCCCAAACCAAGGAGAACATAGTTCGACCATGCTCACTATAAATAATTTTTATGCGAATAGGACCAAAATATAAAATAGCCAGGCGTCTGGGGGCTCCAGTTTTTGAAAAAACTCAAACCCCGAAGTATGTGCTTTCATTGGCGCGCAAGGAGAAAAATGATAAAGGTCACCGAAAGCCAAAAAGTGAATTCGGCCAGGAACTGATAGAAAAACAAAAAACTCGTTACAGCTATGGCTTAAGCGAAGCTCAATTTAGAACCTACGTCGCCAAAGCTTTACGCGCTTCAGATCCGATTCAAAAACTTTTTAGTATTCTGGAGAGCCGGTTGGATAATATCGTCTATCGCTCCGGTTTGGCCAAAACACGCGCGCAGGCCCGTCAAGCCGCCAGCCATGGACATATCATAGTCAATAATGCCCGTGTCACCATACCCTCTATCCTTCTCTCAAAAGGCGATGTTGTCGGTCTGCGCGCCGGTTCCGCTTCAAGTCCTCTTTTTGGAGAGGTTGAAGAGAGAATGAAAACTATCGCTATGCCTGTGTGGTTGAAAGCGGATCCGGAGAAGAGACAAGTCACCGTCTTGGGCCAAGCGGTCTATGCAGCAAAGGAAAATATCTTTGATCTCGGGGTGGTGATTGAATTCTATAACAGATAGTGTTACAATTTAACCTTAATTTTTATATTTTTATGGCTGATTACACAATACTTTTACCCTCACAACCAAAAGTAATATCTGAAGAAGGAGAAAGCGGTGTCTTTGAAATTGAAGGTTTGTATCCCGGATATGGACACACCCTTGGTAACAGTCTTCGCCGCATCATACTCTCTTCTTTGCCCGGGGTGGCCATTACCTCGGTCAAGATTGCCGGTGTTAACCATGAGTTTACCGTTTTAGAGGGGGTAAAGGAAGATGTGGTTACTATCCTGCTTAATCTTAAAAGAATTCGTATGCGTTTTACCACTGATGAACCTCAAATTCTTTACCTAAAGGTTAAGGGTTTGGCCACGCAGGCAGGCGAGAAGGTGGTTCGGGCTTCCGACTTGGAAGTTCCCGGACAGGTGGAGATTCTCACTCCCGATGAAGTGATTGCCACAATCATCGGGAAAAATACCGTGCTTGATATGGAAATTAAAGCGGAGAAGGGCCTCGGCTTTATGCCGAAAGAAATGATTGAAAAATCCCGCGTTGATATCGGGACTATGGCTCTCGACGGCATTTTTACTCCCATTCGTCGAGCCAGTTATGAAGTTGAAAACATGCGCGTCGGAGACAGAACAGATTTCAATAAACTGAAAATGTTTATTGAAACAGACGGCACCATTTCTCCTTCCGCCGCCCTCTCTGCCGCCATTGGCATTATGATAGATCAGCTCAAGGCCATTGTCGGTTTCAAAGAAGACGAGCCCGTGACTGAAAACAAGAGCGTGCGCGAAAGTCATGGCCCGGTTGTCAAATCGGCCGTTGACCCGGAAATTCTAAAGACGCGTGTGGAATCTCTGGACGTTTCCTCTCGTACTCGAAGCGCGCTTTCTATGGCTAATATTCGCACTGTAGGAGGCTTGGCTCGCAAAAAAGAAAAAGATTTGCTTGATATTGACGGTCTTGGAGCCAAGGGTATACAAGAAATCAAGAAAGCGCTCGGAGAATTTGGCATTACGTTGAAATAACTCGGAAATTATGCGACATCATAATGCTAATAGAAAATTTGGCCGTGAAAAAAATCAAAGAAATGCTTTGCTCAAATCTTTGGCTCGCTCGCTGACTCTAAAGGATAAAATTAAAACCACAGAACCCAAGGCCCAATCGCTTCGTCCTTTTATGGAGAAACTTATTACTTTGGGTAAAAAGCAGACTATCGCCTCTCGCCGTCTTCTGGAAAGTCGAATTGGCCCGGCGGCGGCAAAAAAGATTGCAGAGAAACTCTCCGTGGCGTATAAAGATAGAACCGGAGGTTATACTCGTATCATTAAAATGGGACCGCGGATGACGGATGCCAGTCCCATGGCGATTATAGAATTTGTATAGTTCGATAAACTCACTATAAATGAAAAAACATATTATAGACGCAAAAGGCAGAGTGCCGGGCCGGGTCGCAACGGAAGCGGCCGTGTTTCTGATGGGTAAAAATAGAACAGATTTCGCCAGAAACCGTATTCCAGATATCTTGGTTGAAGTTATGAATACCGGATCCATGAAGCTAGAAGCTAAGAAGCTAAAAGCTAAAAGCTATTTCAGTCACTCCGGTTTTCCAGGAAATCTCAAAAGACGATCTCAAGAGTATATAGTCAAAACGAAAGGGCCCCAAGAAGTATTGCGTCGGGCAATATACGGTATGCTTCCGAAAAATAAATTACGCGCCAAAATGATGAAGAATTTGAACATAAAAGCCTAGTTCGACAAACTCACTATAAATAATATGATGGAAAAAAAAGAAAAATATACCGAAGCGGTTGGCAGACGAAAGACCTCTGTGGCCAGAGTACGTATGACTCCCGCTTCAAAAGTTTCCATCTCTGTAAATGGCAAAGACTTGGAGAAATATTTTCCTACACCGATGCTCCAAAGAACCGTTTTATCTATTTTTGATAACACGGAAAACAAGTTCCAGGTAACGGCCAGACTTAATGGTGGGGGTATTTCTTCGCAAGCTGAAGCCTTGAAGCATGGTCTGGGTCGAGCGCTTGTTTCTTTTGATCCCGATCTGCGTGCCAAGCTTAAGATTAAAGGATTTCTAAAACGCGACCCTCGCGCCAAAGAACGCAGAAAATTCGGCCTCAAGAAAGCCCGCAAGGCCCCAAAGTGGAGTAAGCGTTAAGTAATTGGTATGAAAGAAGAAGATAATATTGAAATAGATAAGTCTGATTTAGATGATTCCGTAGTAGAGGAAGAATCAGCTCAAATATTAATAAAGAAACTCCGAGAACGTCTGAAGGAGGCGGAGGCCAAGGCCAAAGAGTATCTTGATGGTTGGCAAAGAGCGCAAGCGGATTTTGCCAATTTCCGCCGACGCGATGAAGAAGCAAAATCGGAGTTTATCAAATTTGCCGAGCTCTCTCTGATTGAGGCATTGATTCCCGTGCTTGATAGTTTTAATATAGCCTTGAGCCAGGGCCATAAAGACTTTGAGCCTTTATACAATCAGTTATTCGCGGTGCTTAAGGCCAATGGTCTGGAGGAGATAGATTCTCTAAATGAAACTTTCAGTCCACATGAACACGAGGCGTTAGCCGCTATTCCCGTAGATACGGACGAGACGGATCATAAAGTCTTGGAAGTTTTACAGAAAGGGTATAAATTGAATGGTAAAGTAGTTCGTCCGGCGAAAGTGAAAGTTGGGGCGTTTATTACAAATTAATTTACATAAATATATGGCAAAAATAATTGGTATTGATCTTGGCACTACAAACTCCGCGGTAGCGGTGATGGAAGCGGGCCAGCCGAGAATTATAGAAAATGCCGAAGGGGCGCGTACCACACCTTCCATTGTTGCGGTGTCTAAAACAGGCGATCGTCTAGTGGGGCTTTTAGCCAAGCGTCAGGCCGTCACTAATCCTAAAAACACGATTTTTGGCATTAAACGATTTATAGGCCACACTTTCTCCGACCCGGCGGTTCAAAAAGATAAAGCTACCGTGCCCTTTGAAGTCAAGGCCGGCGTTACCGGCGGAGTGTTGGTGAAGATGTCTGATAAGGATTATCGTCCCGAAGAAATTTCCGCCATGATTCTTCAAAAATTGAAAACAGATGCCGAAACCAAGTTGGGCGAAAAAATTACGGAAGCCATTATTACCGTGCCGGCTTACTTTAACGACTCTCAACGTCAGGCCACCAAAGATGCCGGTCAGATTGCCGGCTTGGATGTTAAGCGCATTATCAATGAGCCGACCGCCGCCGCTCTGGCTTACGGTTTTAATAAAAAGAAGAATGAAAAAATTGCCGTCTTTGACTTTGGCGGCGGCACCTTTGATATCTCAATCCTTGAAGTGGGGGATGATGTGGTTGAAGTAAAGTCAACCGATGGCGATTCGCATTTGGGAGGCAAAGATATAGATCAAAAAGTTCTCAATTATATCGCGGAAGAATTTAAAAAGGAGTCCGGCATTGACGTTAGGACGGATGCCTTGGCGCTCCAAAGACTCGATGAGGCCGCGGAGAAAGCCAAGATCGAGCTCTCCACGGCGACAGAAACTGAAATTAACATACCTTTTATTACCTCAGATGCATCCGGCCCCAGACATCTGCTTTTGAAACTTTCCAGAGCCAAGCTTGAAGAACTTTCTAATGAATTTCTAAGCCGAGCGATGGAAATTACCAAGCGCGCTATGGGAGCGTCTCCTTTTAAAGTTGGCGATTTGCATGAAGTGATTTTGGTGGGAGGTCAGACGCGCATGCCGGCGATAGTGGAATCAGTTAAGAAATTTTTTGGCAAAGAACCAAACAAGTCTATTAACCCGGATGAAGTGGTGGCTCTCGGCGCCGCCATTCAAGGAGGAATTTTGGCCGGTGATGTTAAGGACGTGCTTTTGCTTGATGTCATTCCGCTTTCGCTTGGTATTGAAACCATGGGTGGAGTGGCCACCAAGTTGATTGAGAAAAATACCACCATTCCTTCGGCGAAATCGCAGATATTTTCAACCGCGGCCGACAGTCAAACTTCTGTGGAAATTCATATTGTCCAAGGCGAACGAGCCATGGCCGCCGACAACAAATCGCTTGGCCGATTCATTCTGGATGGCATACCGCCCGCGCCGCGCGGTATGCCGCAGATAGAAGTGACCTTTGACGTTGACGCCAATGGTATCTTGAATGTGAAGGCGAAAGATAAAACTACAGGCAAAGAACAATCCATCAGAATAGAAGCCAGCTCCGGTCTATCGAAGGGCGAAATTGAAAAGATGCAAAAGGACGCGGAAGCCAACGCCGCGGAAGATCAGAAAAAAAAAGATTTGGTTGATGCGAAAAATATGGCAGAACAACTCATCTATACCGCCGAGAAATCTCTGAAAGACAACGCCAATGTGCCGGACGATATCAAGACTCTGATCAACGAGAAAATAACGGGGCTCAAGAAAGAAAAAGAGAGTGGTACAATTGATTCGATCAAGTCTGCCACCGAAGCTCTTTCGACAGAAATACAAAAAATCGGAGAATATCTTAATAAACAACAAACAACTGACGATCAACAACAAAAACCGCCGGAAAATCCAGATATCAAAGACGCTGAAACTAAATAATGAGTAAAGATTACTATAAAATATTAGGGGTCAATAAGAACGCGAGCGAGGAGGAAATAAAAAAAGCCTTCCGCAAACTGGCGCATGTTCATCATCCGGACAAATCCGGCGGTAACGAAGCAAAGTTTAAAGAGGCGAGCGAGGCCTACGCCGTGCTCTCGGATAAAAAGAAGCGCGCTCAATATGATACGTTCGGGGCGGGCCCTTCGACAGGCTCGGGACAAGCAGGATTCGACCCATCTGGTTTCGGTTTTGATTTCTCCGGTTTCAACTCTGCCGGTTTTGATACAGGAGACTTGGGAGATATACTCTCAAGCATCTTTGGTGGACGCAGAGTTAGGCGCGGACGCGACATTGCGGTGGATATTGAACTTTCTTTCCAAGAATCAATTTTCGGCGCGGAGAGAAAGGTAGTGATCAATTCAAAATTTGTCAAACAAAAAGAAGTATCAATCGGTGTGCCGCCCGGCATTGATGATGGTCAAATGATCCGTCTGAACGGTCAAGGCGAGATTCTTGAAGGCGGTGTGCCCGGCGATCTTTATGTCAAAGTGCATGTCAGGAAACATCCCTATCTGCGCAAGGAAGGATACAATTTGATAATGGATTTGGATGTCAAATTGACCGAAGCGCTTCTCGGCGCGGAAAAAGTCATTCATACTCTTGACGGAGAAATTACTCTAAAGATTTCGGCCGGTACCAAGCACGGCAGTATTCTGCGGGTGAAAGGCCGGGGCGTGCCTCATGGCACTAGCGCCAGAGGTCGCGGCGATCTTTATATTCGCATCGCCGTGCAGATTCCGGAAAAACTTTCCAAAGAGGCGTATAAATTTGTTGAAGAATTAAAGAAGTTGGGATTATAATGTTCTTAATGCGCTTTGGAGAACATTTTATCATCGACGGTTCTGTCGGTGGACTCACCGGGGATTGAACCCGGGACTCGGCAATGCGAATGCCGTGTAATACCACTTTACTATGAGCCCTGTCAATAACGTTGCTACTATAACACAAACATAGTGTTTATAGACATACGTTACTTTAATGCGACCGCATTACATTAACGTATCGACAAAATTCTTAAATGTGATCGATTGACATGGGAGTGTTACTTGTACTATATTGTGGTCGGACTTTAGCATAGAAAGGAGGTGAGAAATATGGGCGGCAAATCGTTCTTTGGTGAGTTTTTTGGTGACATATTTGGCCCTCCGAGCAATGAACAGGCTGGTCGCGATGTCGAGCGGGGACAGGCTGAATCTCGCGGTTCATCCGGTGAGAATCAAGCAGAGCTAGACTATGTCAACGAAGCCGTCGAGACCAGCAAAGATCCACTCGAGTAGCGCCTACATGTGGGTTAAAGACTAAGGGGCTAGCGAGTTTTCTCGCTAGCCCCTTAAAAAATAAAAATTATGCTTGGAAAAAGATTTGAAAAAGAATTAGAAATGATTGAAAATGCTTTGCAAGATGAGCAGAGTAAAGATGAATTTAAAGAATATCTGAAACCATTAGTGGAAGCTATAGCCGAGGCATATTATAAAAATAAAAAGGCAAGGAGAGTATCAAAGAAAAAATTAATTGAAGCAGGTTGGGCTCATTTTGATTTTGCTTTAAAAAAGTACAAAGAAAGAGCAGAGCTGATGATGGAGAGAAAAAATGAGCTTTTTTATTTCAGTACTTATTTCACATGGTTTATTCGACAGGGAATTGTTGAATATTTGAAATCGCTAGATAAAAAGTAATTATATAACAGGGGCAACACCCCCTGTATTTCATTGGTGTAACGGAGGCAATGCCTCCGTATTTCATTATGTAATACAGTTTAAGCAAGAACCGTTCTTGCTTGTATATTGCTTGTGTAGTAGAGTCCTCCCCTCGGTAAAGTTTCATTGAATATACGCTATTTTAATCTCAAGAAAAAGTGGGCTTGACATCTAAGCTGTTTCGTATAAATTAAGATTAGACTTCAGAACAGAAAGGAGGTGAGAAAATATGTTCGAAGATAAGGATTTCCACGTTGCAGATGACAGCCAAAAATGGGGCTGCTGGTGCGTGGCGGTTGCTCGCAATGAAAATGGCGTGGCTGTTAGATCTTCCAAAGATCCTAATGGTCCAACTCTTCATTTCAACAACAATGAATGGCAAGCGTTCCTTAATGGGGTAAAGAAAGGAGAATTTAACCCCATTGGCCCTGTCGACATACGTCTCACGTGAGGCGGAAGGGAGGGGCTCTACAAAGCCCCTCCTTTTCTTTACAAATATGATTTACATTATTCCCGGCTTGGGAGAGAAGAAATATAAACTCCCTAAATATGTGTACTATCTTCATCTTACTATTGATGATGTTTTTAATTTACCTAAATTACCTAAAGATTCTGTCTTGATAGGGTTTTCTATTGGAGCTGTTTTAGCTTATTTGATAGCATATAAGTCTCCTATAAAAAAACTAATTCTATGTTCTCCGCCACCTATAGTTCAAAGATATAAACAACCTAAGGGTCATATCTTTGTCTTAAATGGTAATCGAGAACATACACATATGAAAAAATATGCAAAACAAATGGCCAAAAAATTAAGAGCTGAATATTTAGAAGTTAAGGGTGATCACCACTTAAAGGGTAATTACCTTAAGAGAGTTTTAGCTATAGCTAACGATTAAATTTTGATAAGCCACGGGACTATCTAATTTCTGTGATTGCTCAATTACGTAACGGAGGCGTTGCCTCCGTATTGCACATATTGATTTATAGAATAATTTGTGCATAATATATGTTAGACAATGTTTCTTAAAGTCTGTTTTTTTACACCAACCGTGAAAGGAGAGTGTTATGTATATTTTGCTTCTTGTTCTATTGGCGGTTTTTCTCCCGGGTTGTGCTCAACTTGCCATGTCACTTGCCATTTCTGGTATAGAGACTGGCATCGCCGGAATGGAAAGTTCTCTTGCTTCCAAACCGAAAAAGATCGACGGTGATCAGTTGACCCGATTGAGGTCAGGAATGACTAAGAACGAGGTCAGTCTGCTTCTGCAGAAGTCTCCGGTAACGACCACCACCATGAGTGACGGGGGAAGTGTAGCAGTCTATGCCTACAACGATGGTAGTCAACATCGCTCGGAACACGCGGTGGGATGGTTTGGACTTATGGGAGCCTTTACTCAACAGGAGAAGGTATCTCAGACGCTGATGGTTCAGTTTGACCCCCGTGGTCGGTATATCATGCACACTCTCGAGGAGACGAGAGTGTGCGGTAGTCAGGCGTCTGGCTACCATGCAGATAACTGCGGCGCGCAAAAAACCGCCGGCGTTAACTAAACAATAACCGAGGCCAAGAGGGGTAACCATCGTTTTATATGATGGTTACCCCTGTTTTTATTTTTATTGAAGTTGTAGATTGAGATTTTTTCCAATAAGATATAACGTATAATCACACAATGAACTGGTTTTTTATAGCGCTTATAAGTCCGTTTGTGTGTAGTATTATTCATCATACGGATAAATTTCTTTTAGATAAATTTTCTAAACATGGTGGTGTTGGATCTCTTGTTTTGTTTTCAACTCTCTTCCCGTTGATTGTTGTTGTATTTTTCTTAATTTTTATTAGGAGTAATCTAATATCAATATCAAGTGAGCATGTTTTTATTTTAATTGTAACAGGAATAATGAGCGCTCTTTCTCTTGTATTTTATTTTTATGCTTTAGAAGAGGAAGAAACATCGGTAATTGTGCCTATGTTTCAGTTGATCCCGATCTTTGGCTATTTCTTGGGCGTGGCTATATTAAAAGAAAATATTGAAATAATTAAAATATTGGCAGGTCTAGTGGTTATACTAGGGGCCACAATTTTATCTTTTGAGTTTGAAGAGGAGGCTGGTCTACGTTTTAAACTTAAACCAACCTTGCTAATGATTGCCGCGAGTTTACTTCTGGCGCTCAATGATGTTATTTTCAAAAGTACAACCTTATCAGAGGGTTCATATAAAGTGTCCATATTCTGGAATCTGGTTGGGTATGGAGTATTTGGAATCACCACCTTGTTATTGATTAAAAAATTTAGGGTCGGATTTATAAATACAATAAAAGAAAATGGTCAAAGATTTATATCCATCAATGTGTTTAATGAATTCTTGCAAACAATAGCCACTCTCTCTTTTAGTTATGCCATTTTGTTAGCACCCATTGCTCTTGTGTTACTGGTTGACGCATATCAACCGGCATTTGTTTTTCTTATGGGAATATTTCTCACTAGATATTTTCCTAAAATAGCTACTGAAAAAATATCTGGTCAACATTTAGTACATAAAATTCTCGCAATTGCGGTCATTGCAATTGGAAGCATATTCGTCTACTATTAATTTATAGCTATATGAAATCAACAACTGTAGTTTTTGTACTGATATTTTTAGTTACTATTTTTTCAATATATTTGACTTATCAGAGGGCTTTCATAGCCAAGGACTTTACTATTGTTTCCGAAGAAGAGCCCTATTAAATTTAAATTTAACTGGACAATTTTATTAATACAGAGTTAAAATCTTTTTTTGTTCGCCTTTTCCAATCTTTTTGGTGATATACATAACTGGCAATCATTGGTAATACTGTAGTCGCTTCCGCATACACCATTTGTTCTGATAAGCTATCAACCTTACCCCAGGAGTTAGCTTCTCTTAAGGTGGAACTAGAACATGCGCCATCTCTGACATCGGCAACAGTTATTTGTATAGCGTACTTATGCATGGGAACATTGTGTCCCAACACTTCAGCGCACACCACAGTATCTTGAGCGAAGTTTTTGGGCACTCCTCCACCTATCATGAGCAAACCTGTATTTTTAGCTTTGATTTTTATTTGGGTCAGCTGATAGAAATCTTTGACCGAATCAATAGAAACATGGTCTCTCGGATTTTTTACTTGATGCATTACGAGACCAAAACCGGCACTGCTGTCTGAGAACGCCGGGCAAAATATTGGAACACCCATTTCGAACGCGGCTTGTATAAGAGAGTCGTCTTTTTTTGAACGTTTTGTCAAATATCTGCCCATTTCTCTTATAAATTCTTGTGATGAATAAGGATGTGTTTTCAGGCCGTTAGCAATTTCCATAATTGCCGCATCGCATTTCTGCAGATCGTTTTCATTGATGTACGTGTCATAAATTCTGTCGATATATAAACTACGTAACATTTTGTCGTCGACAATGGGGCTGCCTTGGTAATGTTTAAATCCTAATGCTTCAAAAAAATCCATATCTACAATACTTGCACCCGTGGCTACGACCACATCAATCATTTTGTGTCTTACCATGTCTGTATAAATTTGCATACAACCAGCTGCACTGGTACTACCAGCAAGTGTTAAAATATTAACGCAATCATTATCTTTAACCATTCGAGCATACATTTCTGCTGCGTTGGCTGCATCTCTCGCAGAAAAGGACATTTTAGACATGGCTTTTACTGTCTTCGTGAGATCAAGTTTTTTAATATCTATATGTTCTACCGGCCTAGATAGAAATTTCTTTGTTGTTTTTGATTTTCGCATACCGAAATTATAGCAGATTTTTGAGTAATTATACATATACTAGACTATTCTAACGAACCCCAATATAATTAATGGCGTATGGAAATTCTTTGCCCTTGGGAAGGCGCCACTTACTTTTGGATGTATTCCAGCAATATTCCGTCCTTATTGTATTACTCTCATATTCCCGCTCTTTTAATAGTACTATTTTGGGGTGTTTTTGTTTTTTTGAATGCCCAACGCGATATTCGCACTTATTCCCTTGTAGCCATTTTTGGTTTTTTTGCGCTATGGAACATTTTCGATTTAATTTTATGGGCGACAAATAGACCAGATATCACGATTTTCTTTTGGTCTCTGCAAATACTTCTTGAGATCTTAGTGTTTTTATTTTCGTTTTATCTTATTTACTCTTACCAAAGAGGGAAAGTCCCTTCCTTTTGGATAAACATTTTAATACTCATTGGCGTGTTGCCATTCATCATTTTAATACCAACTAATTATAATCTAATCGGAGTTTATCTTTATGATTGTACGGCTATTGAAAATGGTGTTGCTAAATATTATAGCTATATATTAGAAGCTCTTTTCCTTCTCGTTATAAGTGTGGTTTCAATGGAAACTTATAGAAAATCAAATGATACGGTAAAAAGGAAGGAAACTATAATGATGGGCTTGGGGATATCTCTATTTCTTTTGTTTTTTATATACGGAAACCTAATCGGTAGTTATTACGACAACTGGGTAGTAGCTCAATTTGGATTATTTGGAATGCCTATCTTTGTGACGTTTCTTGTATATGCAACAGTCAAATTTAAGGCATTTAATATTAAGTTGATTGGCACGCAGGCTTTAGTTGGTGCCCTACTTATATTGGTAGTTTCAATTCTTGCTGTGAGGTCTATTGAAAATGTAAGAATTATTGTCTCTCTGACTTCAATAATTATTTTAGTGCTTGGTATCCAACTTGTACGAAGTGTCAAACGGGAAATTGAGGCGAAGGAAAAGATTGAAAAATTGGCGGGGGAGTTACAGGTGGCTAACGAGGGGCAGGCGAATTTGATACATATTATCAATCATCAAATTAAGGGTTATTTGGCCAAGGCAAGAAACGTTTTCTCCGAACTCTTGACCGAACCGGAATACGGACCGATATCAGAGCCCGCTAAACCGATGATAAATGAAGGATTTAAGTCTTTGACCGAAGGGGTTGATTTCGTGACTGATTTTCTCAACGCGTCCAATATTGAGAAGGGGACTTATAAATATGAAATGCAGTCGTTTGATATGAGTATGCTTGTTCAGAATGTGGTAGAGAAGCAAAAAGGAGTGGCGGAAGAAAAAGGGTTATCTTTTAAATTTAATGTGGACGAGGGCGACTATAATATGCACGGTGACAAGGCTCAACTGGAACAAGCCGTGAGAAATTTAATTGATAATTCTATTCGTTATACGCCGAAGGGGGAAGTTAAAATTCAAATATCAAAAGTCAAAGATAAAGTTCTATTGAAGATTATGGATACCGGAGTAGGCATCTCGGATGAACTCAAACCTAAACTTTTCACTAAAGGCGGACGGGATAACAATTCACTTAAAGTAAATATAAACTCTACCGGTTTCGGTCTTTCTTTTGTTAAAGATGTTGTAGAGGCGCATCATGGTCGTGTCTGGGCCGAGTCCGCCGGAATAAATAAAGGTTCCACTTTTTTCATGGAATTACCGGTCAATTCCTGATACCATAGGGCTAATATGTTGGCGACGCAAATATTACTCTCTGGAGTAAAACCAACCGGTAAACCTCACATAGGTAACTATTTTGGCGCTCTTAAGCAATTTGTAGAGCTTCAAGATAAATACCAGAGTTATGTTTTTGTAGCCAATTATCATGCTCTAACCAACGCGGTAACAAGTGATGGTGAAAAGAGGAAGGGTTTAGAAGAAAACACTTTTGATGTTGCCGCCACATATCTTGCGATAGGATTAGACCCAAACAAAACCACTTTGTTTCTTCAATCAGATGTTCCTCAAGTAACCGAACTCGGCTGGATTTTTAATTGTTTGACCACTGTGCCGTATCTGATGCGGGCGCATGCTTATAAGGATGCCGTAGCTAACTATAAAGAACCCAACGTCGGATTATTTGATTATCCATTGCTGATGGCCGCCGATATTCTTATTCAGGATGCCGATGTGGTGCCTGTTGGACAGGACCAGAAACAGCATGTAGAAATTGCGCGCGATACGGCAGAGAAATTCAATCGGATATTTGGCCCCGCCAAGGACGGGGCAAGCGAGACTTTTAAATTACCGGAACCGCTTATCTTGGAGGGAGCAGCGATGGTGCGCGGTACGGATGGCAGAAAAATGTCTAAAAGTTACGGTAATACTATTCCGCTTTTTGCGAGCGATGATGAGATAGAGAAGGCGGTGATAAGTATTGTCACTGACTCATCAGGTGATCGTCCGGAAAACGTTTATACTATCCATGCCTTACTTAAAGATAAAAAGTCGCTCAATGATTTATATGAAGAAAACAAAGGAAAATATAAAATATTGAAAGAGATGCTCATAGAAGACCTTAAGAATTTCATCAGGCCTATGCGCGAGAAGAAACAGCAATTGGAAAAAGATAGGAATATTGTATTAGAAGTTTTACGGGATGGCGGGCAAGTCGCGCGAGAAAGGGCGGAGAAAAAAATGAAAATAATTAGAGAAAAAGTTGGATTAAAAATATCATGATTCAAGGGTTTATACATGCTTTGCGCGTTCAATCGAAAATAATTTTTATTATTGTTCGTAACTTACAAGGCCTGACTCAACTGGTGGTGACGACGGATAATCCGGAATTTGAAGCCGCTAAGAATTTGACACTTGAGTCGGTTATCAGAGCGACCGGGGAAATGATAGATGCTCCGCAGGCGCCCGGTGGCCATGAAATGCATCCGATTAAGATTGAGGTGTTGAGCCGGGCGGAACCGGAATTACCGATACCGGTTGTGGTTAAGAGTGGAGAACCCGCCCGTACCGAACGTGGTTCGGCACGTTCGGGCGGGGAGACGGAAGCGCCTATACGTTTTGATTATCGTTGGCTTGATTTGCGTAAACCGGAGAAGGCAAAAATTTTCAAAGTCTGGACGGAATTTGAGAAGGGCTGGCGCAAATATTGGGACGAGAATAATTTCATCCAACTCTATCCACCGGCCCTGATGTCTGTACCGTCGGAATCTGGCGCGGAAGTTTTTGAAGTCAATTATTTCGACCGCAAGGCGTATCTGGCGCAGTCACCGCAGTTTTACAAGCAGATGGCTATGGCATCCGGTTTCGAAAAGGTTTTCATGGTGTCTCCCGTGTTTCGCGCCGAGCCGTCTTTCACCACTCGTCATCTTACGGAATTTACCGGTTGGGATTTTGAGGTTTCCTACATCAAGGACCACTATGATGTCATGGATGAAGAAGAGGGGATGATTGTCAGTGGATTTGAACAATTATTGAAAACTTTTCCGGATTTAAATATCACCATACCAACCCGACCATTTCCAAGAATAACAATAGTGGAAACAAAAAAGATTTTATCTAGTCTTGGTATTTCTTCGCCCGATGAGCACGATCTTTCACCGGAAGAAGAGCGGGCCATTTCGGAATATATTCTCAAAGAACACGAACATGAATTTGTCTTTATCACTGATTATCACAAATCCAAGAGTGCTTTCTACCATATGCGTTTAGATGAGGATTCTGATAGAAGTCGAAGAGCGGATTTGCTTTATCGAGGAATTGAAATCACGACTCTGGCTCAACGCGAGCACCGAGTAGAAATTTTGGAAAAACAGGCCAGAGAGAAAAATATGGACCTTGAGTTGCTGAAGGATTATTTAAACTTCTTCCGTTATGGCTGTCCGCCGCATGGCGGGGCCGGCATTGGGCCAGGTCGCTTTATTATGAAAATTATTGACTTGCCAAATGTCCGCGAAGCCACGTATTTGCCAAGAGACGTTAAGAGACTGAACCCATGACTATCGGTTTTGACCTTGATGATGTGTTGTTAAATTTTAATGATATTCTTCTTCATTATCATAATATGAATTATGGTACAAAGCACGAAAGGAGGCATAGACAATCATATGAACTACAAGGAATGTGGAGCTGTACAAGAGAAGAGGCAATACAAAGAGTGTCTGATTTTTACTCCTCCCTTGCACATTTAAATGCTTTGCCAGTAGACGGAGCGGTTGAAAGCATTAAGGAATTAAAACGGTACCACGATTTGTATGTAATTACAGCTAAACCTGAAGAATTGAAAAACAGAACAATAGAATGGTTGGATAAACATTTTCCAAAAATGTTTGACGGAGTTCGTTTTACAAATCATTTTCAGGGAGATGGACCAAAGTGTTCAAAGGGAGAAGTTTGTAAAAATTTAGGCATTGAATTTTTTGTGGACGATTCACTGCATAATGTGGAAGATGTGGCTAGTGTCGGTATACCTGCCTTGCTCCTTGATGCGCCGTGGAATCAAGGTGAAGTTAAACCACCTATTCGCAGAGTTTATTCATGGGACGAGATAGTTAATATTTTGCTTGGATATCAGACCTGAAAACGCTATAATGATGGGGTGATAGGAAACTCATATACCGTAAAAACGGAGGTTTTTGAAGGTCCGCTGGACCTTCTTCTTGAACTGGTGACTAAAAGAAAACTTTTTGTGAATGACGTGTCGTTGTCTCAAGTGACGGACGATTTTATACGATATATCGATGAACACGAAGATTTTCCGTTAAGAGAGTCGGCGGAATTTATTGTTGTGGCTTCAACTCTGATGCTCATTAAATCCAGGTCGCTCCTGCCGATGATTCGATTGACAGAGGAGGAAGAAGAAAGTATCCATGATTTGGAAAATCGTCTCGCCGTTTATGCCAGAGTCAAGGAACTAGCTCTGGTTCTCAAAAATATTTTTGGTAAAAGAATTATCTTTGAGAAAATGCCGTCTAAAAATCAAATGATAATTTTCTCCCCGGATTCTAAAACTGACCCAGAACATATTTTTCTGGCTCTCGAAAGAGTGATAGAATCATTGCCGAAGAAAGAAACACTGCCGCAAGTGGTAGTCAAAAAAATTATAAGTCTTGAAGAAATGATAAAAAAACTCGCGGCACAAATTACCAAGACAAGCAAACTTAACTTTAAAGAATTTCATGGCGCCAAAGGAGCGCTCACTTATGAGAAAAAAGTTTCAATAATCATTGGCTTTCTTGCGATGCTTGAACTTGTTAAACGTGGTGCCATCCGTGTCACGCAGGAAGGTAGGGGAGATTTAGAGATAGAAAGCGAATCGGTAAATACCCCAATTTATGTCTAGTTTAGAATTTAAAATAGAATCAATACTTTTTTTCAAAAACGAACCGGTTTCGGTTAAAGAACTGGCGAGGACTCTAAACGCTGAAAAGAATGAGATTGAAAAATCCATAAGCAGTCTCCGAGAATTTTATAAAACCAGAGGCATTGTGATTGTTTCAGACGGAGAAAACATCAGCTTCGGCACTCATCCGGATGCCAGCGCGTTGATTGAAAATGTGGCAAAGGAAGAATTTTCCAGAGAACTTAGTCGTGCCAGTTTGGAAACTCTCGCCATTATTCTCTATCAAGGTCCGATTTCCCGCCGCGAAATTGATCATATCCGCGGAGTTAATTCCAGTTTTATTTTACGCTCGCTAATGATCCGCGGGCTTATAGAACGTCCTGATGATACGGTATACTCGGCTGACGAAGTGGTCCGAGCAGGAAGAAGTTATAGTTACAAAGCCAGTATTAGACTTTTGGAGCATTTAGGTGCCACCAGTTGTGAAGATTTACCGGACTATCATACGGCCTTCAAGAAAATAGAGGAATTTAAAAACACTTCACCAGTAAACCAAAATGGGTAATCAACTTCCGGCATTTCGCGATACTGAAATTAAATTTTTTCTAATTCTGGCGATATTTCTTTTTGGTTTGTTTATCATATCTTTTATTTTTAGCTCGAAAGTGGAAAGAAAAGACAAGTCGGTTCCGACGGAAGCGGTCCTTAACTCTTTTCCTCCGATAATAATTACGGCCAAGGCCGCTTACGTTTATGATGTTAGAACCCGGACCGTCTTATTTGCCAAAAATGAAAATACTCGTCTATCGCTTGCTTCTCTGGCCAAGATTATGTCGGCCTTAGTGGCTAGAGATTTAAGCCCGCTTTATGGCACTGTGACTATAAACGAGGAAGCTTTGAAGGCGGAAGGCAATAGCGGTTTTTACAAAGACGAAAAATGGAGACTGAAAGATATTCTTGATTTTTCTTTATTGACATCGTCGAATGACGGCATGCGCGCCGTGGCTCTTTCGCTTGGCGCCTTATCAAAAGCAAATGCCACTTCGGACGAAATTGTCAACGATTTTGTCGGAGAAATGAATAACAAGGCCAGAGAATTAAACCTTAAAAACACTTACTTCTGGAATGAAACCGGACTGGACGAATCCAAGATGAAGGGTGGCGCTTACGGCACGGCTAAGGATATAAGCGTCCTCTTGGAATATATTCTGGCACGTTATCCCGAATTTTTTGAAGCCACAAAAGAGGCCGCCACCACTTTTCAATCTTTAGATAATCGTTTGCATGTTGGTAAAAATACTAATGTGGCATTTGCCGAAATTCCCGGACTCATGGCCTCTAAAACTGGCCTTACCGATACGGCCGGCGGCAATTTGGCGTTTGTTTTTGATCCGGAATTGGGTCGGTTGATAATTGTTTCCATCCTTGGTTCTACCGAAGAAGGCCGTTTTGACGATGCGCGCATTATTGTTAATGCCGTGATGCAGTATATAAACAACTAAATTTATGTGTGGCATAGCGGGAATAATCAAACCGAAAGAAAGAGACCGCATTCAAAACATGACCGAGGCCATTTTTCATCGCGGACCGGATGATGCAGGATTTTTTTCCGATGACTATGTCGCTTTAGGAATGAGACGACTCTCCATCATTGATCTGGCCGGAGGCCGGCAGCCAATTGTCTCCAGTGATGGCCGGTGGGTGATTATTTTCAATGGAGAAATTTATAATTACAGGGAGATAAAAAGTGCATTGAGCGATTACAAGTTTAAAACTGATAGCGATACCGAAGTAATTTTAGCCGGATTTCTAAAGTGGGGAGAAGAGGTTTTGCCGCATCTGCGCGGTATGTTTGCTTTCTCTATCTACGATACCAGAGATAAGAAGATTTTTATCGCGCGAGATTTCTTTGGCATCAAACCGCTATATTATTGGAAAAAAGGAAATCAAGTCACCGCTTTCTCTTCAGAAATAAAAAGTTTTATTGCCTTGCCTGATTTCAGGCCGGAAGCAAATGACGCGGCGATTTTTAACTATCTTTCGTTTCAATATAATCCTTTGGAAGAAACTTTCTTCAAAAACATTTTTAAACTCCCGCCGGCTCACTGGATGCAAATAAACGCCAAGACCGGCGAGATGGATATAAAACGATATTGGAAATTTGAATTTCAGCCGAATGATTTATTGAATGAAAAAGAGACTAAGAAAAAAATTTTTGAGACGATGGAGGATTCCGTTTCCCACCATATGATTGCCGATGTGCCCGTCGGCGCCTTTCTTTCAGGCGGCATAGATTCGAGCATCGTTACGACACTTTTGAGAACAAAATCGGGACAAAAAATTAAAACTTTTACCGTTGGTTTTGAATCTCTAAGCGAGGGTAGGGAAGCGTTAGAAACCGTCAACTGGCTTAATACCGACCATCGTGAAATTATTATTGGCGCGCAAGAATATTTTGTCAATCTACCCAAGGCGATATGGCACTTTGATGAGCCTGTAGCCGATCCTTCAGCTCTCGGATTGTATTTTTTGGCTCGAGAAGCGGCCAAACATGTCAAAGTGGTGCTCTCCGGCGAAGGTGCTGACGAACTCTTTGGCGGTTACAATATTTATCTGGAGCCATTTGCCCGTCGATGGATCTCTTGGATACCCAATATTATTTTGAAATTTATTAGCAATTTACCTTTTAATTTTAGAGGTAAAAATTATGCCACCAGAGCAAGTCAGAAACTTGAAGACTGGTATATCGGCAACGCTTCTATTTTTAGTAACGCTGAAGTTAAATTTCTTTGGAAAGAAAAGTTAGAGAAAAAATTTTCTATCGGTGATATCTACGCCAGAGCGCCATATTTCAGCGATTCTACCAAGATGCAGTACATTGATATTCACACTTGGCTTGTGGGAGATATTTTGGCTAAAGCGGACAAAATGACCATGGCGCATTCGCTTGAATTGAGAGTGCCATTTCTGGATATCGAAGTGGCGCGCCTGGTTTCAAGTTTTCCAGATAGATTTAAATGGAAACGCGGGGTTACCAAATATCTCTTGCGTGAGGCGTTCAAACAAATATTGCCAAAGTCGGTGCGTCGGAGGAAGAAACTCGGTTTCCCGACGCCGGTCAGAGATTGGTTTACCGGTAATAACAAAGACATTTATAATACCATTCTGGAAAATCCATATATTCAAAAACATATGAATATCCCGTATATAAATAATCTTATCAATCATCATCTCTCCGGCCGCGATGATAATTCGAGGAAAATCTATCTCCTTTTGGTGTTGGCAATCTGGTACAATGTCTTTATTGCCGGCCAGAAACCATAATGGATATTCTAAAAATCATTTTACCAACGGTTCTTACCTTTTTTATAGGTGTTCTTATTACTCCTTTTTTTACCAGATATTTTTATCGGTACAAAATGTGGAAAAAGTCGCCCAGGACGAACGCCGGCACTTCCGAGGCTTTTAAAAATATTCATAATACAGAACATGAACTTAGCGTCCCAAAAGTGGGCGGAATAATAATTTGGGTCGCGGTGCTTTTGACCGTTGGCGCCATTTATTTTCTTTCATTAATGATGCCGTCCGATTTGACCTTAAAACTGAATTTCTTTTCCCGTTCGCAAACTCTGGTGCCGTTGGGGGCCTTTTTCTTGGCCGCTTTGATAGGATTGGCAGACGATCTGGTGCATATTTACGGCCATGGTCGTTTTGCTCAAGATGCTCTGATTTACCGCAAAATTAAAACTATTTCAGTTATCGGTATCGGGCTCGCTATCAGTTTGTGGTTCTACTATAAACTTGATTTTAATTCCGTTCACATTCCGTTTAACGGCGATTGGTATTTAGGGATTTGGTTCATACCTTTCTTTATTATTGTTATGCTGGCCACCTTCTCAACTTCCGTGATTGACGGTATTGACGGCCTGGCCGGCGGAGTTCTGGCTTCGGTCTTTACCGCTTTCGCCGTTATTGCCTTCGTCAATAATCAAATTGATATTTCCGCTCTTGCCGGCGCCATCGCCGGCGCCATCCTTGCTTTCTTATGGTTCAATGTGCCGCCGGCGCGTTTCTATATGGGGGAGACGGGGATGATGGCCCTGACTGTAGCGCTTTCAGTCATCGCTTTTCTCACAGATTCGGTGCTTCTTTTGCCCATTATTGCCTTGCCGTTGGTGGCCACTTCCGCCTCTGTCATTATTCAAGTTTACATTTTCTATAAATTTTTTAAGAGAAAAATTTTTAGAGTGACACCTCTTCATCACCACTTTCAGGCTTTGGGTTGGCCGAGGGAAAAAGTGGTGATGCGCTACTGGATAGTCTCTGTCATTAGTGCCATTACTGGTGTTATTCTGGCGCTCATTAGTTAATTATGGTAAGTATGGTAAGTCGCAGAAAAGTTGATAAATCGTTTTTATTCATTTCCATCATTTTAATAATATCCGGTTTTTTTATTTTCAGTTCCGCCGCTCTCGCTCTTCTGGCAAAAGAAAATTCAAACTATTCAAACATTGTTTTTTCACAGACTGTTTTTGGTTTATTTTTGGGCACGATAGCGATGACGACTGTTTCGCGTTTAGACTTTCAGTTCTGGAAAAAATCCGCTTTCTGGCTTCTGGCGGCCGCTATTATCCTCAATATTTTGGTATTGGTGCCGGAAATCGGTTTTGAACACGCTGGCGCTCGGCGCTGGATTGTGCTTGGCGGTATTTCTTTTCAGACCTCTGAAATATTAAAGCTGGCTTTTATTATTTATTTTGCGGCTTGGGCTGCCGGAGTGAAGGAGAAAATAAAAACTTTCCGATGGGGTTTCTTACCGCTTCTTATTCTCTTGATTATTTCGGCCCTGCTTCTTTTAAACCAACCTGACACTGATAATTTCCTTCTGATTATCTTTGCCGGCATGGCTATGTTTATCGTAGCGGGGGGAAAATGGCGCTACGTCTGGATGGTTATTCTGGCCGGGAGTATTGGCTTAGCGTTTCTGGCTTTTACCCGGCCGTATATCATGCAACGCATTACCACATATTTAAATACCCAAGTGGACGCCCAAGGGGCAAGCTATCAAGTCCAGCAAGCCCTCATCGCGGTTGGTTCTGGCGGCCTCTTTGGCCGTGGATTTGGCCAAAGTGTTCAGAAGTTTACTTATCTGCCCGAGCCGATCGGAGATTCGATTTTTGCTGTCGCTGCAGAGGAGTTTGGTTTTGTCGGCGCGGTTTTTTTACTGTTAATGTTTGTTCTCTTTGCCGCCCGCGGCCTCAAAATTGCGTCGGAGACGACAAATATTTTTGCTAGACTCACGGTCATCGGAATTGTTATAATGATAACGTCCCAAGCATTCGTCAATATCGGCGCCATGCTCGGGGTCATTCCGTTGTCAGGCATTACTTTACCCTTTGTCAGTCACGGCGGCACCTCTCTCTTCGTCACTCTGATTGAAGTGGGCATTATTCTCTCTATTTCCAAAAACAAGGGGTCTTAGTTCGACTAAGCTCACTATAAATAAAAAACAATGCGCATTTTATTTACCGGCGGTGGTACCGGGGGACATTTTTACCCGATAGTTTCCATAGCCGAAGAACTTAACAATCTCGCCAAGAAAAAAAAACTTCTTGAACTGGAGCTTTTTTATATAGCTCCCGCGCCCTATAACCCCGGAGTGCTTTTTGAACACGGCATTATTTATAAAAAAAATAGCGCCGGCAAAATTCGCCGTTCCGCCAACTGGTTGATTTTTTTTCCGAATTTCTTGGATTTGTTAAAAACGAGCTGGGGCGTTCTCTCGTCTTTTTATATGGTGTATAAGCTTTATCCAGACGTTGTTTTTGGCAAGGGAGGATACGCGAGTTTCCCGGTATTAATGGCGGCGCGTCTTTTGCGTATTCCTGTGGTTATTCACGAATCCGATACTATCCCGGGAAGAGTGAACTTATGGGCCGGTAAATTTGCCAAAATCATCGCGGTTTCTTATAAGGAGGCGGCTAAATATTTCCCGCCCAATGCGGTTGCTTATACCGGACAGCCGGTGCGCCAAGAGATAGCTATACCGATAACTTCCGGCGCTCGCGAGTTTTTAAAGATTGAAGAAAATACACCCGTTATTTTAGTGCTTGGCGGCTCGCAAGGAGCTCAAAAAATTAACGATGTTATTTTAGAAGATCTTAAGAATCTAGTGAAAAAATACAATATTATTCATCAAGCCGGCAAGAATAATATTGTTGAAGTGAGAGCCACAAGCGAAGCCGTGCTTTTTGATTCACTCCATAAAGATAGATATAAGGCCATCGATTATTTGAATGTCGTGACCATGCGCACAGCGGCCGGAGTGGCTTCTTTGGTCATTTCTCGCGCCGGTTCAACCATTTTTGAGATTGCGGCTTGGGGTGTGCCGTCAATCATCATTCCGATTAACGAGAAGGTCAGCCGCGACCAGCATTCTAACGCTTTTGCCTACGCTCGCGCCGGGGCTTGTGAAGTGATAGAAGAAAATAATCTTACCGCCAATATTCTCGCGTCAGAAATTGAACGTCTGATGACAAATGAGGCGGAGCGGGAAAAAATGAAAGCGGCGGCCAAGGCATTTTATAAGCCCAACGCCGCGCGCTTGATTGCCGAAGAGGTCCTAAAAATTGCTCTTGAGCACGAGATAGAGAAATGACGGGCAATAATCAAAAAGTAGTAGTAAGAATGGCGCCATCGCCGACGGGCAGTTTTCACGTTGGTAGCGCGCGCACGGCTCTTTTTAATTTTTTATTTGCTAGAAAAAATAATGGAAAATTTATTTTAAGAATGGAAGACACAGATAAGACCAGATCAAAAAAAGAATTTGAAGGCGATATCTTTGAAAGTCTCGAATGGCTTAAATTGGAATGGGATGGCGAGCTTTGGCACCAGTCTGAACGCACGGACATTTACAAGTCTTACTTGAATAAATTAATACAAACTGACAAAGCTTATATTTCGACGGAGATAGAAGGTGAAAATAGGGAAGTGGTGCGTTTTAGAAATCCTAACAAACAAGTGGTTTTTGAAGATTTAGTTCGTGGTCAGGTAGAGTTTGACACCACTGAACTGGGAGATTTTATCATTGCCAGAAATCTTAACGAACCGCTTTATCATCTGGCTGTTGTAGTCGATGATTTTGAATCGGGGATTACACATGTCATTCGCGGCGAAGATCACATCTCAAACACACCCAGGCAAATTTTAATCCAAGAAGCGATTGGCGCGCCGCGGCCAATGTACGCGCATCTCTCTCTGATTTTGGCTCCGGACAGATCAAAACTCTCCAAACGCAAGCACGGAGAGTCGGTTTCGCTTGATCACTATCGCCGTAAAGGCTACTCGCCGGAAGCCATTACCAATTACCTCGCGCTTTTAGGCTGGAATCCCGGCACGGAACAGGAAATTTTTACTCTTGATGAATTGATAAATGTTTTTGACTTCTCCAGAGTTCATAAAGGGGGTGCGATTTTTGATGAGAAAAAACTGGCTTGGGTGAACCGGAAACATTTCAATCTTGGTAAAATAAGAACTAAATGAACGGGGGATTTATCAGCATTTTTATTATTTTTTTAATCATACCGTTTGTTCTAAATGCCGCCAATCCGAGTGAATTAGAACAACAAATAGATAAAGTTCGAAGAAATAGGGAAGTGCTTGTTGAAGAACAAAAGAAGCTTCAGTCCGAGCTGGATGAAATTAATAAAGAGAGCCAGACCCTCGGCAGCGCGGTCAAATCGCTTGACGCCACCAAAAAGAAATTGGCCAAGGATATCAGCATTACCCAATCGAAAATTACTTCCACCGATTTGAATATCCGTTCGCTTGAGAATTCTATGAGCGAAAAAGAACAACAAATTATCACATATCGAACCGCCATTGCCGACACCATTTTGGCCTTGTCCGAATATGACGCTCGTCCATTGATACTTCAACTACTGGCTTCCGTCAAACTCTCGGATATTTGGAGAGACGGGAGTCAACTCGCCGGTCTGAATACTCGTTTGGAAGAAGAAATTTCCGCTCTGCGCGAAACTCGCAGAATTCTCAATCAGGAAAAAGCGGAGAAAGAAAAAGTTAAAGAAGAACAAGTGAGTTTGCGCGGGCAGTTGAGCGGCCAAAAATCGGTTGTGGAAGAGAATCAGAAAGCGAAAGAAAAGCTTCTGGCCGCGACCAAAAATAAAGAAGCGGCTTATCAAAAGCTTATTCAAGAAAACATGGCGCGGCAGAAAGAATCGGAAACCGATCTATATAGACTGGAACAGGAATTGCGTATCACACTTGACCCTTCGCTTTTCCCGGAACCCAAACGGGGGATTCTTGCTTGGCCCTTGGATCAGGTCTTTATTACGGGACGTTTTGGTAGGTCGGATTGCAACATTTATGGCGGCGCCGACTGTTTCCATAACGGTCTGGATTTAAGGGCTTCTATGGGTACTCCTATCCGTTCTGTGCTCTCCGGAGTGGTTGAAGGTACCGGCAATACGGACGACCAGCGAGGATGTTATTCGTATGGACGCTGGATACTTGTCAAACACGATAATGGTCTTTCAAGTATCTATGCCCATCTCTCCGCCTCGCTCGTGCAAAAGGGCCAAAGGGTGACAACGAAACAAATCATTGGCTATTCGGGTGGAGTACCGGGCGCATATGGTTCGGGATATTCTAAAGGTCCGCACCTTCATGTTGGACTTCTTGCCTCGCAAGGTGTGGAGATTAGACAATTCACGACGAGCATCGGATGCAAGCAAGTTTTTGTTCCGATTGCAAAAGGCCGGGACGCATATCTCGATCCTCTTGCCTACCTGCCACTTCTCTAACTTGCCTCGAGCTTTGTCGAGAGGTAAAATATAACTATGCCGAGAAGTAAAGGTTTTATCAGCTGGTTGATACTTGTTGTTATCGCCCTAGCTCTCCTTAAATATTTTTTTAATTGGTCTATTATTGACGCGGCCAATTCAGAGCAGGGGAGAAATACTATAAATTACATAAAAGACGTACTAAGTGTTACCTGGTCCTATGCGAAAATTCCCACTCTCTATGTTTGGCGAATGATTTTAGCATTGTTCTCGACTCGACAATCTATATGAAAATTTTTATGAAAGCATTGCGAATAATTTTGTTTTTCATTTTAATACCCATTTATTTACCGGCTTATCTTTTAATGACCTTTACTTTCAAATGGTGGACCGGCCTTTTGGATAAATAAAAGAATAGGGGAGAATTGACCTGTGTGGTAGAATGCCCAGAAACCACATGAGGCATTTAGTTGAATCTCAGCAATTTGAACTCAAGATTCTCAATGGTCTTTTTAAAATTGCGGACTCTTTCTTAAAAAATGATGGGTATAAAACAGGTGGTCTGGAAGGGAAGATTATGGCCTCTCTTTTCTATGAACCAAGTACTCGGACACGTTTTTCCTTCGAATCAGCCATGCTTCGTCTAGGAGGTAATGTTATCACTACCGACAATGCTCAAGAATTTTCTTCGGCGGCAAAGGGAGAAACTCTGGAAGATACTATTAGAGTCGTTAATCATTACGCTGATATTATTGTTTTAAGGCATTCTGAAAAAGGCGCTTCAGAAAGAGCCGCTAGAGTTTCAAGTATTCCGATCATCAATGCAGGCGATGGGGCTGGTCAGCATCCGACCCAAGCCTTGCTTGACCTATACACGATAAGATGCGAGTTAAATAAGATTAATGGAATTAAGATCGCTTTTGTCGGTGATCTTAAGAACGGTAGAACCGTAAGATCTTTAACATACTTGTTGGGTAAATATAAAGACATAGAAATGTTCCTCGTCTCACCACAAGAACTCTCAATAGGAAATGACATCAAGGATTATTTAAATAAACACAAAATTTCCTTCAGAGAGTGTAATAGGTTCGATGATGTTTTGTCGGATATAGATGTCTTGTATCAGACAAGAATTCAGAAAGAAAGATTCGACACAATTGAGAAGTATAACAAGTATAAGGGCAGTTATATTTTAACCATGAAAGAAGCAAATAAAATGAAATCAAAGAGTATCATTATGCATCCATTACCCAGGATTGATGAAATTACTTCTGAAGTTGATATATCTCCCAAGGCTGTGTATTTTAAACAGGCTAAATATGGACTTATAGTCCGTATGGCTTTATTAAAATATTTTTTACATAACACATAACACAGGTAAAATCTTAAAACTTCCCTATTGGTCAAAATGGGGGAGAGGGGGTATTTTTTTAATGTCATTTTTTATAAGAAAATTTTACTACTTAAATTTTAATTAGATTTTAAATTGTAGTGTGAAGATGTGTGATACATGATAGGGGATACATCTAACTTATGCTATAGCACATTATAAATGTGATAAATGTGGTTCAGTTTCAGCTTATTGGAGATGATCATAATGTCGCAAAGATATATTGTGCGACACCCTACAATAAACTAAAAGTGCCCTACCCTGCAATAAAATACAAACAACCCCCGCCGGTTATGGTGGGGGTTGTTTGAGGATTAACTCCTGGCGATTTCAGATTGATTGAACTTGGCCCAACACTTTGATGAAGACATCCAAGGTTTGGCGCCTTCTCTCTCATAGAGATAACGGGCATAAGCGACGTTGTCGTCTATGTTTTGCAGGTTCAACCCCAATTCTTCGGCAGTTTGAGCATGGTACAAAACATTGATCTGCATCACGCCTCTGTCGTAGCGGTTTTTTTCTCCTCTTAGCACTTCGCCCTTTGAGTTAAATTGGCGATAGCGCGACTCGCATTTGGCAATTTGGGCGAGAACAGGAATGTCGGCGAAATAATCATTAATGAATTTCTCGACGTTTCTCGAATCTGTAATCGGCTGATAGTCTTCGGCCCTGGCTTCTTTAGGCACCGGCTCTACCGTTACCTCCGGACTGATCGTAGGCATGACGAGCGATGGTATCGCGGGTAATACTGCAAACGCTCCGGATGAGAAGCTTAAGAGAAGACTAATGGTCGTAAGCTGTAAAATAACAGTAAATTAAATTTCTAATTTTAGGTGGCCATAACTGTAAGAGCTCTCCTAAACGAAAAGCCAGCACCTGCTGACTCCTCTACAGACTATCATATTCAACTCTTGAAGTCAAGTAATTTAAATGGCGAAATATTTACAGAATGGCTCTACTAAGCCATATTATTGATAACCTAGACCTTAGGGTTTGGGTGAACAATTGGCCGCCAGAGTATAACCGGCCGCTTCGGCCGCCGCCGGTGTTGCAAAAACGATTTTATTGGCTTCTTTGATTTGTTTGGCGCCTGGGCAATGCGAATAATGATAACGGGTGCCATTCTTAGAAGTTATTACCTCATTGTTGGATTTGGATATCGCTTGTACAACCGAGGCCATTTGTTCCTTTGGTGTTAAGAGCGGGGTATTAGAAATTTCTGGATCATACTCGATTTTGACCGCTTCCCTCTTCCCCATCACCGATAATCGTCCGATACCAAAAGATAATGAGACTACCAAAATTATGACGATGGATAAAAAAAGTTTTCGAAACAAAGGAAAAGATTCTATCTCCCCTTTCTCATTAAATTCAACAATCTCGACTTGAGATTGGGGCTTGATTTTATTTAAGATATCCTGTAAACTCATACGACTTAATTATGGCACATAAAAAATCGGCGGGTACAAGTAAAAACGGTCGAGATTCCAACCCGAAATATCTCGGCGTCAAGATTTCCCCGGGAAGTTCTGCCAAAGCCGGGTCTGTTTTGGTGCGTCAACGAGGTTCGGATGTGTTGGCCGGCAAAAATGTTTCCATGGGCGGCGATCACACCCTCTTTGCTATTAGAGACGGTCTGGTTTCTATTGGTTACAAGCGCAAAATTCATTTTAACAATAAAGTGGTCAAAAAGAAGGTGATGCACGTTATTCCCGCCTAAATTCTGCGGCGGCGAGGCTAGCCTGTCTAAACTTTTCAAGCGCCTCATGTTTTTCCTTACGTTTTAATATTTTTTCATTTATTTCTTTTTCTTCTTCCGCTCTGTTTTTCTCACTCCGCTCTTTCATTTGTTTAATCATGTTTAAAGAAGTCGGACTGACGGGTACCGCTAGGTTCTTAGGGATTAAAAAATTATTAGCGTAGCCATCAGAAACATTTTTTTCCTCAAACCTCTTCCCTATTCCCTTGATATCTTTAAGTAAAATTATTTTCACTGCTTTAAAATTTCAATCGCCTTTTCAAGTTGCGGGTCGCGCCCAGCCTCCCTATTGTCGCTGTTGTATTTTACGAGAAATTCCGGTTCAATGCCATTTTGGGAAATGGACAAACCATTGGGAGTCAGCCATCTGGCTATGGTTACTTTCAGAGATGTGTCCGAAGTAATATTGACGAGCTCTTGGACGGAACCTTTGCCAAAAGTCTTATCCCCCACTAAAGTGGCTATTCCGTGTTCAGAAAGGGCACCGGCCAATATTTCAGAGGCGGAAGCGGATCCGCCATCTACCAATATGACCATTTTTAAACTATCATTGAATACGTTATAACCCTTGCTTCGGTAGATTTTCTCTTCTTTTGACGAGCCAAAATCTTCCTTAACCACTATTTTACTGGAAGGCAGAAACCAGCTGGCCATATCTATGGCCGCTTCCAGATATCCTCCCGGATTGCCGCGCAGATCAAGAATCAACTTATCGTTATTTGAAAGGATAAATTCACGAAGAGCCAGACGAAAGAAGTTAGGAGATTGAGCCGAGAAATTATAAAGTTCAATAACAAAGATTCCTCCCGGTAATTCTTTAGTATTGATAGTCGGGACATCTATGACATCGCGGACCACCTTTATCTCGAATGGTTCTTTTATGCCGTTTCTAAATATTGTTAAAGTCACTTTTGTGCCTTTGGGCCCTCGGATAATCTGCACAGCTTCTTCGGTAGAGAGACTGACGGTTTCTTTGTTGTTAATTTTGATAATTCTGTCACCTGCCATGATGCCGGCTTCGTCAGCCGGGGAATTTTTGAGAGGAGCGACAACAGTAATGGCGCCATCTTGAGCGACTATTTCCATACCCACACCTTCGAAATTGCCTCGGATATCGGATTCAAAAAGTTTGGACTCTACAGGCGGGAAAAAGACTGTGTACGGGTCATCAAGCGAATTGGTTAAACCTTTGATAGCGCCCCAGATTTTCTCTTGGGCATTGACGGTTTTGGCGGTAGTGCTGGCCGGCACGTATTTTTCATTGATTAAGTTCCAGGCTTTCCAAAAAGGGGCAAAGTCAACATTGGCCGGCTCGCCCTCTGTCGTGTTTTCAACCCCGACCACTGTGGTAGAAAGATTCTTCTCTCCCGCATTGAAGCCGAGATTGAATGAGCCGATGGCGATAATTGCCCCCAATATCAAGAGAGCGGCATGTCTTCTTAAAAATTCCATTTCCAGAATTGTATCATACTCGTCCCGTTAGAGATAAATCATGTGATACTATTATTAACGTTTCTATTATAACGGAAGCGCTGGCGCTTCCTATCTCTAACGGGGTAAATGGCTATTAAATTACACAACACTCTAACGGGCAAACTGGAGGAATTTCAGCCAATCAAACGGGGCGAAGTCGGAATGTATCACTGCGGTCCGACGGTTTACGACTACATTCACATCGGTAATCTACGCTCCTTTCTTCTGGCAGATATTTTACGCCGAACTTTCGAATTTCTTGGTTTCAAAGTAAGACAAGTGATGAATATCACTGATGTTGGTATCGGTGGTAATAATGATGAAGGAGAAGATAAAATAATCAAAGGATTGAAACGGGAAGGCAAAACTGTGGATATGGGATCCATGAAAGAGCTTGGTGATTTTTACACTGAACGCTTTAAAGAAGATATCACTAAACTTAATATAAAGAAGCCGGATGTGTTGCCTAAAGCCAGTGAGCATATACCGGAACAGATAGAATTAATCAAAGCGCTTGAAGAAAAGGGGTTCACCTATAAAATTTCTGACGGCATTTATTTTGATGTTTCTAAAGATACTCACTATGGAAAGTTGGGTGGTATCGGTCGTGATCTAGAATCGCGTATTGGACCGAATCAGGAAAAAAGGGGGTCGAAAGACTTTGCTCTTTGGAAATTTAATTTCAATCTCGGTTTCCCTAGCCCGTGGGGTCAAGGTTTTCCTGGCTGGCATCTTGAGTGCTCAGTAATGAGTACGAAATATCTCGGTAATACTTTCGATATTCACACCGGTGGCATAGACTTAGCATCCATACACCACAACAACGAAATTGCCCAATCTGAAACTGCGTGTGGGTGCGAACTAGCCCACTATTGGCTTCACAACGAATTTGTGAATGTCGTTGACGGGAAAATGGCAAAATCCGAAGGTAATCAAATTACGTTTGATACTTTGGTTAAAAAAGGATACTCTCCCCTCACCTATCGATATTTTTTACTCATGGCGCATTATAAAACTCCCATTAATTTTTCCTGGGAAGCGCTTGAGGCCGCTCAAAATGCGTATCGCAAATTAAAAGAATTTACCGGTTCTTTAAGGTCGAACCTTAGGAATTCTAAAGGTTCGACCTTGGAATATTCAAATCTATTTAAAAAAGCCATAGAAAATGACCTGAATACTCCAGAGGCGCTGGCTGTGGTCTGGAAACTTATCAAAGACGAAGGTATCTCCCCTGCTGACAAAAGAACGACTTTGTTGGATTTTGATAAAGTGCTTGGTCTGGATCTGGAAAACAATGAATTTGAGGTGAAAGATATTCCAGAGGAAGTTAAACAGTTAATAAAAGAACGCGAAACAGCCCGCGCTACGGGTGATTATTCTAAATCTGACCAACTTCGCGCTCAAATCAATACACTAGGTTTTATCGTCGAAGACACCGCTTCAGGTCAAAAAATCTCAAAATCCTAATACGTTATAAGTTCACGACCGTGAGTTTATAGCGTATGTGTAAATTTTTATAAAAAAACAACCCTCGGCCTGCCAAAATAAATTTGGACAAACCGAGGGTCGAAATCGATTTATTTACGTTTCTTCCGTGTCTCAAAGATTACCACTCGGGCGATTCCAGATTTATCTTCCAAAATACCATTGTAGGTTTCAGCGTCGTACTTAGTATCTTTGGCTGATTTGATGAGTACATCACCTATCTTCTCGGTCAGTTTGTCGAGTTTCTTTAGAGCACTTCTGTCACCGCCGGCAATCCGTGTACTAGCCCACAAAGTTTTTACTGGCATCGTAACCTCCTTAGAAAGAATTTTGTACGCAATACCTTTTAGTATTATATATCAGTACAAGACTAATGTCAATAATGCGTAGTTCTCCCCAGTTTACACCCTAACTTTTCAACTTTTTCCAGCTTGCCCCGCCATGGCGGGGGTTGCTACTATTGGTCTATGCAAGTAATTTCTTCCGCCTCTCTCAATACCGGACTGCGTATTCCGCCCCACAGTGTGGAAGCAGAGATGGCCTTGCTCGGCTCTATCATGCTTCGTCCGGACGCCATATATGACGTGCTTGATATTGTCACGCCGAATTCTTTTTATTTTGAAAAACACAAAACAATTTTTGAAACGATGCTTGAACTTTTTGGTAAGCATCAGCCGATAGATATTCTCTCCCTTTCTTCGAGACTTAAAGAGAAAGAATTACTCGAACGTATCGGTGGCGCCACATACTTGACCGAACTTTCTTCCGCCGTGCCGTCTTCCGCCAACGCCAAGCACTACGCCGAGATTGTGATGAAAAAGCATATGATGCGTCAACTCATTGAAGCCTCGGAATTTCTCTCGCATCTTGGTTTCAATGAAGCGGGCGAACTGGAAGAAATTCTCGACCACGCGGAGAAAAAAGTTTTTGACATCACCGAACGTTTTGCCGGCTCGGCGCGTTTCAGAGACCTGGTGCCGTTGCTTGCCGAAGCTTATGAACGTTTTGAGAAACTCTCATCGGCCGAACATGAATTGCGGGGTGTGCCGACGGGTTTCAGATCACTCGACGATATTTTGGGCGGGTTTCAAAATTCCGATCTTATTATTATTGCGGCCCGTCCCTCGGTCGGTAAGACCGCCTTGGCTCTTGATATTGCCAGAAGAACCGCCAGTTTGCACCAAACTCCGGTTGGTATTTTCTCTCTCGAAATGAGCGCCGATCAGCTTGTTGATCGTATTGTGGCCGCCCAATCGCGCACAGACGCCTCTATCATCAGAAAAGGTATTCGTACCCAGACAGGTACTTGGCGAGACGATGTTTTTAAAAATATTCGTGATGCGCTCGACGATCTTTCGCGTACTCCCATTTACATCGACGACCAACCGGGTAATACCATTATGAAGATGCGTTCGGCCGCGCGTAAACTAAAAATTGAAAAAGGTCTTAAACTTCTGGTTGTTGACTATCTTCAACTCATGGCGCCCTCGACCGCTCGCGTCAATGACTCAATGGTTCAGCAAGTCACGGAAATTTCTCGTTCGCTTAAACACTTGGCGCGCGAACTCAATATCCCGGTAGTGGCGCTTTCGCAACTCTCGCGCGCGGTCGAGACCCGCGGCGGCAAACCTAAACTTTCCGATCTTCGGGATTCAGGTTCAATCGAACAAGATGCCGATCTCGTCATGTTTATTCACTCGGGAGAAGATGATATTCGCGATGAAAATGGTAAAATGAGAGAGGTGCAGAGAAAAGAACTCATTATCGCCAAGCATAGAAACGGTCCTCTTGGCACTGCTACTCTCGACTATCACACTCGTTTCAACACTTTTGTCGAAATAGATTATTCCAACTACGGCAAGGCGGAGGAAGAGTTTAAAAACTTATAACGGATGAATTCGATAGAGAAATTATCGGAAATATTTGCCCGATTTCCCGGTATCGGACCGAGACAGGCCAAACGCTTTGTTTATTTTCTACTCTCCAGAAATGGCGATTATACTGGTGAATTGGTAAAAGCGATTCAAAATATAAAAAAAGAAATTATTCAGTGTAGCAAGTGTATGAGATATTATGCCAAGAATGGACAAGAATCCAAGTTTTGTTCTATCTGCGCCGATGATTCAAGAGAGAATTCAATGCTGATGATTGTGCCCCGGGACATTGATTTGGAAGCGGTGGAACGTAGCGGTGGTTATAAAGGATATTATTTTATTTTGGGCGGTGTTATTCCTATTTTGGAAAAAGAGCCAGAAAAAAGAATTAGGATTAAAGAACTGGAAACCCGAATCAGTAAAGACAAAAATATTAAAGAAATTATTTTAGCCATGAATGCCAATCTTGATGGTGAGAATACCGCTGAATATCTTAAGTCTTACATAGGCGGGGGCTATGTAATATCGATACTTGGAAGAGGTCTTTCAACCGGCGCAGAGCTCGAATATGCCGATCCCGAAACTCTCAAAAACGCTTTTTTACACCGGACTAAATAGGATATTTATTCTTGACACAAATTAGGTTCTATGTTAATATAGTGGCGGAGGTGAACAATGGTAATCACAATTTTGGCTTGGATAGTCGGTGTCCTTCTCACTGTCGTGGGAGGGGTCTGGTGGTTCTGCAACGCTCTGATGCGACCGCTAAATGAAGCGGAGGTCAGGATGATGCAGGAGAACGGTAAACTATCCGAGGACGAGCCAGAGTTTATGAAGGATTTTCGCGTCGCTCGATCAGAGGGAGATTTGATGGACAATCTAAGGGCGAGACCGAAAGCAATCGGCATCTTCGTAGCCGGGGTTGTCATCATCGTCGCTCTTATCCTTCGCTCTGTTCTCTAACCCAAGGTCTGGTAAGCGGTCAAACGCAAACCAGACCTTGTTCGTTTATGTATAATAAAGGTGTGAAAAAAGCACCCCCCGTAGAAGAAATAAAAGCTTGGCTTATAGAACATAATCCACTTGGTCTTTTTAGTAGTAATTTTTCAATTACTGACATTGATCCGAAGGAGTGGTCGGGACATTTTGATTATTTAGTTGAAACACCGACAAAAAAATTTGTTTTGCGTTTTAAGGGTCCGGAATGGGGTGAGACAAATGGAGTAATCGATGAATACAGAACTCTCAAGAGAACTGAACAATATGAAGTCGGGCCAAAAGTGTATTTCCTCACTGAAAATTTCTTTGGCGAGCCAATGATTCTGGAAGAATATTTGGAGGGCAAATTATTGGGAGATTTTCCGGCAGATAAGCAGATAAAATATTTCCCTGAAGTCGCAAAATTTATCTACAAAATAAATTCTATTTCATTTAAAATAAACGATTTTCCATTCCAAGAACCGATGACAAGCTATACCAAGAGTAAGAACGCATGGAAGACGAGAATGGAATTTATTTTAGATTGTAAGGAAACGAAAACCTGCGGACAAGAACTGTTAGCATTTCTTCCCGGCATAGAATCAATACTCAATAAGTTTGAAGACCGTTTACAAAAAGTGCTCAAGCAAGTCGGTAATTCTTTTGTTTTTGAAAGTGCACACTTAGGCCATTGTCTCAAAACTTCCACAGGTTTTCGTTTCTTCAATTGGGAGCAAGTAAGTTATGGCGACCCGAGTTATACTCTTGCCGTCTTTTTAACATCGTTGCACGAAAGAGCGGATTTCGAGGAAATTAAAAAGATAATGATTGAAACTTATCTCAAACAAAAACATATTCCTGAATTTACGGAGCTTGTCGAGCAGAGAATCACCGAGCGTCACATCTCAAATATTATTTGGAGTGTCTATATGAATGTAAAAAAGAACACAAAAGTCATTCCTGATTTGGGAAAAAAGATCAAACGAATCGAAGAAATTATTAAACAATCGAGTCTATTTGAATCTCAAAGTAGGGTTGGCGGTGGCCGTATTTTTTGAAATAGCGCGATTTCTGTTTATATTTGATGACATCGATAGTTTTATAACGAGCAATTTTATTTAAAGTGGCCTTGACTTCCGCGCCCTTGATAAAAGGGGTGCCGATAGTGGTCTCGCTGGCGCCATCATCTACCAAAAGGACCTTATTGAAAGTGAGCTTATCCCCCTCCTTATGATCTTCGGCAAGTTTCTCAATTTTAACCTTATCCCCTACTGCCACGCGATATTGTTTGCCTCCGGTGGCAAAGACGGCATAAAGGGCTTTTTGAGCTGTTTTAGTCTTAACCATAGGTCGTTTATTCTACCGAAGGTTTTTCTAAAGTCAACGGTTCAAGTCCGGCCCCCGTACCGGTGATACGAAGCACGTCTTTATCCACTTTTCCCAACTCCTTATAACCTGAATTGTAGTGATTAATGGTTGTAGATAAAGAATTTCCTAGCTTAGCGTAGTATTCCTCATAACTTTTAATATGTCGGCCAAGTTCCTCTACTCGTTTTATGATTTCCTGCGCCTTCTCTTCTATGTGAAGCGCGTTAAGACCTTGTAATACCGTTTGAAGATAGGCCAAAAATGAAGTCGGCGAAACTATCAAGACGTGATATTTAGAAGCGGCGCGTTGAATCAGAGTTTCAGAATCTTCTTTGAGAGCGCCGATTTTATTGACAATAAGGTCGTAATAAATGGCTTCATGGGGAATAAACATGAAAGCGAAATCCATAGTTCCCTGCCCGGGCTGGATATATTTAGCGGTTTCGGTAATGCGATTTTTAAGGTCCGAGACGAAAGCTTTCTCCAGTTTTTCTCTCTCTGTTTCATTTTTTTCTTCAATAATGCGGTTGTAATTTTCTAAGGAGAATTTTGAATCAATGGGAATAATTTTATCTTTAACAAAGACTGCCGCATCGACAATAGTGCCGTCTTTAAAGGGATATTGCATTTGGTATGAACCGGGTGGCAAGACATTTTTAAGCAACGTTTCCAAATAGTACTCCCCGAGTACGCCGCGTTGTTTGGGATTTTTTAAAATATCTTGAAGAGACTGCAGTTGGTCGGCAAAAGAAACCATCTGTTTGCCCGTCTCATCAACTCTCGTTACCTTCTCGATAATCTCCTTAATATTTTCATTTACGGACTTATTGAGATCCTTCATCTGATTTTGAAGTAAAATAAGTCCTTCGCTTTTGTCCTCGCTTTTCTTCCCGCCGAATTTTCGAGTAAAAATAAATAATGCAACAGCGTTCACAATTATAAGGACAATTATTAGGATTGTAGAAATTTCCATAATTACATTCTACCAAAAAAGCTCACTGACACCCGCACTATTCGCTTATTGATTCTATGGGATTTTTATTGTATAAAAAGTTGACAAAATTAAGCTATCTGCTACACTGACAAGGTCAAACCTCTCCCCGCTTCGGCGGGGGGATTTATTTTAATTGAAATAAGCTATTTGATCTTTAAGTTTCTTGAGATTTATATATTTTGCTCGATCTAGAAGTTCTTTAGCAATATGCCCTTTTGTAGACATTACAATAACCCTTTTATGGTTCTCTTTTACTTTTTCTAAGAGTGGGGCAAAGTCGCTATCCCCAGACATTAATACAAGAGTGTCAAAATTATGTAGGTTGGCAAGGACATCGATAGTCAACTCAACATCAAGATTTCCCTTCCACTCATATGTGTTTTGAGATACTTGAATACGTTTTACTTCTTTTGCCTTAACCACATAGCCGAGCTTTTTAAGTTTTTCGATAAATGCATTTTGTTTGTGATTACTGCCAACTCGTCCTGTATAAAAATAGATATCTTTTAAATTGCTTTCGTTTTCAAAATATCCTTTAAGTTTTTTATAATCTACTCGCCACTGTAGCGTTTGTTGCGAGTAAAGAATGTTTGCGGCATCTATAAACACGTACACTCTGCCTTTTACAAATTGACTAATCATTCGATTGTAATCTTTTATTGTATTATAATAGATATATGTCATTCTACCAAGAGATTAAAAGTCAGATGGTCGAAGCTATGAAAGCCAAGGACACTTTGCGCCTCAATGTGCTTCGCGGTTTATTGGCCTCTTTTACTAACGAGTCGATTTCCAAAAGACGCAAGCCCAATGAAGAATTGTCTGACGAAGAAATACTCGCTGTTATTTCAAGAGCGGTTAAACAAAGAAAAGATTCAATAGAACAATTTGAAAAAGGCGGCCGGAAGGATTTAGTGGAAGCGGAAAAATCGGAGCTTGTTATCTTGGAAACTTATTTACCCATTCAAATGTCTCGAGATGAGATAGCGGCGTATGTGAAGTCCAAACCTCTGCCGTCAGTTTCTGAAAAAAATAAATTCATGGGTATAATAATGAAAGAACTGAAGGGCAAGGCGGACGGAAGTTTGGTTAAGGAGGTCGTTGACACTTTGTTTGTTGTGTGATAGAGTGAACATAGGAGGGTGTATGAAAAGAAAAAGTCTGGTGAGGATGTACGAAGATTATATCGCCGAGCCTCTCCCTCGCGACGTACGAGAAAAAGCGGCTGGCGCGGAAGTTGAGGATAGACAGGAGAAAAATCTTGAGGAGACAGAACAACTGAGCCGTCTCCAACAACAGATGTTTCATCCAAAAAGGAGGCGAATTCGGGGGTAGGCGTTAGTCCTATCCCCTTTTTGTTGCATAAAGTAGAAATTTGCAGAAATTTACCCTTGCGTCGTGGTCTTTTTTGTTTTACAACGAGTTTTCCCCTCTTTTTTCTTATCCAAAAATTTTTATATGTTTTATAATGTACTAATAATTATAAAAATAAATCACGATAATATATTACGTCATGAAAAAATCTGCTCCGGTTCATAAATCCAAACGACTTTCATCTATCATTAAACGAGACGGTTCGGTTGTGCCCTTCGACCTCGACAAAATCACTCGCGCGGTGGAGAAAGCCATGCATGCCGCCACTGAATTCAAGATCGGCGCGCCGGAAAAAGTAGCCGAAGCCGTTAAACAGAAATTATTGACACCAAAAGAAGGCGGAACCATTACCACTCCGACCGTCGAAGGAGTGCAGGACTTGGTTGAAGCAGAACTTATGCTCCAAAAGTTTTTGGCCACCGCCAAGGCCTACATTCTTTATCGAGAAGAGAGAACCAAACTTCGCTACAAGGGCGTTGAAGTGCCGCAAAAAGTCAAAAAACTTGTCGCCGACAGTAAAAAATATTTTAAAAACAAACTCGGTGAATTTATTTATTACAGAACTTATTCCAAGTGGATTCCGGAGGAGAATCGTCGGGAAGCTTGGATCGAAACGGTTGACCGTTATGTGGACTTTATGAAAGAAAATCTCGGGAAGAAACTCAAAGACTCCGAATATGCGGAAATCAGAGAAGCCATTCTGAAACAAGAAGCCATGCCATCCATGCGGCTCCTGCAATTTGCCGGTAATGCCGCGCGCGTCAATAATATTTGTGCCTATAACTGTTCTTACATCGCTCCGGAGAAATTTCGTGATTTTGCCGAGATTATGTATATCTCCATGTCTGGCACCGGCGTCGGCTATTCCGTGGAAAGCGAGAATATTCAGAAGTTGCCGCAAATCAAACGTCAAACTGGAAAGAAATCACCGACTTTTGTCGTGCCTGATAGCAAAGAAGGATGGTGTGACGCGCTGACACTGGGTATGGAAACATGGGCAAATGGAATGGATGTTGATTTTGATTTTTCTAAAATTCGTCCGGCTGGCGCGCGGCTCAAGACGATGGGCGGCAAAGCCTCTGGACCGGAGCCATTGCGCGAGCTTCTTGATTTTACCAGAAGAAAGATGCTGGCCAGACAAGGTAAGCGGCTAGAAAACATCGATGCCCACGATATTATTTGTGAAATAGGCAATATTGTGGTGGCGGGAGGCGTGCGCCGAAGCGCCTTAATTTCCCTCTCTGATTTGGAGGATAATGCTATTCGCGATTCTAAGAAGGGGCAGTTCTGGCACACTGACCCGCAACGCATGCTTGCCAATAATTCCGCCGTTTATGAGACCAAGCCGACCAATACCGAGTTTATGGATGAATGGATTGCTTTGATGAAATCTGGTTCCGGCGAGCGAGGTATCTATAATCGCGGCAGTTTGCAATTCACCTTGCCTAAGCGTCGTCTGGCTCAATTTACGCCGGAGACGATGCCGCGTTGGGGAGGCAATCCATGCGGAGAGATTATTTTGCAATCCAAACAATTTTGTAACTTGTCGGAAGTAGTGGCACGAGCGGAAGATACAGAAGCAACTCTGTTACGTAAAATTAGGACAGCCACCATCCTCGGCACATATCAGGCGTCACTGACAAACCTTCCCTATCTTTCTAAGGAATGGAAGAGAAATTGCAAAAAGGAAGCTTTGCTTGGCGTGTCTATCACCGGCCAATGGGATTGTCCCGCGGTTCGCAAACCGGAAATAATGCAGAAAATGCGCGATGAAGCTGTGAAGATAAATAAAATATATGCCAGACGCATTAGCGTCAATCAATCCACTTGCGTCACTTGTGTCAAGCCGTCGGGGAATCTTTCTCAAACGGTTGATTCTTCTTCCGGTATTCACCCAAGACACTCCGCTTTTTATATCAGACGCGTGCGCATCGCTTCAACCGACGCTCTTTTTAAAATGCTTCGCGATCAAGGAGTGCCCTTTCATCCGGAGGTTGGTCAAACAATAGAAAGCGCCACCACTTTTGTTTTGGATTTCCCGGTCAAAGCTCCCGACCGCGCCATCTTTAAAAATGACCAGACCGCGCTTGAGCAGTTGGAGTATTGGAAGATGGTCAAAGAGAATTTTACAGAACACAACCCCTCTACCACGATCTCTATCAGTGAAGATGAATGGATAGATGTGGCTAATTGGGTTTATAAAAATTGGGATATCATCGGCGGGTTGGCCTTTCTACCGCGAGATAATCATGTCTATAAACTTGCTCCTTATGAAACGATTGACGAAAAAACATATAAAGAATTACTCAAGCGCTTCGAACATATTGATTTCTCCAAGATTGTGACTTACGAGTCAACTAATGAACTTGACCAGAAAGCGGAACTGGCCTGTGTCAGCGGTGTCTGCGATATCGACGATGTGGTGGTAACCGACACCGGTTTCAAGATGTGACCTCACCGGGAATCGCACCCGGATTTGAAGCTTGAGAAGCTTCCGTCCTGACTGTTAGACGATGAGGCCGTTGACTAAGAAAGAATAGCGAAAAAGGCACGACGAATCAACTGCGCGATAGCGGCGGAGCTTCCCTATCCGGCGGAATGTCATAATAGTTGATGAGAAATTTGGCGGTATTGATGAAGGTTTCTGTCAGAGTTTCAGATGCATACTGAACATTTTTTGGATAATAAGTGTAGAGAAAAACCAGAAACTTCGGATCGTAAGACGGGAAGTAGCCGAAAAATGAATGCAAATAACGGTCGTCATAATATCCTCCACCGCCGGGCTTAGCGACTTGAGCGGTGCCGGTCTTGGCGGCGACACTGTAATTGTCGAGCCGCACTTGCCCGTTGCGCAAAGACCTGTCAACCACTTCCGTCAGCATGCGTGAGATTTCGATTGAAGCCTCCGGACTCAAGGCGCGTATCCTTTCGTCTACTCCCGGATAAATAATAATTTTGCTTGGTCCTAATTTGTATTTGATTTCTTTTACCAAATGCGGGGTGATCAGAGTGCCGCCGTTGGCCAAGGCCGACAAGGCACGGACAGTAATGATTGGAGTAAGCGCAATGCCCTGTCCGAACGAAGCCTGCGCCAGTTCTAGATCGCGATTAGTTTTGAGATTTGAAACCAGAGATTTGCCTTCATTGGGCAGATCAATACCGGTGATAGTATCAAGACCGAAGGCCAGCATGGCCTTGCTGAAATCTGTGTTGCCGATGCGAGAAGCGACAAAGGCGGCTCCGGTGTTGAGTGACTTATTGAGCACTATCTGCATTGATAAACCGGCGCCGTGCGACTTTCCATCATAGTTGCAAAAAGTTCTTGTGTTGAGGGTTAGACATCCCGGGTCATTATAAGTGCTTTGGGCCGTGATGGCCCCGGAGTCGAGTCCAGCCGCCAGAGTGAGAGCTTTTATGATTGACCCCATTTCATAACGGTCTTCTATCAGTTTGTTTCCAAAAATATCTGAATTTTTCTCATATTGTGGAAAATTTGGATCGAAAGTCGGAGTAATGGCCATGGCAAAAATCTCTCCGCTTTTGGGGTCAATGATAATACCGCCGGTAAAATCCGAAGCGTATTTTTTCGTTACTTGCCCTATTTCGCTTTCTAAAAATGCTTCCACCGACGGTTCAAGGCTGGTGACGATATCTCCTTCCAAACTTTCGTTAGCGTCCACGACTTTTTTAATATTTGAGAAAATTTCAGCAAAAAAATTAACAAACACGCTATTTCCGCTTCTCTTAAGTGTTGATTCATAAAAACGTTCTAATCCGTAACGTCCGGCAAGCTCCTTGCCGGAATAACCAATCAGTCCGACTGCGTGAGCCGCGATGTTTCCGCCCTGGTAGATACGCCATCTTTCTTGAGTAACGGTCAGACCCAGTATTTTAAGCGCCTTAAATTTTTCTGCGGCATCTGCCGATAAGTGTGTTGCCAGCACCTCATATGGGTCGTCTATTTTTCTTGCTTTGGCCAGGAATGTTTCTTTTTCGATCGGCACGATGTCGTTGATAGTCTCATATATTTCTTCTAAGTTATTGTATTGATTGAAGATATTCGGATTAATATAAAGGATAAACCCGAATTTAATACTGGCGGCCGGTATCAGGCTGCCGTCTTTAGCCGTGAAATAAATTGAGCCCCGGTCAAAGTAATTTACCCCGGCCACATATTGACGTTCCGCCTTGGTCTCAAAGTCTGCTCCCGATATGATTTGCACCGCGTAGAGTCTGATAATGAGCAGGAGAGCGAAGAAGATTATAAAAAAGGAGAGAAGACGCAGCCTGTTTCTGGGCCCGCGCATATGTTTTAACGGTTAGATGTGTTGAATGATAGAGATTGCGGACGGGCGCGAGGAATATAGAGCAAGGATCTCGCCTCTTGAAAACCGCGCTGGTATGCCAGTTCAACAGTCACGTTATTTCTAAGTTCAATATAAGCAAATTCTAGCGATTCGAAATTAGCCGACATATTGGCTATTTGTCTTTCCAACCCCTGTTTGACCGCGATATTTCTGGCAATGGCATTGATGGCATAGATATAGACGAAAAAGGAGATTATTGAAACAGCCGCCAGCAACCAAAAGAAGCACACTCGTTGGTCGTATGAAATTATTTTTGTCTTTCGCATTTTTTTATTCGGATTGTGTTTTTATTAAATTTTCTCTATAACTCTCAATTTGGCGCTACGCGAACGCGGGTTTTCCTTTATTTCTTCAATATCCGGAATAATCGGCTTTTTTGTAATTGCTCCGGCCAATTTTTCCCTGATTTTGTCTCGGAAGAAATTTTTTACTATTCGATCTTCTAAACTATGGAACGAGATTATTGCCAATCTTCCATTGGGCGCGAGAATCTTAAATCCTTTTTCCAGTCCCATTTCCAGACTTGTCAGTTCTTCATTAACCGCAATGCGCAAGGCCTGGAATGTTTGGGTTGCCGGATGCTTTTTGTGTTTCCGGTTCTTGGGTTTGACAGCAAGGACCACTTGCACGAGATCAAAGGTAGTTTGGAATGGTCTTATGTTCCTTCTCTCCACAATCGCTTTGGCGATTTTTTCAGAGAATTTTTCTTCTCCAAAACCGCGCAGGATTAGTTCGAGTGCCGATTCATCCCAAGAGTTCAAGATATTCGCCGCCGTAATCCCTTCTCCCGACATCCGCATATCGAGTGGTTCGTCTCGCAGATATGAGAATCCTCTGCCGGAATCTTCAAGTTGGTCGGTAGAGATACCAAGGTCGAAAAGAATGGCGTCAACCTTTCGTGTCACAACTTTATCTAGGTCTCTGAAATTCGCTCGGATGACATCTGCCTCAGGATTTTGGTCAATAGCGATGACTTCAACCATTGGGAATCGTCTCTTCACTTCCTTGCTATGCCCTCCGCCACCGTACGTAGCATCGACGAAGATTTGGCCTGGTTTGAGACCTAGGGCCTCAATACTTTCGTGTAAAAGAACAGGTTTATGCATATTCCGATTCAAGCCTTTTTCTATACGCTGACCAGCTCAAGGCGTTCCAAATTTCCACTCTATCGTGAACGCCGGTGATAACAATCTGACCTTTCAAGCCCGCTTCGCCGACCGGTAAATCTGCGAATTCTCGTAAAAATTCGGGAACCAGAATTCTGCCTATAGAATCAATCTCAACTTCAGAGGCGCCGGAAAAGGTGAATCGCGCATAACGATGATCGCTTTCTACGTGACCGAGTTTCTTAACCTCTTTTGAGATGGAAACCCAAGTCTTCGTGGGATACAGAAAGAGACAGTGATCCTTGCCGCGGGTGATCACTACTTTTTTGCCAAGTCCCTTACGAAATTTGGCAGGCAAAGAAAAGCGATTTTTTTTGTCAACTGTGTGTGTATACTCGCCGATAAACATTATTTTTTCATCCTTGTCCCGCTACGGCGGGAATACCACTATTTCCCACTAAGAAACATTTTATACCACTGTCCTCCACAACACTACTTAAATTATCCACTTTTTATCCCCATCTTATCCCCAATGTTAAAATGGTCAACGCCGAGCGTTGACCATAGAGAAAAAAGAAGATTTTATGTTTTATATATCTAAGACGGCTTTTTTAGCGTTGGATTGTATGAAAGATTTACGGGAAGGAACATCGCTACCCATTAGAATGTCGAAAATACGGTCCGCTTCCCTTGCGTCCTCGACGGTCACTTGTTTAAGAATTCTCACTTTCGGATCCATGGTGGTTTCCCAAAGTTCTTCGGCGTTCATTTCCCCCAAACCTTTGTAACGTTGAACATCGGTTGCCGCTGCGCCCTTCTTATCGCGTTCTTCATCGGAATAAGCGTATAAAATTTCTTTACCTTTCTTTATTTTATAAAGCGGCGGTTGAGCGATGTAAACAAATCCGGCATCAATCAGCGGGCGGAAAAATCTATAAAGAAGTGTCAATAAGAGTGTCCGGATATGCGCGCCATCAACATCGGCATCGGTGGCGATGATAATTTTGTGATAACGAAGTTTGGTGATATCAAAAGTATCTCCTATCGCCGTACCGAAAGCGACCACTAAATTTTTAATCTGCTCACTTGCCAGCATGCGGTCAAGATGAGCGCGTTCAATATTTAAAATTTTGCCGCGTAACGGCAAGATGGCTTGAATGCGCCTATCTCGGCCTTGTTTGGCTGTGCCGCCGGCGGAATCTCCTTCCACGATAAAAAGCTCCGATTCTTCCGCTGAACGAGATTGACAATCCGCCAGTTTCCCGGGCAAAGTCATGCCTTCAAGAGCGCCCTTGCGAAGCACAGAATCCTTGGCCGCCTTGGCGGCCTTTCGAGCCTTGAGCGCCAACACCACCTTTTGAACAATACTTCTGGCATCGTCCGGATTTTCTTCAAGGTAGGCGGAGAAGGCTTCACCGAAAATGGTGGTCACCATGCTTTGCGCTTCTACCGTGCCAAGTTTAGCCTTAGTCTGTCCTTCAAATTGAATCTCGCGCAACTTAATTGAAATGACTGCGGTTAAACCTTCCAGCGCATCGTCTCCGGTGAAATTGTCTTCTTTTTCATTTACCAGATTATTTTTTCGAGCGTATGTATTTAAACTTCTGGTTAGAGCTGTTTTAAAACCGGTCACATGGGTACCGCCTTCGGCGGTGTAAATATTGTTGGCGAAAGGTAAAAGACGAGAAGAAATATCATCTACGTATTGAAGGGCCACTTCTACCGTTTCATAATCATTGCCATTAGTATTCTTTTCTACGTAAAAAATATTTTTATGTATCGGTTTGCTGTGTTCATTTTCAAATCGGACTAGAGAAGTAAGTCCGCCTTCAAAATAGAAAGACATTGACGGCGCTGCAAGACCCAATTCTCGGATATAAAATATGTCGGCCATATCCATTTTCGAAATATTTCTGGCATCAATGACTGAAATTCGCAGGCCCTTGACGAGGTAAGCCTGCTGGCGCATATGATTTATGATACGGTCAAAATTAAAATTAGTATCGGGAAAAATTTCTGAATCCGGTTGAAATAAAATAATAGTGCCGTGGAGTTTTGATGACCCGATTTTTTTGACCGCACCTTTCTTTTTGCCCCTCGTGTATTCTTGAACATAAATACCCCCGTCTCTATGAACTTCCGCTTTGCAATATTGCGACAAGGCGTTGACCACCGAACCGCCGACGCCATGCAATCCTCCGGAAACTTTATAACTTTCGCCGTCAAATTTGCCTCCGGCATGAAGCGTCGTCATAATGGTTTCAAGGGCGGAAACTTTGGTCTGTTTGTGTATATCAACAGGAATACCGCGACCATTGTCTGTTACCCGGACCATGTTTTCGGGCAAGAGAGTTATTTCTATATCATTGGCGAAGCCGCCCATCGCTTCATCGCGGGAATTATCAAAAATTTCCGTCACCAGATGATGGAGACCGTCGGGACCGGTGGTGCCGATATACATGCCGGGACGCTTGCGCACCGGCTCAAGACCCTCTAAAACTGTGATGGATTCTGCGCTGTATCCGCTTGTTTTCTTGGCTGGTTTAGCTGTCTTTGGCATATGTATATTACCCCTCATTCTAGCATAAATAGGCCCAAAAGAAAGACATTTATACAACTTACTTGAGGCGGATTTTGCCAGCAAAATCCGCCTCAGTTTTCTCTTCTAGTTTGGAATGAAGTTTGTTTATTTCCTCATTTGTCAGAGTTCTTTCAAGACTTCGGTAAGTAACGCGGAAGGTGTAACTTAACTTCCCTTTTCCGAATTTATCGAAGTTTTCATATTTATCCAAAAGCTCGACTTGTTCAATCAAATTTCCGCCAATATCCCGAATAACGTCAAAGTAATCGTTGGGCACAAAATCTTTATTTACTACAAAAGAGATATCGCGAACAACTGGAGGAAATTTTGAAACCTCTTTATATTTGTGGCCAAGTTTTAATTGTTTCTTGACTCTCTCGTCATCAGACCAAAGCAGGCGGATGTCCGGCAGTTCCATACTGACCATTGCCAATCGTTCAATGCCCGGACCAAATGCCCAACCGTTCCATTTTGATGAATCAACACCGAATTTTTCCAAAACACTACTCTTGACCACGCCGCTTCCTAACACTTCAAGCCAAATGCCATTTTTCTCCACTTCCATTTGCAGAGAGGGATCGGTGTATGGGAATATGTCGGGAAAAATTTTTAATTTAGCATCGGGGCCGAAGATTTCCTTAGCAATGGCCCGCAAGGCCGTCTCCAGATCCTCGACCCCAACTATTTTTTGTTTTTTAGGGACTAAATACCAGCCATCTATTTGATGAAATACGTTCATATGATTTCGGTCAATTTCATCTTTTCTGTACACCTTACCGAAGGAAAAACAACCGACAGGTTTACCCAATCTCATACGTTTTTGGACACCGGAATCTTGCAAGTAGTAATACCACATAACCGTCGTATGGGTGCGTAAAATATGTTTATTATCAATATAATAAGTATCGGATTTTGAACGCGCCGGATGATCTTTAGGAAAATCAAACAGATCGAAACTAATATCTGCCGGTACTATTTCAGGCGCCTGAATGATATCAAAACCCTTAAAGTCCGGAATATTTATAAAGCGCTTGACCACTTCATGTATAGGACTACCGGGCGTGCGAGATAAATCCGGCATGTCTAAGAAACGTTTCAAGCGTTTGGATTCCGGGTCGTTTCTGGTTTCAAGCATCTTTCGTAGCCGCCTTTCTTCGTCTGACTGGATAACTATATTTTCGAGCATAATTTCATATCTTATGGTATAGTGCCATTTATCGCAAATGGTCGGGATTCAAGAGCTCATCTTATATTTTTCCCTTTTTATCACCCTCTTCTTTGAGGTCTTTCTTCTAATTACTTATTTTGAAGTGAGAGAGGAATTGAATTTGGAAAATGAACATATGAAGAAAGATATCAAACTGTTTCCAACAGCAACTATTATTGTGCCTTGTTTTAATGAAGAATTTACCGTTGAGAATACTATTCATTCTCTGTTTAATCTGGATTATCCGAAAGAGAAACTTTCTATCATTGTTGTTGATGACGGTTCGACAGACAGAACGCGGGCGCGACTGATGCGGTTTAAAAATTATCCGGGCATTGATATCTTGTTCAAAGAAAATGGCGGCAAACACACGGCGCTTAATCTGGCCTTGGAGAAAGTTCAGAGTGATCTGGTCGGATGTCTTGACGCCGATTCGTATGTCAATACCGATGCTCTGAAAAAAATAGTGCCCTTTTTTGAGGATGAAAGTATTATGGCGGTTACCCCTTCGATCAAAGTGCATAATCCAACAACTGTTCTGCAACATGTTCAGAAAATTGAATATAGTTGGGGTATCTTTCTCCGCCGGATGCTTTCTTCTCTCGGAGCGCTTTATGTCACCCCTGGGCCATTTTCCATCTTTCGCGCTAAAGTTTTTCGAGAACTTGGAGGTTATCGCCACGCGCACCATACGGAAGATTTGGAAATGGCTTTACGTTTGCAGAAAAACCGCTATAAAATAGTCAATTCTCACGGCGCGCAGGTCTATACATCGGCGCCTAAACGATTGCCGGCGCTTTTTCAACAGAGAGTGCGCTGGACATACGGATTCTTAAACAACGCCATGGATTACAAGGAACTATTTTTTAATCGAAAATACGGACACATTGGTATGTTTATTTTACCCATAGCCACTTCTTCAATCTTTTCTACTCTCTACATAGCCGGTCGCGTACTTTGGAATAACTTCTTCAATATTTCTGATGCTTTGGTCAGGTTTCAGATAGTGGGATTTAATTGGGAATCCCCCACATTTGATTGGTTTTTTATCAATACGAGTATCGTGTCATTTTTAACTTTGAGCGCTATTATGCTTACTCTTGTGATTCTCTATCTTGCTATCAAACTGGCCGACGGCCGATTTAGATTTTCTAGAGGCATTTTCTATTATCTTTTAATTTATATTTTTATTGTTCCTTTATGGCTGACCAAAGCGGTCTTCAGCACCATTTTTAGGAGGCAAATCAATTGGAAATAGTTCAATACAATTCACTATAAATGATTGATTTTAAAAAATATATTGCCACTTTTATCATTACTGCCGTGATCTTTGGCACAGCTATTTATGTGTCAAATATTTTTGGTCAAAAGAAACTTGAGGATGTGCGCGCTATTGAGAATAGGGTCGCTTTAGATATTCTCTCTTCAGAAACCCAATTTATGTTGCTTGAAGAAACATCTTGCAAAGAAATCGGCCCGGGCTTTCTTTCCAGAGAGCTTGGTTCTATTGGAGAAAAACTCACTTATGCTGAAAATCAAACTGAATTAAATACCGGAGATCTAGAATATCTGAAACGTTCGTATTTTTTGTTGGAGATCAAAGATTATCTGTTGATGAAACGGTTAACGGAGAAATGTGGTATTAAGCCGACTTTCATTCTATATTTCTATTCGACCAAAGATGTCTGCGAAGATTGCGAGAAGATGGGATATGTCTTGACGGCGCTTCGGGACAAATATCCCGACCTGCGAGTCTATTCGTTTGATTATCATTTTGACGTCGGGGCCATTAATACTCTCGTTTCTATCTACAAGGTTAAACCCGAACTGCCGGCCCTGATTATCAATGGTCTTGCATATCACGGTTTCCATTCCGTAGAAGAATTAGAAACAACCGTGCCGGCCCTTAAGGCGCTGGCCGCTAAGGCCAAAGCTGCCGAAAAAGTTGCCACTTCTACATCAAAAACTGATTGAGCCGGGAAGAGGACTCGAACCTCCGACCTGAGCTTTACAAAAGCCCTGCTCTGCCAACTGAGCTATCCCGGCAGTCGTCAAACTACTCTACTCCCTTCTTATCGTCTTGAAAACTATCCTCATAAATATCGTGGATTTCGCCGTTTCCTTTCTCAATATTGGACATATTTTTAAAGAATTCAGAAATGCCGTCTGGTTTCTTCAGTAATCTTGAATCTCGCATACTGATGACGTATTGTTTTCGTTTTTTCTCGAGAAAAGTTGATAATTTGTTTAAAGATTTTTTATAATAGATTGGAAGTTGTTTATATATGAAAAACGAGATTTGCTCCTTCTCTTCGGAATATAGACGAACAACGCGATGATATAACTTTCGAATGCGAAGCTCTCCTTTGGAAATTATAAAAAACACGAAAAATTCTTTTTTTCTTTTTTCTTCCAGTTTCTTGGCCGCGATCAGCAATATGATTGCCAAGCCGGAGAGACCAAAGATGGTAGAGGGTATCATATGATGGGTCTTAGAAATTAATTTATGGAGAAACGCGCGAACTGTCCTATCTCCGTTCTTTCTCCAAATTTTTGCACCGTGTTATTTATGAGATCGCTGATTTTTTGTCCCGGATCTTTGATAAATGGTTGTTCTAAAAGAAGACCAACATCCGTCGGATTCATGGCTGCGATATGCATGGCAATATTTTTAGCCACTGATTTGAATTCCGGATTTTTGGCCACAAAATCAGTCTCACACAATAATTCTAGCATCACTCCGACTGTCTCGCCGGTATGGATATAAGCAACCACTATTCCCGCCCCAAGAGCGCGATCCCCTTTCTTTTTAGCTATTTCCGCTCCCCGCTTCCGAAGCAGGGTTATGGCCTGATTTTTATCACCCCCGGCCTCCTCCAAGGCCCTTCGACACTCCATAATAGACAGGCCGGTCTCCTCACGCAGAGTTTTGATTTCTTCTGTGCTGATCATTTCTGATTGTCTTTAATCTATTTTTGCGGGTTCTTTTGCCGCCGCTTCTTTTTTCGACGATAAGCCCTTTTTATAAGCGGCCGCCAATTCTTGAAGAATAAAAACGATACTTTGTCTCGAAGCGTCATTGCCGGGAATCGGATAGTCAAGTTCATAAAGATTGGTATCGGAACCGGCTAGAGCGACAATCGGTATGCGCATTTTGCGCGCTTCGGCGACTGCCGTGTATTCTTTTTTAGAATCGATTATGACGATAAATTTCGGCAGTGATTTCAATTGAGCTAGTCCTCCAAAATATACGGTCAGTCTATCAATTTTACGCTCCAAGAGCAGATGTTCTTTTTTGGTGTATTTGGCAAATTCTCCTTTTTCTCTCTGGCCAATAAGTTCTTCCAGTTGAGCAATGCGTTTTTTTATCTCGGTAAAGTTTGAGAGAGTTCCTCCAATCCAGCGGCCGGCCACATAAGGCATTTCAAGTTCCGAAGCAACTTTTTTGATAGCCTCTCTGGCTTCACTTTTGCCGCCAACCCATAAAGCCATGACACCTTCTTTCCCTTTTTCTTCAATGAAAGCAAGCGCTTTGTCGAGCTCTTTCTTTGTTTTCTCTAAATCGAAAATTTCAAAATTATTTTTTAATCCAAAAATAAAGGGTTTAACCGATGGGTGCCTGCGGGACTTTACAAAACCAAAATGCGCCCCGACGGAAAAAAGGGACTCCATTGCGCCCTTTTTGATTTCTTTGGCCGTATGATTTGTTTTTTCCACAACCGCTCCAGTGTAGCAGAAAGACCGGTTTTATACAATAGATTCAGCGTTTACCGGCGCGGACAAGCTTTCCTTCATGGCCTTTAGTATGGGTTCAATGTTACCTTTCATAATTTTTTCAATATTGTGCCAAGACTTTTTAATTCGATGGTCGGTGACTCTATCCTGAAGGATATTATATGTGCGGATTTTTTCCGAGCGATCGGCGGTGCCGATTTGCGTTTTTCTATTGAGGGAATGTTTTTCCGCTTCTTCCTCATCATGTTTAGCTTCAAGTTTTGCGGCAAGAATGCTCATCGCTTTTTCGCGATTCTTGAGTTGGCTTCTTTCTGCGGTAGAACGCACTTCGATACCCGTTGGTTTATGGACGATTCTGACGGCCGTTTCCACTTTATTGACATTCTGTCCCCCGGCGCCCCCCGAGCGAGAGAATTCTATTTGGAGATCTGCCGGTTTTATTTCTAATTTTGTTTTTTTGCGGATGGGAAGTATAGCCACAGAAGCGGTAGAAGTGTGTACTCGGCCCATTTTCTCGGTGGCTGGTATTCTTTGAATGCGATGCACGCCAGTTTCAAAACGGAGTTGTTCATAAATTCCATCTCCTTTCATTTCGATCGCCGCTTCTTTATATCCGCCGAGGACGCTTGCAGATTCATAGAGTATTTGCGCGCTCCAATTTTTGAGATTTGCATAGGAGATGTACATGTCGGCTAATTCTTTGGCGAAGAGCGCCGCCTCTTCCCCGCCCGCCCCGGCGCGCACCTCTAAAACAATTTCGTTTAGAAATTCTTTTGTCTCAACATCTTCTTTGTGTTTTTTCCATTCTTGCCAGTCCATCACTTATTTTCTTTGCCCTTCGTAGCTTTATGCGAAGTAGGGTTAGCTCTGGCTCGCTTTTGTTTGAAACGTTCAACCCGACCGGCAGTGTCAAGAGTTCGCACTTCTCCGGTATAAAAGGGATGAGTGGCGGAAGATATTTCCACTCGAAAAACAGGATACTCTATTTTTTTGGCTTCTCGCCCTGAGCCTGTCGAACGGGTGGCGGTCTCTTTGGTTATCACTGCGGAAGGTATGATATATTCCGTGCCGCTGGAATTGTCGATAAAGAGTACCGGCCGATAATTTTGCGGATGTATTTCTTTTTTCACTCGAGGCGCATTCTAGCAGAAAATTATAAGCCTTGCAAGAAATCAATATCTCTCTGGATAGCGGTCGCTTTTGACATCACACTGTTACCATAACTTAATCCTATATTGGCCCCATTACTGCCGTAACAAGTTTTACCGGAGTAATATCGGCAAGCGGCGGTCCGTTGGTCAGTGAAAGGGTCACCGGTGGTGCCCAGAAGTTCTTTTAAGAAAATGGCCATCGCCATAATGGCGTCTTGCGGGTCCCAGGGATTAGGAATTGTTTTATTTGTAGCAGCAGTAATTTTTGAAATCATTAAATTCCAAGTTGAGGGAATAAATTGGGCCGGACCCATGGCGCCACCGTAACCAAAAGTGGCAGAAATCGGGCAGGACACCTTTGTTTCAAGAGGGTTGCCCCCAAGGTTGTTTAGAATTGACTGTAGAGGCGGTAAATCGCGCGTCGGATGAATACCGTTTTGGAAGATAGCGCCACTCTTGACGCTCCTTGTTTCGCCACTTGTAAGATTAATAATTACGCATGATCCGACGTTAGCGCCCAAATTGGATTCCTGTTGAAGGATGGCGAGTATCAGAGATGGTTTAACGCCTGTCTGTATCCTGGCCGCTTCGGCGTACTGAAGTGCTGTGCCGAAAGGTATGGCTACGGAATCGCGGAGAGGAAAGAGGGCCGCTTTAATTTGCGCCGCCTTGGCCTGTCGGTCGGCCAATACTTGCGCGTAGGTTTTCTCTTTGGTTTGGTTGATAGCTAGAAGGGTTTTCTTCTCCGCTTGGCTTATTTCCACTTCTTTTTTAGATGCTTCCAATGATGCCCGAGCGGCGGCTTCTGCTTCCCTCTTTTTATTCAAGGTCGTCTTTTCCGCTTCGGTGAGTTTTCTTACCATTCTTAATTCGGTAAACAGATTGGCGAGCGCCCGTTCGGCCGAAGCGTAGGTATCTATGTCCACGAAGAATTCAGACAGATTCTTATCGGAGAGCATCGCCTCAACTAGTGAATAAGAATTGATATCGTTCGTTTTGCGCAAAATATCGGCAATGGCCTTTTTGCCGTTTGTGATGCGAGTGTCCAGAACGGAAATTTCCGATTGTTTGACGGCAATGTCTTTTGTTAAATTGGCGATGGCAATATTCTTACCCTTGATGTTGGCCTGGGCGGCATTAATCTTGGCGGTCAGAGCGGCAATGTCTGTGGCAAATGAGGCGCTGTCTTTTTTAGTTTTATTTAAAGTTTCTATCCATTCGGCAATCTCTTTATTGCAAGTTTCCAATTCCCGTTCAAGTTGAGCGCGGCTTTTTCCGGCGATTTGGTCTGTACAAGCGGATTCTTGGGCTGAAATTGTTACAGGCAAAAACCCTGACAAAATAATAGTTAAAAATATTAAGAACGTGCGCATTGCTATTGCCAAACGTTTAATTATTGGGTGTCAGCTGCCTTATCGGTCTCCGCCGATTTTTCCTCCTCTTTTCCTTTCTTTTCAACTTCTATCGTTGATAAATCTATTGGCGTCGTCTCCTCCTCTTTCTCTTCGCGCGGAGCTGAAATAGTGGCCACCACTTCTTCTGGATTGGTTAAAAGGGTTACCCCTTCCGGTAAAACAACGTTTTCTGCCAGCATTTGATCGCCAAAATTTGCCAGCAAGCTAATATCTGCTTTGATATTGTGAGGTAAGTCTTTTGGCATAGCTTCCACCTTCAACTCATGCAGAACTTTAACAAGAGTGCCGCCGAGTTCTTTAACCGCCGGAGAAGTACCGATGAATTCGAGGGGTAATTCCACTTCTACCTTACGGCCTTTTTCAAAGACATAAAAATCCGCATGTCGAGGAACGCCGGTAATAGGATCTAAGTCTACATCTTGAATCAGGCTTTCTTTTGCGCCTTGGGGTGTGTCTAGAGTCACTACGCTGAATGTGCCCGCTTCTTTCCAAACCTTTAAGAAATCAATTCTGGGAATAGAAATAGCGGTGGATGCTTCCTTTTTGCCGTAAAAAACGGCGGGTATTCGCCCCGTTTTTCTAATCGCCTCCGGTTTAATATTGATACTCCGTATTTCTGCCTTTAAAGTAAGCATTTACTCATTCTACTTGATTGCAATGTGAGATTCAAGATACTCCAAGGTTCCATTAACTTGGCCTAAGCCTATCGAAGGCACTTTCTTGCCGGGGTTGAAAATATTCATGGGGTCGAAAATTTCTTTGGTTTTTTTAAAAAGTTCCAACACTTCCGGACTATACATTTTTCCGAGATATGGGGTGCGGATGATACCGTCATTATGTTCTGCTGTAATTGAACCACCGAATTCTTTTATTAAATTGTAGAATTGATCCGATACAATTATAATTTTGTCGCGCTCGCTTTTCTTTTTTAAATCCATCAGCGGAATGATATGAAAATTTCCATTACCGGCATGGCCGGCAATATTGGCCACGATACCATTATCCTTTAATATCTTAAGCGCCCTTGGTAGAAATTCCGGTATTTTATCAACCGAAATACAAAAATCGTCCACAAATGGAGCGGTTCTTTTATCACCAACGTGTTGACGTAAAAGATTGAAAGATTCTCTGCGCATAATCCAAAACTTATTTTCTTCGGAATCTTTCTCTATCACTCTGTGCCAAACATTGAATGGTTTGATTGCTTGGATTATTTTCTGAACTTTAGTCTTTACCTTTGCTTCCGTGTCCTCCGCAATTTCTACTAGAATGACGAGCTTGGGCAGACCGAGCATTTTTGCCCCGATTAGCGCTTCGGGTAAAAATTTTAGAGCAAAGGAGAGCAAACCACTGTTAGCCTTTTTGGCAATTTCCGGCATAAATCGAATACCGAGTTTTAGTGTCTCATCATCAAACGTTTCCAAACTCTCTGGATCATACGGCAAGATGGCATTGACCACTTGAGGCAATTCGTTCCAAAATTTGAAGAAGAGCGCAATCATATCATGAGAAATTTTTTCCGGTACCAATTTTATTTTTGCTTCGGTTACTATACCAAGTGTTCCTTGCGAGCCAACTATCAGCTTATTTAAATCAAAAATCTCATCTTTTTTGTCCAAAGCCGAGCTTAGGACATTCCAAAGATAATATCCCGCCGAATTTTTTGACACTTTTGGCTTGGCTTGGTTCAAAATTTCTTTATTTTTTTCTACTAATTCAAATAAGTTTTTATAAATATTGCCCTCGAAGTCTCCCTGAGCTATTTTTGCATCCAGCTCCGATTTGTTCAGTGGTTTAATTGTGTACTCGTTGCCATCGGAAAAAATAATTTTGGATTCTAAGACATAATTTTCCATCTTGCCGTAGCGTAAGGTTCTTTCTCCTGCGCAATTATTTGATATCATGCCGCCGAGAGCGCAGAGATTTTTAGATGCTGGAAAACATGGGAGAATCAAGCCCTTTGCCAATGTTTGTTTTTCAAAATCACGATAGAACACTCCTGGTTGGGTGATAACATTTTCATTCATTATCTCGTTCATATGGTTCATGTGTTTGGATATGTCGGCGATAATCGATTCGTTGAGCGGTCCACCGGTCATATCTGAACCCGCGGCTCTGATAGTGATGGAATTACCCGGGTTTTCTTTGAGCCATTTAACGAGATTTTGTAAGTCTTCAGAATCTTTTGGACATACAACAAGTTTGGGCTTTACTTCAAAAAGCGATGCGTCATGCGAATATGTCTTAAGTATGTCTTCATCATCACCAATCTCTCCCTTGAAAAATTTCCCGATTTCTTCCGCCAGTCTCATAGTTTATTGAAAAGTTTAAGTTTCTCGCGAACCACTTTCTTCATTTCTGCGACTCCCTCAGCTAAAAATTTATAGGGCGCTATCTCACCCGATTTAATTCCCTCTTCTATACCTTCTCTGTAAGCGGCCCGAAGTTCAGTATTAATGTGAATAATCCTTATACCGGCCTCTATCGCTTTTATAAAATCACTATCAGACACACCTGAGCCGCCGTGGAGCACTAAAGGCACTTTCACGGCGTTTTTAATAGATTTAATGAGTTCTATGTTTAATTTAGGATTACCAGTTTTGACCATTCCGTGAATATTGCCAACTGAAGGAGCCAAAAGGTCAATATCAGTTTCCAGCACAAACTTAGCCGCTTCTTGTGGATTTGTTTGCGTCTTTTCTGAAACACCCTCCGGCAATTTGTCGAGCATTTTGGATGACTGGCCGATAAAACCAAGCTCTCCTTCAACTACCGTTCCCGTGTTCTTATTTCGAACATAGTCAACAACCTCCTTTGTCAATTTGACATTTTTTTCATATGATTTTCCCGCCTCATCAATAATGATACTATCCACACCGGCGTTTATGGCTCTTTTGGCTTTCTCAACAGAGTAGGTATGATCGGCATTCAGAAAAACGGGAAGATTATTATCTCGAGCGGTTTTAACGAGAGAAACCACCTCTTCAAGGCCGATAAAATCTCTTTCTCCTTCGGACACTCCTATGATGACAGGCGCTCTTAACTCTTGAGCCGCTTCTACTACCGCCTTGAATCCTTCTGAATCCGAAATATTAAAATGTCCAAGAGCCACTCGTCTCTCTTCCGCCCAAATTAAATACTCCCGCAATGTTTTCATTCCCTTCATTCTATCATGATATAATTCTCCTATGCATGACTTTGTAGCGATCGGCGACACTGTCACTGACGCTTTCATTAAACTTCATGAGGCAAGGGTAAATTGTGATATCAATCGAGAAAAGTGTACCATCACTTTAGCCTTTGGCGATAAAATTCCTTATGAGTCGGTTGAGGTGGTTCGTGCCGTTGGCAATTGCGCCAATGCCGCTGTGGCCGCCTCCCGTCTGGGCATTTCCTCTGCCCTGGTTTCCAATTTAGGTGATGATCAAAATGGCAAAGAATGTTTAGAAAGTTTGAACAAAAACAAAGTAGATACTGTTTTTATTAAGACTCATCAGGGTAAAGAGACAAATTATCATTATGTTTTATGGTATGAAGATGACCGCACTATTTTAGTCAAACATCAGGAATATGATCGAACCTTGCCTGATATTGGAGAACCAAAATGGCTCTATCTTACTTCCTTGGGAGGAGATACTTTGGAATATCAAAAAGAAATTCAGATGTATATTAAGACTCATCCGAAAATTCGTCTCGCCTTTCAACCTGGTACTTTCCAAATACAACTTGGTTCTAAAACCTTAAAAGATATTTATGCGTCCACAGAAATTTTCTTCTGTAACGTCGGGGAAGCTGAAAGAATTCTTGGTTTAAACACACTCGGTATAAACGAACTTCTTAAACGCATACATGCGCTTGGACCCAAAATAGTGATCATCACTGATGGCATCAAGGGCGCCTACGCTTATGATGGTAAAAATTTTTGGTTTCAATCTCCTTATCCAGACCCTAATCCTCCATACGAACGAACCGGCGCCGGTGATGCTTTTGCCTCAACGACTGTGGCGGCTTTGGCGCTTAGTAAGGATCTTCCGACCGCTCTGGCCTGGGGGGCAATTAATTCAATGTCGGTCGTCCAACAAGTCGGCGCCCAAAAAGGCCTTCTTTCTCGTTCTCAAATAGAAAAATATCTCAAGGATGCTCCCGCTGATTTCAGGGTCAAGAAATTGAAATCTTAAATGTACACTTTACCCGCTATCGCAAGTAAATAGTATAATTAGAATATGTCGCGGAAGGGAGTAATTCAGAAAAAGGTATTGTTGCTTCTGTTGGCAGGAGTGGCCCTATCATGCACTAGGTCAAGTAGAAAGCATTTAAGAATTATTAAGGACGTCAAAGATGAGTGGAGGGAGATAAATGACAGGGCCTTGAAATCTGCAATCAAGTCACTTTACTTATCAAAACTTATTAGCCAAAAGGGTAATAGGGATGGAACAATGACCTTCGAGCTGTCAAAAGAAGGTAAACATACAGCACTTACCTATGATATTGATAATATGAAAATACCCAGACAAACATGGGATAAAAAGTGGAGAATTATAACTTTTGACATTCCTGAAAAAATTAAAAAGGTTAGAGAAGCGCTACGATTTCATTTAAAAAATCTAGGTTTTAAAGAATTACATCGGTCTGTATTCGTTTTTCCTTATGAATGTCGAAATGAGATTGAATATATCGTTGAATTCTACAATGTCAGACGTTTCGTCAGATATGTTGAAGCATCTTATATTGATAATGAGTATGATTTAAAGCATAAATTCGGTCTTCTATAAATTACTTTTTACTTGCTATCGCTGTTAAAAGGTTAATTGAGGTGTAATTTAAATTTTACCAATCTTCGATTATCTATTCTTTTTGCTTATTATCTATCTTTTGGCTTTATGACTTTATGAAATTTATACATTTCATCAATACTTTCTGCTAGAGTTCCCAGTCCCTTTTCTTTTCTACGTTCATCAACATGGTCTAAATTCTCAATCTCTCTAGGAATAAATACACCATTTGTGTTAATAAACTGAGTGCCGTACACTTGTGGCTGATCAGTGTTGACTTTAATTCTGTCTTCTAAATAAGCAATGTCACGGGGTACAATTTCCTCAGGGGGTTCGTTTTTCATAAGTACTAAACAATGTTTTTGAAATTCAATATCATGATCAGCGTGTTGAATTAAAAGCCACGCGTTGTGGGAGGCCATTTCCCCAACCTTAGAGATTGTGGGCCAGCCGATCTTATTTATTATTTGTTTCATCTGCTCTGTATTGTATTTATCTACGCTATCATTCCAAGATTCAGGATCTTCCAATATCCCCACTCTCATATCTTGATCTATTTTTGCTAGCTGCGAAATTTTCTTCGCTATTTCAGCTAAATTAATTTCTATTAATTTAGCTTCTTCAAGATTTTCCATACTATCTCTTTAGAATTTTATGGACCGCTTTGATGATACTCTCCGTATCCATACTGTAATGTTCTATCAGTTCTTCCGGCGTGCCAGATTGACCAAATTGATCATCTACT
>CAZYVS010000001.1:152650-160554 GCA_964651655.1 uncultured Candidatus Saccharibacteria bacterium | reverse complement strand
AAGTGTCACGGGAAATAATTTGCTATAATAAACATATATGAAAACAAATACATTAATCTGGTCTGCGGTATCGGTTTTGGTCATAGCCGGTATTGTTTGGCTAATTATGGCCCCGACTAAACCCGGTAAATTAGACGCCTTTGCTTCTTGTATTAAGGATAGTGGGACTACTTATTACGGCGCTTTCTGGTGTCCTAATTGCAAAAATCAGGAAGCATTATTTGGCCGTTCAGCCAAACTGTTACCGCGTGTGGAATGTTCAACGCCTGACGGGAAAGGACAACTCAAAATTTGCCAGGATGCTGATATTAAGGGGTACCCGACTTGGGAATTTGCCAATGGGACGCGCGAGAGTGGCACGCAATCACTGGAACGTTTAAGTGAGGCCACAGGTTGTTTATTGCCGGAAAATAATGGTTGATACCGTAGCATATCTCTTGCCGATATTTGCGCTCGCTTCTCATATTATATTTGTCGTTTTGTTTACGTGTTTTATGTTTCGTGAATTGTGGGGGAGGCCGGTAGTGAAGTTTATGGGGGAACATAGTCTGATACTCGGATTACTGGTTTCTCTCTCCGCCATAATTGGCAGTCTTTTTTATTCAGAAATCATGGGATTTGAGGCCTGTTCTCTTTGTTGGTGGCAAAGAGTTTTTCTCTACCCCACCGTTTTTATTTTTGCTACGGCTGCGTGGTACAAGGAGCGATTATTTTACCGTTATGTTGTTCCGCCAATTATTTTGGCAAGCATCATTGCTATTTATCAGTCGTATGTATATCTGGGAGGTTCTTCTCTTTTGACCTGTACTAGCGCAGAAGGTGCTTGTGCCAAAATTTATGTAATGGCTTTCGGCTATATTACTATTCCCGTGATGTCGTTAACGGTATCGCTCTACATTTTGTTGTTTGCTTGGGCCGATAAAATTTATCGAAATGAAACGAAATGAAAATTATAACGCATAGCGGCTCTTTTCAAGCTGATGATATCTTTGCCGTAGCCATTTTAATGCTTGCGATTGGTGAATCTGAAGTTATTCGCACTCGTGACAAAGACCAAATAGCTGTGGCGGATTACGTCGTGGATGTTGGAATGGTTTATGATCCGACCAAAAATCGTTTTGATCACCATCAACCCGGAGGCGCCGGAGAGAGGTCGAACGGTATTCCCTACGCTTCTTGCGGTCTTGTCTGGAAAAAGTTTGGAGAAATGTTGGCTGGAGGCAAAGAGGAGGCGGATTTGATAGACACTAATCTCATGCAGCCCTTGGATGCTCATGATAATGGAGTGGCCATAGCTGATTATCGTTTCAAAAAGGTCAGGATGTATAGCATTGTAGATTTCTTTTATTCATTTCGGATCAGTCTTCACGAGAGCGAAGAAGAACTTTATGAAATTTTTATGAAGTTAGTTGGTATTGCGCGTGATCTTTTGGTGCGCGAGATTAGCAGGGCAAAAATGGTTATTGCGAGCGAGGCCAAGGTTCGAGAAGCGTTCGATCAGAGCGCCGACAAAAGAATAGTCATTTTATCTGAACATTTGCCGTGGAAACGCGTTTTGTCCAAAGAGCCGGAAGCGAAATTTGTCGTTCATCCCAGAAATGACGGTCGATGGGGGGTTCGAGCGGTTATGGATAATGATTATACTCCGAGATTGTCTCTGCCGACCGCTTGGGGAGGAAAAATCGATAAGGATCTGCAAAGAATCACGGGAGTTCCGGACGCCGTTTTTTGTCATAGGGGACTTTTTATGGCATTGGCCGAGAGCAAAGAAGGCGTCGTTAAACTTGCGAAGCTTGCTCTTAACAATAATAACTAATTAATAAAAATTCTTTCCCATCTAACATCTCATCTAACATTCAATATACATAATAAAAAAGCGATAGCATTATTATTATGTATAAGAAAATAATATCATTGGGAATTAGGGAATCAAGTCGAAGTCCATGCGCAAGTATTTATCATTCTCTATCTGATCAGCAATGATATACAGCATCTCTTTCCCAATGTCATAATCGGTTTTGAGAAGACCAATGATATCCTCGCAATCATAGGGATAGATCCAGACGCTGTTCTGGAGGCGCTTGAAGCCGGCCGCCGTCAAGATTTCTCGGACTTGGTCCCTTGTTCTTTTCTTGCGTTCTGGGATATCAAAGATTACCATGCGCCATTTGTGGTCCCATCTTTTTGGTTTAATTAATTTGAAATCAGCACGTCTCCAGCGTTCCAAAATTTTTTCTCCAGCCGCTGTCGCGGCGTAGTGGTCGTTCTCAAATTTTAACAAACCTTTCTTAACCAAACGTGAGGCCGTCGATCTAACTATCTCTCCCTTTCTAACCGAGGAAGGAATATCGGTCTGGAGTAATGAGTTTAAAACTTCTGGTATTAGAGCTCTGGCACCGAGTCGGCCGCCAGAGGCTATGGTTGCGAGGATCGCTTCTTGCAATTTAGTGCGTCTTATTAGTTTTTTATTGTCTTCTTCTAATTTTCCCATACTCGTACATTAATGATTATACATAATAAAAACGCGATAGCGTAATTATAATGTAGAAAAAGATGTGGTAAAGTAGGAACCAATGTTTATAGATGAATTGACTCTACATTTGAAAGCCGGGCGTGGTGGTGATGGGGTGGTGCGTTGGCGACACGAGAAAGGCAAAGATCATGCCGGTCCTTCTGGTGGAAACGGGGGCAAGGGAGGAGATGTTTATGCTGTTGCGGTGCGAGATATTGGCATCCTTTCTGCTTATCGCAATATAGGAGGTTTTGAAGCCGGGCGTGGCGAAGATGGCGCTAAAAATACCAAACAGGGTGGAGTTGGAAAAGATGTTCTGGTAAAACTGCCTGTCGGCTCTCGCTTAACCAATCTTGTTACAGGATATTCAATTGAACTTTTAACAGATACTGAACAAGTGTTGCTTCTGCGTGGAGGCAGGGGAGGATTAGGTAATGAACATTTTAAAGGTTCAACCAATATTCGTCCGAAACAGTCGACTTCTGGAACCGACGGAGAAGAGGCCGATTTTCATATTGAACTTCTGTTGGTCGTTGATATTGGTATTACCGGCTTGCCGAATGCCGGTAAATCAAGCCTTCTAAATGCACTTACTAGCGCTCAATCCAGAGTAGGAGATTTTCCTTTTACCACACTTGAGCCATCTTTGGGAATGTTTTATGGCCTGCCTGCCGACAGGCAGGGACTTATCATGGCGGACATCCCTGGTTTAATAGAAGGCGCCGCTAAGGGCAAGGGCTTGGGTCATAAATTTTTACGTCACATCGAACGCACTAAGACGCTTGCCCATTGCATCTCGTCAGAAGTAAACGACCCTCTAGAGGCATATAGAGTAGTGCGAAAAGAACTTGAGCTTTATAATGAGAATATGAAGAAGAAGCCGGAGATTATTATTTTGACAAAAACGGATACTCTTACCGAGAAAGAAAAAAAGGATAAATTAAAACTTTTGAAGAGTGTTAATCCCCATGTGTTTCCTGTTTCAATACTTGATGATGGGTTAGTTAAAGAGTTCGGTAAATATCTTTTGAAGACATTTAAATCATGAGCAACTATATTTTGACTATTGGATTGGAAATTCACGCCGAGCTTAAGACAAAAACGAAGATGTTTTGCGATTCTAAAAATGATACTGATGAATTGCGTCCCAATATCAACGTCTGCCCTGTTTGCCTGGGATATCCCGGAACATTGCCGGTGATAAACAAAGAAGCAGTACGGAAAGTGCTACGTCTCGGAGTGGCCGTCGGTGGAGAAATCGCCGATTATACGGAATTTGACCGCAAAAACTATTTCTATCCGGACATTCCCAAAGGATATCAGATCAGTCAATACAAGAATCCATTAGTTAAGGGCGGCGAACTGGCAGGAGTAAAACTAACCCGTATTCATTTGGAAGAAGATACGGCAAAATTGACTCACGATAAAAATGAGGAAAGTTTACTCGATTTCAATCGAGCAGGAGTGCCTCTGATGGAACTGGTGACAGAACCGGTAATCAAGACTCCGGAAGCGGCGGGACATTTTGCTCGTGAATTACAACTCTTGTTGAGATATTTAGATATAAGTGAGGCTAATATGGAGAAGGGCGAGATGCGAGTGGAAGCGAACATCTCTGTTTTTAAGGTTAGACCTTTAGATTCAAAATTCCCAAGGTCTAACCTTGGCAACAACCTTGGAACAAAGGTTGAAGTCAAGAATTTGAATTCTTTCAAAGTTGTTGAGAAGGCAATTAAATTTGAGATGGGACGTCAGATAGAAATATTGGAGAAGGGCGGTAAAGTAGTGCAAGAGACCAGAGGGTGGGACGAAAGTAAGGAAGTTACTTTTTCTCAAAGATTGAAAGAATCGGCTCACGACTATCGTTATTTCCCAGAGCCTGATTTGCCGAAATTGTTTATTGATAAGATTCCCGACTTCGCGCCAGAGGCGCTTTGTCGGGCGATGCCGGAATTACCATGGGAAAAAAGAGAAAGATATAAAAAGGACTTTGGCTTGAAAGACAATGATATAGAAATTTATGTTCGAGAATCGGAGTGGGGGAATCTGCTGGAAGAAGCTGCCAAGAAGTTGAAAAATTCAAAGGCAGGTAAGTTTGAAAGTTTAGTGACTTTGGCCTCTAACTATGTCATCGCTGATTTAAAGAAACCTATTTCCGCCAGTGCGTTAGTTGAAGTTGTGGAAATGCTTTCGGCGGGAGAAATCTCTTCGCGCGGCGCCAAAGAAATTTTAAAAATTATTCAGTCGGAGGGCGGAAAATCCCGCGCAATCGCGCTAGAGAAAAATTTGATACAAGAAAGCGATAGGGAAGTTTTGAAAAAATTAGCGAAAGAAGTTTTGAAAGACCTGCCTGCCGGCAGGCAGGGAATCCCGCCGATTCAATTTTTAGTTGGTCAGGCGATAAAGAAATCTAATAATCGCGCTAACCCCATAATACTTCAAGAACTATTCCTCGAGATGCTTGATCGTTAGTTTTTTCATTTTCTTTTCAGCATTACTTTTATTAGTGCCTCCTTCAATATCGTTAATTACATCTTCTAAAGTTGAAAGTTTATAAACCCGATAATTATTCATGGGATGTCTTTGGGCCGGAAATTTGCCCGATTTGTCCCAATTGCGCAGTGTCAAGGCGGATACTCCCAAGATTTCTGCTGCCTCCTTAATGGAAAAATATATTTCTTTCATACATATATCTATCTTATATAAACATTCATAATTACTTATAATAGATTTTATATAAATTACTATAATATATCAATGTCTATATGTGGATAGTAAGTTAAATAGAGCGTTAAATCCTTTTTTATGCCGGCCAGCTTTGTTACTGAGTCTTTCTTGAGCTAGAGCCATGACCTTTCTAATTTGAGTTAAGATACGATAGGCACATTTGTAGGTAACACCAAGTTGCCTTTCTATTTCTTTGGCTGAAATGCCACTTCTGGCATTCGAGAATATGAATAATGCTTGGAACCACAGGCTTAAGGGCGTAGAGGATTTATGGAATATAGTGTTGGCCAGAGGGGAGAGTTGGTAACGGCATTTGGAACACTGAAATTGCTTTCTACCCTTCAGTTTATTCTTCTCTGTCCAAAATAAAGGCCTGTATCTGCCCCCACAAGAGCACTTCTTGTTATGAAGGACATTAAAGACAAACTTGATGCAGGCTTCTTCCGAGGAGAAGTCTTCTCTTAGATCTCTTATAGTGTATTTATCTTTTTTGATTATAAAACCAGCTTATTCTAAGTAGCTTATGTTGTCTAGGGATAAGTATATTAATATCCACAAATTCAGTATATATTTTAGTAAATATTCTGCCGAGATTTATAATTTATGTTGATAATAAAGCTTATTTTTCAGGCAGTAAATAATATATCTCGGCCATTCAATTATCTAGATAATACTCTATAACGAACTTATTTAGAACATCACAGTGCTAAAAAACTACTATTTCCTCTCCGGTCTCTTTACGCTATTTTTAATTAGGTACTGATATCAGTTTTACGATCTCCAACCGCACTTTATCCTTGCTGCCACAATTGAAGGTGGAGGTGTTGCTTGTGGTATATAGCAGGTGGTTTTTAGAGCATACCTATAATTACATGAGACTTAAAGTTATCTTATATAAACATTACTAATCAATCATATATATCATTAGATTAATTTGTATTATTTAGCAAAGTCTGTGTGTTAATAGTATTTAATTTTCAACTTACAATTACCAATTTATAATCAAGTCTGAATGAATCAATTTCCAATGAAAATTCTAAAGTGAAAATTAGAAATTCTCCAGGGGTCACTTATCCCCAGTTTCTCACACATTATCCATAGGTTTTTCCACAGCCGAGATATATAATTTATGTTGATGAGTCTATCTATTTTTGCAGAAGGTAAGGAATATATCTCGGCTAGCCGAGCATCAAAAAAAATTGGTTACGCGAGTGATTATATCGGTCAACTTTGCCGTGCCAATAAAATTCCCGGCAAATTAATTGGTAGAACTTGGTATATAGATTTTGCATTTTTAGTTGAGCACAAAAAAAATCGACAACTTGGAAGGGCAAAAAGACTTGTTGTTAGAAAATCTGTGGACGTAGTCTCTCCCCCAAAACCCCATCTAACAATAAATGATAAAGCCCAGGTTATCAGTACTGAAAAAATAATTGCGGTATCCAGATCCGCTCAAAAACTCTTTTTTAATTATGAAAAAGATGATAGACCTAAATTACCAGAACTTTCTAAAAAAAGTCGTTATGTCATACCTATCTGGACTTCTACCCTTGTCGGACAAGCTGCCGCATTCTCCATGGCACTTCTTTTTGCTATAGGAATCTTCTTTTGGACTCTTGACACTACCTATCCGAAAATTGCTATTGAAGCGAGAGAGAGGTTGGAAAATATTTCCGATACCTCAAAAGAATTTCTGGTTACATCGACACGGATATACACGCATACCACGTTTAAATTTATGGATGAAGCCGCGGCACAACTTGCCGCAGTTTCTGTGCCCGACTCACTCGGTAGTTCGATCATGCTCACTATAAATTATTTATTTGAAAATATGCGAATTAGTTTCCGCAATCTCAAACAAATTGCTTTGGATAAATTCTTTTTCTCTCCCACTCCACCACAGTTAACCGCTACCATTCCCACCACTTCACCTCCACCGTCACAAGCTCTAATCACTCCGGCTTCTTCAATCAATCTTGGGTCTTTAAAATCTGAACTCAAGACAGAATTAGAAAATTATATTCGTCTTCAAATTGATTCTATTTTACCCCGCCAAGACGGAGCAAATTCACCGATTGTAGTTTACACATCCGCGCCCACTCTGGCGGCGGCTAGTCTAGAATCTTTCAAAACTAATGAAGTTATTCCAATAACATACAATGTAGTTCAAAAACAATCTGATAGTGATTCCGGCCGTCTCTCCAGTGTAATTTCTAATCTCACTGGTGGTGGAACCTTCACCAACGCCTCTATTTCAAACTCGACGTTTTCCGGTTCTTTAGTGTCCGCAAGCTCTCTCTCTTTCGGCAATGCAACTGGCACCAACGCCACCACGACTAATTTCTTTTCTACCAATGCAACCTTTACCAATCTTACTGGTGTAACTTTGGGTCTAACCGATTTTTCCTTCACCAATGCCACCGGCACGGCGGCCACGACCACCTCACTTTTCGGTGGTCAAATCACTGGCAATCAATTGAGAATCGGTGGCTCGGCTACTTCCACCATTAACTCATCTGGTGATCTGTTGGTAGTTGGCTCTACCACTTTACAGAACCTCACCTTTATCAATGCCACTGGTACCTCAGCCACCACCACCAACTTCTTTGCCACCACGGCCTCCTCCACTAATCTTTTTGGCAATACGGCCAATCTTACTGAATCT
>CAZYVS010000001.1:0-152550 GCA_964651655.1 uncultured Candidatus Saccharibacteria bacterium | reverse complement strand
CCGATTACCTGACCATCTCCGGCCAGACCATCACCAGAAATAAACTGGACATCTCCGACGACACCAACGCCACCGGCGGGGCCGGCCTGACTCTCACCGCCAATGACTTCGCCTGCGACACCGCCAACTCCACCACCTTCGGTTGTCTGGCTTCGGCGGACTGGACCACTTTCAATAACAAGTTGGGCAGTTACGACGCTTGGACTCATCCCGCTTACGGCGGCTCGGCCACCACTTCGCTCCTCACTTTATCCGGCGGCTTTCTCAACACGGCCGCCTCGAGCACTATCGTTGGCAATCTGCTCATCACCGGCAATTCCACTACTACTAATGCCACCACGACCAACCTCTTCTCCACTACGGCTTCATCCACTAATCTCTACTCCACCAATCTTTTTGGCAACACGGCCAATCTTACTGAATCTGGCAATCTCTTTTACACCGATGCTCGAGTGAATTCATACATTCACGCCTCCACCACTATTCCCAAAACCTACACCGCCAACACCTTTACCGGAGCTCAAATTTTCGATAACATCACTCGTTCCACCACCACCCAAGCCACCACCACTAATCTTTTCTCCACCACCGCTTCTTCCACTAATCTTTTCACTCAACTCTTCACCTTGAGCGGCTACACTTTAAGCGCCACCGCCAACGGCACGATCGGCGGCACCAACACCGGAGATGTAACACTTGCCGGCACGCCCGATTACCTGACCATCTCCGGCCAGACCATCACCAGAAATAAACTGGACATCTCCGACGACACCAACGCCACCGGCGGTGCCGGCCTGACCCTCACCGCCAACGACTTTGCCTGCGACACCGCCAACTCCACCACCTTCGGTTGTCTGACTTCGGCGGACTGGACCACTTTCAATAACAAGTTGGGCAGTTACGACGCCTGGACTCATCCCGCTTACGGCGGCTCGGCCACCACTTCCTTACTTACTCTCTCGGGCGGTTTCCTCAACACCGCCGCCTCGAGCACCATCGTGGGCAATCTTCTCATCACCGGCAATTCCACTACTACCAACGCCACCACCACAATTCTATCGGCCACTACTGCTTCCACCACTAATTTAATAGTTTCTTCTGCTGGCGGTTCAACTGGTTGCGCCCAATTCTCTGTTACGGGTCTAATTTCCAATACCGGCACCGCTTGCGGTACCGGCGGAGGAACCTTCTCTTGGACTCCCGGTACTTATGGAGCCACTACCGTTAACGCAACCTCTACCGCTATCCAACTCAAGGGCGGTCTCTACGCTTCCTCAACTGTTCGCTTTGGCAACGCCGGTATCTCACCATTCTTCTACGACGGTGCGGTGGGGAATTTGGGTCTCGGAACGACTTCGCCAGCCACAAAATTATCAGTAGCCGGCAACACCTACTTTGATTCCAATATCATCACCTATGCTTCCTCCACTGCCGCGAATCTCACGTTCAATTATCAAAAATCAGCCACTTCGACGATTCCCCAGCTCGTCAACGCCTGGTCTATCGGCACTACCACTGCTGTTAACAATCCTCCGATATTTTCAATAGACGGAGCTAACGGCAGAGTGGGGATTGGGACGGCGGCGCCGGTCGGAACATTTCAGGTGGGTAGCAACGGACTTATTTTTGCGCATGACGGTAAGGTCGGCATTAGTACTACCACGCCGGAGGATTGGTTTAGCGAAGAATTGGTTATAGGAGCAGAAGACGGAAGTTCAGACACTATGATAGGTTTTGCCAATGGAACAATAGGATATAAATTAGGCATTTCTAATGGAGTGGGAGAGAACGGGAGATTTGATCTAACGGACGGAAATGAAAACCCATTCTTATCTGTTACCACCGGAGGGTTGTTTGGTATCGGGACGACGAGTCCATTCGCCAGACTTTCCGTTTCTGGAAGCACATGGCTGGACTCAAACATTATAAACTTCGCTTCTTCTTCAGCTGCTTCTTTAACTTTAAATTATTTGGCATCTGCCACCTCTACTATTCCAAACAACAAACTTTATGCCTGGACCATCGCCACTTCCACGACCGCCACACCAATCTTCAGGATTGACACAACGTCAAGCGGGGCGGGCTCGGTTTCCGCCACCACTTCCATCAGAGGAGGATTTGTTTTAGACGATGGCGCCTTTAACTACGATTCATACGCCGGAGTCGCGTCGGTTGACTCGCTCTCTTCAGGTCCAATGGCCTTTGATGACAACGCGGGAATTCTCTCCTGGATTAACATGCCAGTTTCTACCACAACAGCGAATATTGTCATGAGTTATAGCGCGCAGATTGGCGACTCGCCACTCCTGACCCTGTATGCCGAATCATTAGGAACAGGCGGTGGTGTTAAAAACAAACGTGTTGGTATCGGGACGACAACGCCATATGCTCTTCTATCTTTAGCCACTACCACCAATCAACTAATAGACCTTTTCGTTATCTCAACTTCCACTTCGGGTCTTGTTTTCAAAGTTGATTCGTACGGCCGGACTTACGGTGATGGCGCTTACGCTTCGCCGGCGGCCGACTACGCCGAATATTTCTACACCAATAGTGTTGATTTGAAATCCGGCGAAGTCGTTTGTGTTGATATTCTGGAAAATAATGCGGTGAAAAGATGCGAACGCGGCGCCGATAATAATGTCATGGGCATCGTTTCCACCAAGCCGGCGGTTATCGGCAATTATATTAAAGCCGCCGAAGCCGACCCGTCCCATTACGCCATTATCGGAATGCTCGGACAGGTTGACGCTTTTGTCTCAACAGAAAACGGCCCGATTAATATCGGCGACTCTCTGACTTCGGCGTCAACTACTCCGGGTTTTGCCATGCGCGCTAGCGGCGGTGATTCCACAGTGGGTATCGCCTTGGAATCAATGGCCTCGAGCACAGGCAAAATAAAAGTTTTGATTTCCCGCCGCAATAAGTCATTAGTGGTGGAAGAAGTTGAGGCCTTGGTGGTGGAGAGGGTGGCCGGTATGAAAATAGAAGACAAGGTGGGGCAAATGATTCAACAATCGGTTGATAGTTTGGATTTGGACCCGAAGATTACGGCCTTTGCCTCTACCACTCTATCTCTTAGTTCTCGCCTAGATGATATAGAATCTATTCTCGGGTCTACTTCTACAGCTACATCAACAATTAACTCGTTGGTCACTAATTTCTTCCAAAATCTTTTCACTCGCATCACGGCATGGTTCGCGAGCGCGGCTAATGGCATCGGCGACTTCTTCGCCAATCGCGTACGCACCAAAGAACTTTGTGTCAGTGATGAATCAGGAGCGGAGACGTGTATCACTAAAAGCCAACTTGACCGACTTCTTGGGAACGCAATGTCTAGTAACTCGGAAGAGCCTTTAGCGGTTATCGAGGAACCTGTGGTAGAAGAACCGATTGAGGGAGGACCTGCACCAGAAGAAGAAACAGCCACCAGTACTGAAGAACTAATCACCGAAGAGGAGCCGCCGGAGGAAGAAGCGGTCGCAGAGGAACCTGTTATTGAAGAGTTAATTCAAGAACCGGCGCCCGAACCACCTGTGGTGAGCGAAGTCGAACCAGAACCCGCTCTGGAGCCAACCCCGGAGTCGGCGCCAACGCCGTAATGTGTATTGACAATAATATACCGTTATATATACTTTAGTATATGCAAACAATTTTAAATATTAAAACTCAAAAGGACCTAAAAGAAGAAGCGCAAAGTTTAGCCAGTGAGCTCGGTGTGCCCTTAACTACGGTTGTTAACTCGTATTTAAGACAATTTATTCGTGAACGTAAACTTGTGCTAGAAATGGAACCAAGAGTGAAAGATAGTCTAATGGAAAAGTGGCGCAAGATCAGTCTTGAAGCTGATAAAACTCTTCCTAAAAAGTTCACCAAAGCTGCCGACCTGATTGCATATTTGAAGATATGATAATTATTCCCACCAAACACTTCAAAAAGAAAGTGTCTAAATTGTCCAAATCTATTAAAATAAAACTATTCGAGAAAATTCATCTTTTTATGGATGAGCCAAAAAAAGTTATTTTAAATAATCATAAACTTCATGGTAAATACAATGGGTATAGAAGCATAAATATCACAGGCAATTACAGAATAATATATGAAGAATTACCCGATAATTCTGTGCGTCTTATTGATGTTGGCACGCATCCGGAATTATATCAATAAAAACCTAATGAAAAGTTCAATGAAAATTATAAATTGTCCCGACCTTGTCGAGGACTCACGATGGAATCGGAGGAAATTAGTAATTTTGATTCTGTTGTTAGCCGTGGCAAGCGCTTTTTGGTATTTAAAATTTTATAAAGGCGAGGAGGTTGTTCAGAATTACCCATTCACCAATCCCGAACTCACGGAGCGCTACGAAGATGAAGAACTGGGCTTTTTCGTTGACTATCCCGAAGGATTTGTCGTCAACACTACGGTTGAAGAAAGCGTGAAAGTTTTGGTCTTTAACAAGAAGGATTCCCAAGAATCGTTTCAGATTTTTATTATGCCCTATGACGAGCCGGGACCGATAACGCCGGAAAGAATTTTAATAGACCAGCCTGAGATGGTTATTAAAGACCCGCAGACAGTCCGAATAGCAGATGGGGAAGCGTTGGTTTTTTTCGGCACAGATCCGGATATCGGAGACGTGCGCGAGGTCTGGTTCGTCCATCAAGGCCGCCTGTATCAGGCATCAACTTACTCGAAATACGATGAGCTGTTGGCGAAAGTGATGAAGACATTTAGATTTAAAAACTAAATTATTCTAATTAACCTAATTTTTAATTAACCTAATAAATGACAAATGAAATAAAAAAGAAATACGACTTAGAAGAACGAACAGCGAAGTTTGGAGAGCTGGTAATTCAATTTGCTGGCAGGATTAAAAAGACAAACATAACGATGCCTTTGATTTCTCAATTGGTCAGATCAAGCACTAGCGTTGGCGCAAATTATTGCGAAGCTGATGATGCGGAATCATCTAAAGATTTTAAACACAAGATTGGTATTTGCAAAAAAGAGGCGCGAGAAACAAAGCATTGGTTGAGAATGATTGTAACTGCGCTTCCCGAACTTAAGGAGGATGCTGTAAGCTTATGGCAGGAAGCGAAAGAACTTAATTTAATTTTTAACGCAATTTCGAATAAAATAGGACAAAAATGATTTGGGAATTTTATAATTTAGATTTATTTAGAGTAATTAGAATAATTAGAAATTTTTTAATTCTAGCCGCTTTGTTAATATTTGCCGTGCCTTCGGCCCAAGCGGCTATAATCCTCCAAGCTCCCAAATACATCGGCCTCAATTCTGGCCTCGTTGGCTCGCCTCGCTGGAGCATTGGCGAAGCGGGCTACTGGTCTTTTGACGGCAAAGATATAGCATAATAAAGATAATATGAGAAAAGATTTTCAAAAATGGCATAAATATAAAGAGCAAATAGACGGTGTTCCAAAGAGGATTTTTTTTCATGAACGTGAAGTCTGGTGGTGTTCAATCGGAGTGAATGTCGGGTTTGAGGAAGACGGTAAGGGAGAGTATTTTGCAAGGCCAATCATTATTTTTAAAAAATTCAATAATGAGGTTTTTTGGGGAATGCCGATAAGCACAAAGATCAAAAAGGGGAAGTTTTATGCCCCTATTGATTTGGAGGATAAGATGCCGAGGGTGGCGATTATTTCACAGTTAAGGCTCATTGATGGTAAAAGATTGATTGATAAAATTGGCACGATCACGCATGAAAATTACCAGCTAATACAAAAAGCGGCCATAAATCTCTGTAATTTACAACCGCCTTTTGCTTTGTCTGATCCCGCTAAGCGGGACCGAGGCCGAAGCCGTTTATAAACACATGTTATCAAATACAATAAATAAGTCAAGTGCGATATCCACAACTGCAAAAATGCAAAGTTCAAAAATCAAAAATCAAAATTACAATGTAAAATCCAAAATTTTATATTTTTATCTGTCATTTTTCATTTTGATATTTACATTTTCATTTTTCCTGCTTCCTTCGGAAGCAGACGCGGCTTTAATTATTCAGGCTCCAAAGTATATTGGTTTAAACTCCGGCCTCGTCGGCTACTGGAGTTTCAATGCCCCAGACATGGCTGGCAATACCGCTTACGACCGCTCGGGGCAAGGCAACAACGGCACGCTCACGGGCGGCCCCACTCGCGCCATCGGCAAAATCGGGCAGGCGTTGAGTTTTGATGGGGTGAATGATTATGTGGATGTTGGAGACCCTGCCAGCGGCGTTTTGGATGTTCAAACTGGTGATATGACAATAAGTGGTTGGATTTATATGAGAACAACCGACGAACAATATCTTGCCGCAAAGAGCGATTGCGGAGATCCTAATGAGTATCTTTTATACGGCGGCACAGGCGGCAACAAGCCAGGATTTAGGGTTATAAACAGCGCAGGAACTAGTTTCAGGGCCGATAGCGTGAACGCCCTGAATACAAATTCTTGGTACCACTTAGTTGGCGTTAAACAAGGTTCGAATATTTATTTATACATAAACGGCGCCTGGGACAACACTCTTGCAATCTCTGGAACTTTCAGTGGCAATACTTTGTCGCTTATGATTGGCAGGCGAACAACAGCAACATGTGAGCAGTTTTTAGATGGCCTCATCGACGATGTCCGCGTCTACAACCGCGCGCTTTCGGCGGACGAAATCAAACGGCTCTACCGCATCGGTGCGACGCTGAAGATAAATACTTCAATCAATAATGATTCGCTTGCGAACGGGTTAGTGGGGTATTGGTCCATGAATGCCCCGGATGTCGCAGGGACAACGGCTTACGACAGATCTGGCAACGCAAAAAACGGCTCCGCTCTTGGACAGGATATTGACCACACTGGTCTTGTCGGCTGGTGGAAATTGGATGAAGGGTCGGGGACTTCCGCTGGTGATTCTTCGGGACAGGGAAATACCGGGACACTTGCCGCAAGCCCAGGCACTCCGACTTGGACGACTGGAAAAATCGGTTCAAACGCGCTGAATTTTGACGGGACGGATGACAATGTCAGTGCTACTGTGGTGCATAATATCGGAACTGGAAGTTTTAGCATGACCGCGTGGGTTAAGCCGAATTCCTTAAATGCCGACTATAGGGCTATAATTAGTGACTCGGCTTATTCTCCCGGATTTTTTGCCCGACTGGCTAATGGTGAGTTTGGGCTTATTTTAGATGGAACTAATGAACTTAATTCTGGTCAGGTGTTAAATATCGGAGAGTGGCAGTTTTTGGTTGGAGTTAGAGATGGCTCTGCGGTCAAATTCTTTTACAATGGGGCTCAAACTTCAAGTAATAATACGAGTTCGGCTAATGTTGGCACCTCGGATAATTTTGAAATTGGCCGTGATGGTTTAAATGGTGACGCTTTTGCCGGTTTAGTCGACGACGTCCGCATCTATAACCGCGCCATCTCCGCCGCAGAAGTCGCCAAACTCTACAATTACGCTCTTCCCAAATTCGCGCCAGCGGTTGGCAGACTCGGCCAAGGCGTTGATTCCACTCAATCTTATGTCAATTCCGGCAATGTCAGCTCATCGGTAAACAGTTTCTCGTTCTGGATGAAAACTGCCTCTTCCTCTCCCACAGTCAATCTGCTTGACTTAAACGCGAGCCAAAGCATTAAAATCATGGCAGGCGCGGTTACGGCAAGCGGTCTCACAAGCCCTTCCATATTTGTTGATGGCGTTTCCGGAACAACGGTCAATGCCGGTTGGCATCATATTGCCGTTACCACCGGAACCGCGGTGAACGCGAGCGCCGTGAACCTTGGGCTTAACGCGACCACTACCGCTCCGCTGGATGGCGTGCTGGATGATGTCCGTTTTTATAACCGGGTAATTAACACGGATGAAATCAAACGTCTCTACCGCATCGGAGCGACGCTCAAAGTAAACACTTCAATCAATAATGATTCTCTGACAAAAGGTCTCGTCGGCTACTGGTCATTTGATGGAAAAGATATGGCTGGTGTTACCGCCTACGACCGCTCGGGCAATTCCAACAACGGCACCCTCACCAACGGCCCCACCCGCGCCATCGGCAAAATCGGCCAGGGGTTGAGCTTCGACGGGAGTAATGACACGGTGAGTTTTGGTTTAAATGCCATAGGTCCAGATATAAATGGAGTAAGTGCTGTTACAATATGTGGTTGGATGAAACTAGATATTGCTCCGAGCGATGGAGCTGGATTGTTCGCGGTATTTGCTGGTGGCGGTTCAACGATGCTTGATATTGGTTTCAAATCAACTCTTAAAGCTTACGTGGCGGGCCGAAGTCAAACCACTGATGCTTACCAGCAAGTCAATGGTTTGTCTGCTATTTCGTTAAACACGTGGGCGTTTATTTGTGGCGTGTGGGATTATCCCAGCGACCAGATATTAGTTTATCTTAATGGCGCACTTGATAATAGCGGGGCGGTAATTTTTGGAGCTACAACATATACCCATACAACAGCAACGGTTGGGGCGGATTCTATTAGTTTTAATGACGCCAGCACTTTAGTTGACGGTCTCATCGACGATGTTCGCATCTACAACCGCGCGCTGACGGGGGACGAAATCAAACGCCTCTACAACTTTGGGAGATAAACAATAATTTAAAGTTAAAAAATCCCTGCCTGCCGGCAGGCAGGAAAATGGAAAATGACAAAGCAAAATTTAAAAATGAGTTTAAGGCCAGATTATATAGCTGGGTGCTTCGATTAATCAAATTTATTGATAAACTCCCAAAAGATTCTACCTGCAACGTTATGGGGAAACAACTACTCAGAAGCGGTACAAGTGTTCTTGCAAATTATATCGAAGCTAATTCCGCAAGTTCAAAAAAGGATTTTATTAACTTTTTTACCCATTCGTTGAAATCAGCTAACGAGTCAAAAGTTTGGCTAGCATTATTACGCGATACAGGGAAGGGAGATAAGATTGAATTGGATTGGTTACTAAAAGAATTAACCGAAGCAGCAAATATTCTTGCTTCAAGCATACTGACGATGAAAGGCAAAAAATAATTTTACTATTTTAAATTGTAATTTTGATTTTTGATATTTACATTTTGATATTAAATAGCCGCGCACTGACGGGAGATGAGATTAAGCGGCTATACAATTTTAGGAGATAATGATAAAATTGATATATGAAACAATTATTGATTCCAAAAGAATATAGAGAGTTGCTTAATGAAAAAGCGCATATAGAAGAAGAATTGCGCTGGTTTTTGGTTAAAAAAATGCCTGTCATCAGGCACTATGAAGCGTTAAAAAATATAGCCAAATTGAAACTAAAAGGCGGACCAGGCAATATTTCCTCTAAATTAGATTATTATCTTTACGCCTAACTAAATGAGGGCGCTCGCCGATGCTGATTTTTTGGTCGCGCTTGCGAAGAAGGACGATTCTAACCACGGGAAAGCTTTTGCAAAGTTAGCTGATTTGAAAGATGTAGTTGTTTTTATTACGCCATTTACAATTCCGGAGGCGGTAACCGTGCTTTCTTATAAAGTATCACAAAAAGCGGCAAAAGAATTTTTGATGTCTTTGCGGCAGAAAAATTTTATTGAACTTCCCATGGAAAAAATAGTCAGCGAAGAAGCGGATAAAATCTTTTTATCTAGAAAAGAAAAAGGCATTTCATGGATAGATTGTTTTAATGCAGCCGCGGTTAAAAGCTATAAGCTTGATGGTATTTTATCTTTTGATAAATTCTATAAAAAAGTTGGAGTTATAAATTTATTTTGACGGTCTCATCGACGACGTTCGCGTATACAACTGGACTTTAACGAGTGATGAGATTAAGCGATTATACAACCTTGGAAGATAAAACAAATTATCAATTTTCAATGAGTCAATAAAATTAGAAACTTGTAGCGGTGTTTTACTTGTGATAATATCAATACATGATTAAGAAATTTACAAAAAAAGTGTATCAATATACTGCTGTACTTGAGCCAAACAAGGGTGGCGTATATACGGCCACAATTCCTTCTCTTCCTGGATGTATCTCCGAAGGGAATTCATTTGAGGAGGCATTAAAAAATATAGAAGAGGCCGCGGCGCTCTATCTTGAAGATGTAAAAGCTGACAAGGCTTTTGAGCAATTTACCAATGCCACGCAAGAAATAATTGTTGCTCCGGTAAAAGTGACAGTTTAATCAATGTCCAAGATCCCAATTTTCAAGCCGAAAGACGCTATCCGCGCGTTGGAACGCGCTGGTTTTTATTTTACGCGGCAAAAAGGGAGTCATCGGTTATTTAAAAAAGGAAATTTAAGAGTGACGGTGCCATATCACAACAAAGATTTAGCGCTTGGCACAAGAAAACACGTTATTGAGCAATCAGGAATGACTGTGGGCGAATTTTCTGATTTGCTATAGAAAAAAATGATTTTCAACAGCCTCATCGACTTGCCCTGAGCAAAGTCGAAGGGCGACCCCGGTACCACAGCGCTCTGCGCTGGCTACGGGGCAAGCGTCCGCATCTATTCACCCCGTTAGAAATCAAATTTCTAACGGGGCAAGCCGCGCGCTGACACCTGCCGAGATACAAAGATTATACAATCTCGGCCGTTAAACTTTTATCAGAGGTGACACCTTTTCAGGCGGGCAAAATGTTTATATAATTTAGGGAGATAGATTTTCAAATTTGATTTTTTAAAACTAGACGCTATAATAACATTGTATGATGAAAAAACATAAAGAAAATATTATACATTATGAAGCAATTTTTGAGCCAAACGGAGCGGGGTATACGGTTACCATACCCAGTCTTCCGGGACTGGTTACCGAGGGAAGCAACTTGAAAGAAGCGCGAGAAATGGGGAAAGATGCCATCCGGTGCTATTTGGAGGCCCTGCTTAAAGACGGATTATCAGCTACTCTTGGTGTTTCCAAGCGAGAAAAAATTATACTTGGCGCCTAACTAATTTGCTAAAATTACCGCGTATTCCATCCGCGCTGGTTATCAACGCTCTCAAGAGGAGCGGTTTTTATGAATATCATCAGAGCGGAAGCCATATTCAACTTAGGCATCCGGTCAAGAAAAATCTGCGGGTTACAATTCCTTTTCACAGAAAAGAACTAACACCAAAAACTTTAAAATCTATAATCAAGCAAGCTGATCTGAGTGTTGATAAATTTATTGAGCTTTTGTAGATGTCCCGGCCTCATCGACTTGTCCCGTAGCGACGTAAAGTCGCGTGGCGACCACGTCGTTTTACGCGAAGCTTTATGGGGCGATGTTCGCCCCATTGCAAAGCAATGCTTGCAACGGGGTAAGCATCTACCCTCATTCGTTTAATGAGATTCTACAAAAGTTTTAAGTGATAATCTATATAGGTTTATTAAGTGTTATTAATGTTTAAGTTAGACTTCTCCTAATCAGAAATATCGAGTGTGAAGATATTTAAAATCTAATTTTTAAGACTACTTGATGAAGGAAGTTATACACATAGTACTAACAACAAGTATACACTATAATTAACTTTGTAGAAAACTCAAAAAACTTCCAGTCTTTCTGTTCATGCAAACTAACACCTCAAAGTTAATACTCTCCGCGATCTTCTTCATCGGAGCTTTTCTCTTCTCCCAGAAAATAATCATTCCTACCCTCTTTACCCAGATCAGGCTCGAAACACAACTGGCGCAGGTTGCCCCAACCTCCGGCCTTGTTGCTCATTGGAAGTTTGACGGAAATGCCAATGATTCTGTAGGAACTAATACCGGGACACTCGTAAACGGCCCAACATTCACAACTGGCAAAATCGGCCAGGCGTTGAGTTTTGACGGAATAAATGACTATGTCGAAGTTCCATATCAGGCAAGTATTGCGCCACAGCAACTTACTTTTAGTGTTTGGGTTAAAGCAAATTCTTTTGCAAATACGGATTGGAATTCAGCTATCGGAAATCAAGGTCTTCATGAATGGTCGGACGGATATTACGGAGTGGCCGTAGATACAAGCGGTTTTGTGATGGCACTGCTTAATATCGGCGGCGGATCGACTAATGCATTTTACCTTTATTCTCCAAGCGCTCTTTCAACTGGAGCTTGGTATCATCTCGCAATGACTTATGAAAACTCCTCGCTTCGTCTTTATGTAAACGGATTAGAAGTCAACAATCAGGCAATAGGGCGCACTCGCACACAAGCCAACCTTCCGTTAAGAATCGGGCAAAGAGGAGATGCGGGGTATTTTTTCAATGGCCAAACCGATGATGTCCGCATATACAACCGCGCGCTTTCGGCGCAAGAAGTTTTGGATATTTATAATTCGGCAAATGTTTCCTCGACCCCAACCCCCACGCCAACTCCAACGCCGACACCGACCCCAACTCCCACCCCCACTCCAACTCCTTCTCCAATACCTACAACTTCAACTACAGGAAATGTTTATTATGTGGCGACGACTGGAAGCGATTCAAACTCCTGCGCGCAGGCGAAGAATAATATAGGCACGCCAAAGAAAACAATAAACGCCGGAGTTTCCTGTCTTGCGTCCGGAGACACTCTTTTAATCCGTGGCGGAACATATACCGAGTCGGTTGACGCTATTCCAAGTGGCACCAGTGCCAAATATACAACCATCAGCCGTTATCAATCTGAAAAAGTTGTTTTGGCAACTTCGCCTTCAAATCGCGGAGTTCTTGGATTCTGTGCGAAATCATATATTACTATTGACGGCTTAACATTTGACGCATCGTATGTCGATTGGGCAGCTGAGGCGATTTGGGTTGGAGGAGACCCTGAAAATAATTGCGCCGGTTCAGACGGGCAAGGTTCACATCATCTCACATTCAAAAATTTTGAACTTTATGGCGCGGGAGCAGGAGTCACTATGGGAAACGGATTCATCATTCAGCGTAATACCGCCGACATTCTTATTCAAAATTGTGTAATGCACGACATAGGCGGGGAAGTCGATACCGCTGGCTCATTCCCGATATATAACGAAGGGAAGCGAGCGATTGTAGAGCGCTGCAATTTTTACAATACAGGCTCCGCGGCTATTAAATACGGCGAAGCAACAAGCGATAGGCGCACAGATGGAGGTGAAATTCGCTATAACGTTATTCGTGATTTTGCGATCCAGGATACGGGCTCGCCGCATTGGGGCGCTCCGGGAATTCAGTTCTCATCTTACGCTCAAAATATTAGCCTTCACAATAACCTGATTTATGCCTGCCGTAATACCAATACAGAAGGAGGACCGATTATCGCCCTTAATAACACAACAGGACCGATTAATATTTACAATAATACGATTCACAATACTAACTCGAATTGTTTTCCTTTTATAACCACCAACAGCACGAGCGTGGTAAAGAACAACATCATCATTCCAGGATCGAACAGCTACGGCATGGTTGTTGTTAATAGCGGTTCACCACCAACTTTTGGCACAAATCTTTGCGACGTTAGCAAGACCGGATGCGCTATCGTCGCCAACCCTCTTTTTGTAAACGCGGCAGGAAAAGATTTCCATCTCCAGTCCACTTCTCCCGCCATCAACGCCGGAGCAATTTTAGGCGCTCCTTATGACAAAGACTTTGACGGAGTTCAAAGGCCAGTTGGCTCTGCCTACGACATCGGAGCGTATGAATATGGGGGAGTAGTTACAACACCAACACCAACACCAACACCAACACCAACACCAACACCAACTCCCACGCCCACCCCCACCCCCACTCCCACTCCAACTTCACCGCCAGTTTCAACCAAATTCTCAATCAACGATAGAGTCCAAGTTACCAGCGGACCTCTCAATGTCCGAAGCATCGCCAACGGAACACTTCTCGGAACGCAAACAACAAACGCTCTCGGTACAGTCATCGGCGGCCCGACTAATGCCGGAGGATTCAATTGGTGGAACATCAATTTTGATTCAGGAGTTGATGGCTGGTCTGCGGAGGATTATTTGGTGAAGTATGTTGCGCCAACTCCCACCCCTACGCCCACAATTACTACCACGGGAAATGTTTATTATGTAGCCACCACCGGCAACGATGCAAATACTTGCGCGCAGGCGAAGAATATTAATACGCCGAAGAGGACGATAAATGCTGGCATACTCTGTCTTGCCGCCGGGGATACTCTTTACATTCGCGCCGGTGCTTACGCCGAGCGGCTCGGCGGCAACAGCTTTTTATGGCCTGCTGGAACATCATTTTCCAATGCCCCGTTGATAGCCTCATACCCTGGCGAGGTGGTAATCATCAAGCCTACAAATAGTGCGCCAGAAGGCATTACCATCATTGGTGCGGCGGCAAGATATATAATATTTGACAGGCTGGTTTTGGATGGCAGCGGTATTACCGCAATTAATTCCGAGGATGCAAGTTTTGGGAGAACGGGAGATGGTATAGTTTGTTATTCTGGTGCAAGCAATATTAGATTTCAAAATGGTGAAATAAGGAACTTTGGCGGACAAGGAGTGTTCAGCGATTGTAACGGAGTAGAAGTACTGCGTTCAAAGATTCACCACAATGGCGACACTCCGGCAGACCATGGTTTTTACCAGGTCGGCGACGGCTTACTTATTGAAGGCAATGAGATTTATAACAATTATGGTTATGGTATTCAGTGGTACGGCGGCACGATATCAAACTCTATCATTCGCAACAATTTTATCCACGACAATATTGCCTATGGCGGTGTTGTTGTGTCGCAGGGGAACAATAAACAGATCTACAATAACTTAATCTATAACCATCCGCAGGCTCATGGAATTGGTGTCTCCCGCGGTGCAAGCAATACACTTGTCTATAGTAATACAATTTATGGCGCAGCTTCAGCTATTGAAGTCGGCTACTCCGGCGGAGCGATCGGCACTTTGATCAAGAACAACATCATAAAAAATGCCAATTCAGGAATTATTTATTACAATGGCGCTGCGGCAACCATGGCAAATAATCTCTGCCATCAGGTTTCCACAAATGTGAACGTATGCAGCGGCTCACAACAAGACCCGTTATTTGTAAACCCAACCGCAAACGACTTCCATCTCCAATCCTCCTCTCCCGCCATCAACGCCGGAGCAAATCTTGGCGCTCCTTATGACAAAGACTTTGATGGGGTAACACGCCCCGTCGGCTCTGCCTACGACATCGGCGCGTATGAATATGGGGGAGTAGTTACAACACCAACACCAACACCAACACCAACTCCCACGCCCACCCCCACCCCCACTCCCACTCCAACTTCACCGCCAGTCTCCACTAAATTCTCAATCAACGACCGTGTTCAAGTTTCTTTAGGTCCGGTCAATGTCCGCCAAACTCCGGCAGGAACGATTCTTGGCACTCAAGCAACAAACGCTCTTGGCACGGTCATCGGAGGTCCAACCGCGGCCTTGCTTAGCGGAAACACGGTCAACTGGTGGCAGATTAATTTTGACAATGCGCCTGATGGCTGGAGCGGAGAGGATTATTTGGTGAAGTATGTTGCGCCGACTCCGACTCCAATCCCCACGCCAACACCTACAACTTCAACTACAGGAAATGTTTATTATGTTGCAACAACTGGAAGCGATTCAAACTCCTGTACGGCCGCAAAAAATCAGGCAACGCCGAAATTAACGCTTGATTCCGCTTTCTCCTGTATGTCGAGCGGCGATACGGTTCAGATTAAAGCCGGGACGTATGCTTCTCCAACCACGATGCCACCGTCCGGCACGTCATGGAGTAGTCCGACGACGATTCAACGATACGGCGCCGACGTTGTTACGATTAGCAATGCGTTGGGAATCAGCACCAGATCCTATCTTGTTATCGATGGCTTTATTATTACTGGTAACCCAAGTGATGATGCGGTGGTGTGGATCGGAAGTGGTTCCCATCACATCCGGATTATCAACAACGAGATAAAAAACGGCCCCCAGCACGGTATTGTGTCTTCCGTGACGACTGGCGGAACCGGTTACAATGAGTTCATAAACAACAAAATACATGATGGCGGAACTGTCCCTTTCGATGCGCAACATACGGTTAACTACAACAACGCGGTATACTTATTGACTCCGTATAACTTGTTCGAGCGAAATGAAGTTTATGGTTGGGCCGGCGCCGGAATACAAATCTACACCGGCGATGCTAACAAGACTCACGGGAACATCGTCAGATATAATTGGTTCCACGATACAAGCGGCGGCGCCGGCACGCAATGGGATAACACTCTGTGCGGTCAAGGGATTATCACCTACGATGGCAACAACATCGAGGTCTATGGCAACCTCATTACCAACCTACATGGCAACATGGGCCAGACTTGCGGAGCAGCGATCTCGATTGGCAATGGGGCCAGTGGCACCAAAGTCTACAACAATACGATGACAGGCAACAGAGAAACTTCCGTCAGGCCTCAGGCTGGCACATCGAACGCTGTAATCAAAAATAACATCTCTTGGAACAACTGCACCGCCGGGTGTGGTTATACGAGGGATATAAATGATGATGGGTCAGGCTCGATCAAATCAAATAATCTCTGTGATACGTCAGCTACAGGATGTTCTGTCGTCTCAAATCCACTCTTTATCGATCCTGGTCTTAGCAACTTCCGGTTGCAGTCAGGCAGCCCAGCCATTAACGCTGGAGCAACTTTAGGCTCTCCGTACGACAAAGATTTTGATGGGGTAACACGCCCCGTCGGCTCTGCCTACGACATCGGCGCGTATGAATATGGGGGAGTAGTTACAACACCAACACCAACACCAACACCAACTCCCACGCCCACCCCCACCCCCACTCCCACTCCAACTTCACCGCCAGTTTCAACCAAATTCTCAATCAACGATAGAGTCCAAGTTACCAGCGGACCTCTCAATGTCCGAAGCATCGCCAACGGAACACTTCTCGGAACGCAAACAACAAACGCTCTCGGTACAGTCATCGGCGGCCCGACTAATGCCGGAGGATTCAATTGGTGGAACATCAATTTTGATTCAGGAGTTGATGGCTGGTCTGCGGAGGATTATTTGGTGAAGTATGTTGCGCCGACCCCGATTCCCACGCCAACTCCAACACCCGCAGCTTTCAACTTCACTCTCTCCAACGGAGGATCGAAATCAGTCACAAGGGGATCGTCAGTTTCAAACAGCGTAACCGCCACCCTTTCTTCCGGAACTACTCAATCAACAGGATTTACCGTTTCCGGTCTTCCCACAGGAGCTACCGCTTCATTCTCTCCAACTTCCTGCTCTCCGACCTGTTCACCCACCCTTACCATTAACACTCTCTCATCAACGCCGACTGGAAACTCTACGATAACCGTAACTGCCACCGCAGGATTAGTTACTAAAATTTCAACATTTATTTTGACGGTTAATGCGCCGACGATAACAACCGCTTCCATTTCCATCAACAAAACCTCCGTAGCTTCGGGAGGAACGATCACAGCCACAGTCAGCGGGGGAGTAAGTGGAGTTCAGGAATGGGTGGCTCTCTACAATTCCTCAGATCCAGATTCAGCTTGGTCCGTCTCAGACACCGCTCACCCCAACGGCAACTGGCAATACTTAAATGGAACACAAACTCAACCCTCCGTAGGCTTGAGTGCGGCCACTTTGACATTCATAGTTCCCACTGTCTCAGGAAATTACAACTTCAGATATTTTGCCCAAAATGGTTATGGTACACGCCTTGCCCTAAGCCAGAATTTCGCGGTATCTGCGGTAACCCCTTCCACCAAATTCTCCATCAATGACCGAGTCCAGGTTTCTTCAGGACCTCTCAACGTCCGCTCCACCGCCAACGGAACTCTTCTTGGCACCCAAGCCACAGGAGCTTTGGGTACCGTAGTCGGAGGTCCGACCAATGCCGGAGGATACAATTGGTGGAATATTAATTTTGACTCAGGAGTAGACGGCTGGTCTGCGGAAGATTATTTGGTGAAGTATGTGGCGCCAACACCGACACCTACTCCAACACCTACAACGACAATAACTGGCACATCGCTTTCAGGTTTGGCGGCTTCCATGCAGCCGGGCACATGGGCGGCGCTCACGACCAATAATTTTAACGACGGCGCGATTTTGCGGCCGCCTGCGACCGGAAGCTGTGCGGAATACGCAGACGAGGGTTATTGGAATCCGCTCAATAACACCGCAATGATTTCCGGTTCCTCTCATCCTAACGGCGGTCCGGGTGGTAGCATTAACTGTTTTGTTAAATACACGGAATCAAATAACACCTGGAGCAATTTGACTCCCGCGGACACCGCAAGCGTGTCCCATGAGTACGAACACTCGGCGATAGATTCGGCAGGGAACTTCTATCATCGCAGGTATTACTCCGCCGAAATTAGAAAATATAGTCATGCCACACAAACATGGTCTGCCTGCACAAACTGGGGCAATGGCGCGTTCCAAGTCGGTGGCGCCCTTGAATATTTTCCAGATCGCAACAGTCTTGTTTTCTTGGACGGCGATTGGGGAGTGTGGGAATTGTCTTTGGCGTCCGGAAATTGCAACGGAGCATGGGTTCAGCGCGCAAGCACTAACGGCGGCGGCTTCTCGCCTCAATTGACGGGCTTATATTCTTACCACAACCAGGCGAGGTATAGCTCGAAATGCAATTGTGTAGTTCTGGGAGGAGGCAATAACAGCAGAAAGTTGTATCGGTACAATTCGAATGGGACGTTTACGGCTACCGCTGACGCGCCCGTGGCCATTAATATTCCACAGGGTGGGGCTGGGACGATATTTACCGTAGATCCGGTTACGGGATTAATCCTCGTTTGGGATTATTCCAACGCATGGACAACTATGTATCAGTACGACCCGGCTACAAACGTTTGGTCTACCATTAACAGAACAAGTCCTATTTTTCCGGGACCGGAGGGAGGCGTGACCGAAACCATAGCTGTTCCAATTTCAAATTACGGCGTTATCATGTTTGTCCAGGCGGGTAGTTCATCCGGAGGGAGAGTCTATCTATACAAACATTCAGCGAGTTCGGGAACAGTTATTACGCCAACTCCTACACCTACACCAACTCCTTCTCCAACACCAACACCAACGCCCACGCCATCCCCCACTCCAACACCTACTCCAATTTTAGGATCTTCTGATTTCCAAGCCCGCTGTAGTGCCGCCGGCGTTATCAGATGTTTTAGTTTTGACTCAAGCGCTGATCTCGGAGTTGTTGGATCCAATGCTTACGGAGCAAACGTCGGCGCGTTTAATAACACTTCAGGCGGACTTACCCCGACGATTGATTTGACAACTTCTGCGGACGGCGGAGGCTCAATGAAATTTATCATTCCATCGCAATCAGGTTCGGGTGCTTCCGGCCAGTGGTTTGCGAATTTTTCACCCGATCTTTCCATTCGGTTTGGAGAAAACTCGGATTTTTATGTGCAATGGAGGCAGAAATTCTCGCCGGAATTTATTTCTACAAACTATTTGCCTGCCGCTGGCTGGAAACAGCTAATTATTAGCGCCGGCGATAAGCCCGGTGCGCTCTATTCTTCATGTACGGCCTTAGAAACCGTAGTGCAGAATATTAATTTGCGCGGTTTCCCGGCCATGTATAACTCCTGCACCGGTTCAGCTTCGCATGGAGCATACGATCCTTTTCAGGAGCTTTTTGGCAGTTACGATTTCAAGTTGCAAAATGCCATGCCGTCGCCATATTGCCTGTACTCCCAAAATTGGAAGTTAGGCGCGGCCCAAACCAATCCTCCGGGCAATTGTTTTAAATATTTTGCCGGTGAGTGGATGACTTTTCAGGCCCATATTCATACCGGGCCTAGAGTCAATGATGAATGGAGGGATAGTCATGTGGATTTATGGGTGTCGCGCGAAGGACAGCCCCCGGTGCAAGTGTTTAACTGGGGGCCGTATGCTCTTTCTGCGGGGTCTGCCGCTGAAGATATGCGCTATGGGAAAATATGGTTGCTTCCATATCATACCGGCAAAGACAGCTCCCAAGTCCACCCGACCGCTTACACTTGGTACGATGATTTGATTATTTCAAGAAATCCGATTGCGGACCCAAGCGGAACTGCGCTATCTTCTGCTCCAACTCCTCCGCCAGCTGGCGGACCAACTCCTACCCCAACACCGATTCCTACGCCAATTCCAACACCAACCCCAACGCCTACGCCAACTCCAGTTTCTGGCGGGATAATTACTCTTATTAACTTCGGCTCGACTAGCGCGCAAAATATTTTTGGCTTAAGCGGCTGGTCAACGCCTATCAAAGACATCTACACTGATTACCGAGCTATCGGTCCCGGAGGGACAGCTATAGTAGTAGGCGACAACTGGACTTACAACTATCAGGGAGTAACCGGTTCAACAAGAACATTTTCTTCGGGAGAAAAGATAATGGCAACCTGGTACAACAATACTTCCTCTTCCATCACTTTCACCCCCAATATCAGCTTTACCGACCCGGACAGAATTTCCTCCGGAGCGGCAGGAACATGGTATCCGATGTCATCCGTCACTATTCCGGCTTTCGGCTCGGCAACAACCAACTTCACATTCACCTCTTCTTCTGCCGGAGCTTATTCCATTGTCAATATCAATAGCAACTACCAAAACACAGGCACGCTTATTGCTGATAAAATTGAGCTTGTTCCTTTGGGATCAGTTACCTCAATTCCTACCCCCACGCCGACTCCAACTCCAACTCCGGATTCGACAAGCTCACCGCAAGCAACTCCTACTTCTTCTCCATCTGCTCCGATAATTTCTGGTCCCAAAGTCTCTATCAGTCAAGGCACGGCTACTGTCACCTGGTCCACCAATGTACCAGCCACTACCTGGGTTGATTATGGCGCCACGTCTGCTTATGGTCGATCATCACCGACGAATTCCACCTTAACTACTGTTCATAGCGTCACCTTATCAGGACTTACTCCAGGTCCATATAATCTAAGAGCGGCATCGGCTGCTTCTAGCGTAACTGGCACTTCAGCCAACCTAATCTTTGAAGTCAGACCCAAACCTCCCGCCATCTCATCCATCACTGTTACTCCCGGTTCTATTATCTTAACCTGGCCCCAAGTAAGTTTCCCCGGTTATGTCGGTGTCGCCATTCTGCGCTCCATTACAGGTTTTATTACTTCCTATGACTCTCTATCACAAATAGCCACTACGACTGGTAACACTTACACAGACAAGGATGTTACTCCTGGCACTGTCTACTACTATTCCTTGTTCGTTGTAGATGATCAGAATAATTACTCTGACCCGGCAACGGTCAGCTTTACCGCCCCGGCTTCATCTTCAACTTCCGCACCCACTTCTACTCCCACGCCGATATCCCAAGCTCAATCTTCAGGTGGTGGTGGAGGGGGCGGGGGTGGTAGTCGTAGTAGTAGTGGTTCTTCATCCGCCAGTTCTGTTACAACTTCCGTCGGACTTCTGCCATCTAATTTCAATTCTTTAACTACAGACCAAAAGATTGTTATACTCTCGGCCAAAATTGCTGAATTGCGAATCCTAATAAATAACGCGCTAATCAGCCAAGGACAACCCCCAATATTGTTGTCCACATGTTCATTTAATAGAAACTTGACGCTTGGTTCTGTGGGAGAAGACGTCAGGTGCTTACAAAAATATTTGAACGCCGGTGGTTTTACCGTCTCTCTTTCTGGTCCGGGTTCTTTTGGTAACGAGAGTAATTATTTTGGCCCGGCGACTAGAAACGCTCTCTCAAGGTGGCAACGATCTAATAATGTCGTTCCCTCGGTTGGATATTTCGGGTCTTTATCGAGGGATAAATATTTGGAGCTAGCAAGGTAGATAATGCAAATTTTGCGTAAAAACAACCCCGCCCCGACATATGTCGGGGCGGGGTTGGGTGTCTATAAGCCGAATTCTGTTGTCGATAGTTATTTATCTGTGATTCTAATCGCTTAGAACCTATAGCGGCACTTCCACGATTCACACATGGTGAATCGGGACACGGCCTTGCATTCAGGTAAGAATTTTGCCGTTTCACTCCGGATTCACCCCGCCAAGGCGAGGCAAGCCGGCTTCGTCACTGTTCGCATCTCTAGGATTACTCCCGACAGGTGTTACCTGCTACCCTTTTGTGAAATTGCACATGTGCGACATCTCACAACGAATGTTCGGACTTTCCTCCCCGACATAATATCGGGGCAACTATCCGACACCTTCTTCATTATATGTTAATATATAAATATTAACAAGGGTTGATTTAAAAGTATCTGCCATGTCACAAACTCACAAAATCAGTTTCCTTATCATCCTCACGCTTCTATTTCTACTGCCGATATTTTTTATTCCCGGAGGGGCCCTGGCTCTAGAGGTGGCCAAATCGGCTCTCTTTGTGTTTGGGACCATCGCGGCAGTTTTGGTCTTTCTCTATGAACTGTGGCAAGAGAGAAAATTGGAAATTCCCTGGCACCCGTTTATCTTTGCGGTAGTTCTTTTGCCTTTGGTTTATGCGTTATCTGCCGTCTTGAGTACCCCTTCCTCGCTGGCGTTATTGGGTTATAACTTTGAGGTGGGAACTTTTGGTTTTATGCTTCTCGGTTTTATTATCTTAATTTTGACGGCGATAATATTTTCAGACACTTCCCGTATTCTCCAAGCCTTGGGTGTCCTTTTTATCTCTATGGCCATCATCACCTTATTTGTAACCGTCAAAATTCTTTTAAGCGCCGACCTATTGGTTTGGGGAAATTTCTTTGGTAAAACTGGCAATCCGATAGGCAATTGGACCGATTTAGCCGTTTCGCTCGGGTTAATGTCCGCTATTGTGATGTTGGCGCTCGGAATGATTCCAATGAAACTTTCCTTTAGGATTCTTGGCTATGTTGCTTTCGTGTTTGGAGCGGTTCTTCTTGTCATTGTTAATTTTTTTACCGCCTTCGTTTTGACTTTGATCGTTTCTATTTTTCTGTTTTTCTATTTTTCAAAGGTAGAGATACATTTCTTCAACCCGGTCGTTACTTCTTCGTCGACACCAACGTCTTTTTTCCTTAAGCCGACTTTTCTGCCGATTGTTCTCGGTATTATTTCTCTTGTTTATCTGATTAACCCGACTATTCCCTTCTTGACTCAACCAGGCACGTTGAGCGACATCATCTCCGGCGTTTTTAAGGTTCAAAACATTGATGTCCGTCCCTCCTTATCCGCCACTCTTGGCGTTTCGAAAGCGGTATTATCTCAAGACGGACTTCTGGGATCCGGCCCGAATACTTTCGGGAGGGATTGGTTGATTTATAAGTCGGTTGATGTGAACACCACTCCTTTTTGGGCTACGGCCTTTCCTTTTGGTATCGGATTTATACCGACGCAAATAGCCGCCACCGGTCTTCTTGGCTCGGTGTTGTGGATAGTGCTTCTCATTCTTCTGGTCTTTTTGGCGGTGAAGTCAATAAGTCATATGCCGGAATCCAGAGATGAGCGTTTTGTCCTGATTGCCACTCTTCTTCTAACTGTTCTGTTATGGTTCTCAAGTTTTCTATATACTCCATCCATAACCTTACTGATACTTACTTTTTTATTTACTGGAATTTTTGTGGCTATCGGCGTAAAGACCGGCATTGTCTCCGTTCGCGTCATCAATCTTAATCAGACTCCGCAAATTCGTTTTGTCTCAACCACCCTAATAGTGGTCGTGACGCTGGGCGCCCTTTTTCTTGGTTGGGCAGGTTTTAATAGAACCGTTTCGGCCTTCTATTTCAAAAAGGCGGTTGATCTTTCCAATACTGCCGATGTTTCTCTTACGGAAATAGAAAGTAAACTTGACAGCGCCATTAAGTTTTCTCCGGTAGATAAATATTATGCCGCTCTTTCGCGCGTCAACTTTGCTCAAGCTCAAGCCGCCGCTTCCGCCACCACCGGCGTCCGGGAGGAAAATAAGGCAATTTTTGAAAAGGCCTTAAGAAACAGCATCAGCGCCGCCAAGCTGGCCGTCAGTCTCAATCCCGCTGGTTATAACAACTGGGTGGCTTTGGGTGTTATTTACAGCGCGCTTGTGTCGCCGCCGTTATCGGTTGAAGGGGCTTATGAAAATGCCCAATTTGCTTATTCGGAAGCGCGTTTGAGAAACCCTGCCAACCCGGAATTGCCGCTTTTACTTGCCATGCTTGAACTCAACCGTGGCGATAAAGAAACGGCGCGCTCGTTTATTAGAAAGTCTATTGTTCTTAAAGAAGATTATGCCAACGCTTATTTTCTGCTGGCTCAACTTGAGGTCCAGGCGGGGAACACGGCCGGGGCCATTGCTTCTGTCGAAAGACTGGCCGTTTTGATGCCCAATAATCCCGGTCTCTATTTTGAATTGGGTTTGCTGAAGCACTCAAACAAAGATTATCACGGCGCCGTGGAAGCCCTTAATCTCGCGCTAGCTTCCGCTCCCGATTACGCCAATGCCAAATATTATTTGGGCTTGACTCTTGTTCAACTCGGACGATTAGACGAAGCGCAAACACAATTTGAGGCGCTTTTGTTGACTAATCCGGATAGCGGAGAAGTTCGCGCCGCGTTGGAAGCGTTAGGTAAACAATTAAATTCGCTTTAATCTGAAATGGTTCGGAAGATTTTAGGTTTTCTCTATCGAGAGACAAATACCATAAATCAAGCCGCTCTTTTGCTGGGATTGTTTGCCTTCTTGTCTCAAGTCTTGGCTTTCTTGCGAGACAGACTTTTAGCGCACATCTTCGGCGCCGGAGCGGCGCTTGATATTTATTATGCCGCCTTTCGCATTCCGGATTTTATTTTTGTAACTGTGGCCTCGGTGGTTTCTCTTTCGGTTCTCATACCTTTCATTATAGAAGAAGAGAGCCGCGGGCCGGAAGCGTTGCGGAATTTTATCAATAGTGTCTTCTCTTTCTTTTCAATTATTATCGTGGCGATTTCAGGTTTGGCATTTTTTCTTATGCCCGCCGTTTCTAAGATATTATTCAAAGGTTTTTCTGATACGGCTCTGATCGAAGTCGTTTTCATCTCTCGGATTCTGCTTCTTTCGCCGATCATCTTAGGTTTCTCAAATCTGCTCGGCTCTTTAGTTCAAGCGTACAATCGATTTATTATCTATGCCCTTGCTCCGCTTTTATACAATGCCGGCATTATTATCGGCATCATCTTTATTTCCACGCGCCTGGGCGTTATGGGTGTGGCTATCGGCGTTATTATAGGAGCCAGTTTGCATGTTCTGATCCAGACGCCGTTTATAATCAAGCGAGGTCTCTTTCCCAGATTTTCTTTCAGATTTAACTTGGCCCTTATCGCCAGAGTGGTAAAAATTTCTATGCCTCGGACGCTCACCTTATCAATGAGCGCCCTCTCTATGATTTTTTTGGTTTCCTTGGCGTCTCTGATGTCTGCCGGTTCAATCTCGGTTCTTTCTCTTTCTTTCAATCTTCAATCCGTGCCGCTTTCTATTATCGGCGTCTCATATTCTCTGGCGGTTTTTCCGACTCTTTCCAGACGTTTTAAAGAGAATAATCTGGAGGCTTTCAAAAAACAAATGATGGTTACCGCCCGGTTTATTATTTTTTGGTCGTTGCCGCTCTCGGCCTTGTTTATCGTCTTGCGCGCGCAAATTGTGAGAGTGGTCCTTGGTTCCGGACTCTTCGGCTGGGATGATACCCGATTGACCGCGGCCGGTTTGGCGCTTTTTGCCTTCTCGTCCATGTTTCAATGTTTATTGCTTTTGTTCATCAGAGGGTTCTACTCCGCCGGTTTTACCAAAACGCCGTTTTTTATTAATCTTGTGTCAACGCTGATTTTGTTTGCGGGCGCCTGGGGTTTGATCCAGGTGTTTTATTTTTCGGAAGAGTTTCGTTTTTTTATTGGCGCGCTTCTTAGGGTGGAAGATCTGCCTGATACGGTTGTTCTCATGCTGCCGTTCGGTTTCTCAATCGCCACGATTCTAAACGGTTTGATTCACTGGCTGGCGTTTGAAAGATTATTTGCCGGTTTTTCGCGCGGTATCGTCAGAACTGTTTTTGAATGTCTAGGAACTTCAATTATCATGGGCGCGGTTGCTTACGTTGGACTCAATATCTTTGCGGTTTTTTTAGATACCACTTCGCTTTTGGGGATTTTCCTGCAAGGTCTTCTGGCCGGTTTTCTGGCGATTGGCGCGGGCATGGTAATCTTTATCAGTCTGAAAAACAAAGAATTTTCCGAAATTTGGGATGTCGTTCATGGCAAGTTCTGGAAAACAAAAGTAATTGCCGCCGACCCGGAAATCGTGTAAAGTTGCCCTTATCATCTATAAGTTTGTATGGATAATATTCGTAATTTTTCTATTATCGCCCATATTGATCACGGCAAATCCACTTTAGCAGACCGAATGCTTGAACTGACCGGGACGATTGAAAAGCGAGAAATGCGCGAACAGGTGCTTGATTCCATGGAACTGGAACGCGAACGCGGCATTACCATAAAAATGCAACCGGTGAGGATGGTGTACATTCCCCAAGGTCGAACCTTAAATACTGATTCCCAAGGTTCGACCTTTATATTAAATTTGATTGATACTCCCGGTCACATAGATTTCTCCTATGAAGTCTCAAGAGCCCTTCGTGCGGTAGAGGGTTCAATACTTCTAGTGGATGCTACTCAAGGAGTACAAGCTCAAACTCTAACTACTTTGGAAATGGCCCAATCCGCCGGGCTCAAAATTATTCCCGTCGTTTCTAAAATAGATTCTCCTTTAGCCCGCGTAGAAGAGACGCGGGATGAGATATCCAGACTACTGAAGATTAAACAGGAAGACGTCCTGCCGGTGTCCGGGAAAACGGGCGAAGGTGTTGAGAAACTTCTTGAGGAAATAGTAAAACGAATTCCAGCCCCGCACCAAGGTCAGACCTTAAATACCCATTCTCAAGGTCTAACCTTTAAATCTCTGGTTTTTGATTTCAAATACTCTAACCATCGGGGGGTGATTGTTTTTGTCCGTGTTTTTAATGGTTCCGTAAATCGGGGCGACAAATTAAAGTTTAAAGCGGCCGGCCGATCGTTTCAGGCGCTTGAAGTGGGATTTCTGACTCCGAACGAGACGGAAGCCGACCAAATATCTTCCGGAGAAATCGGATACATTGTAACCGGTATCAAAGAACCCGGTATTGCTTCCGTGGGAGATACGGTGGCTTCTTTGCTCGATACGTCTGAAGCTCTCTCCGGTTATGAAAAGTCTCGGCCGGTGGTCTGGGCCTCTATCTATCCGGAAAGTCAGCCCGCCTCGACTCGCGGTCGCTCATCGACGCGAGGCGGGGCTGATTTCTTTCTTCTGCGTCAGGCTCTTTCAAAATTACGATTATCGGATTCCGCCTTTTCGTTTGAAGAAGAATCTTCCAAAGTACTGGGTCGAGGTTTCCGCACCGGTTTTCTCGGCATGCTTCATTTGGAAATTATTACCGAAAGATTGAGACGCGAATTTAATTTATCTCTGGTTATAACCTTGCCCAGCATCACTTACAGAATCATATACAAGAACGGCCGTGAAGGTTACATCTATACCCCTTCCTTTTTTCCGGAAGAGTATCTAATAGATTCGGTTTGGGAACCATGGGTGAGAGCCGCGATAATTATTCCTCCAGAATTTATCAGTCCCGTTATTCAGCTTCTCTATGAGTTTGAGGCCGAATTGAAGGAAACAAAAGACTTCGGTGAGAATCGGACATCTATGACATTTGAAATGCCTCTGCGCGAATTGATGAGGGGATTTTTTGATAAACTTAAAAGTGTCACGTCGGGTTTCGGTTCCATCTCTTACACAATTTCTGGCGAAAGACGAGCCAATGTCACTCGTTTAGATATTTTGATAGCCGATGAGGTGGTTCCGGCATTTGCCAAAGTAATCTCGCGCCGACAAATAGAAACGGAATGCGAATCGGATGTGGAGAAACTGGCCACTATATTGCCCAGACAGATGTTTACTTTGAAAATCCAAGCAAGAGTTATGGGTAGAATCGTCGCTTCTCGTACTTTAAGCGGTATGAAAAAAGACGTTACTCAACATATGTATGGTGGAGATGTCACTCGCAAAATGAAGCTTCGTGAGAAACAAAAGAAAGGCAAGAAAAAAATGAAAGAACGAGGGAAGGTCAATGTTCCTCAAGACGTTTTTCTTAAGATGATTCGCTCGTCTCGTTAAGAAGCCGATAAAATCCGGATTAGTCTTAGAAAAATGGCGCGTAGAGCAAAATCATACTTAAAATAATTAGAATAGAGAGTATCATCCATGCCGTTTTTACTTTCTTTTTATGCCTTCTGTCGAACAACATATTGATTATGTTACCATAGGAGTAACTCTTTTCCATCTGTTGTATGAAAATATTTGAGAAAAAACAAAGAATCAGACGCGCTCTTTACTCCACCCCCTTACTCATTGTTTTGTTGATTATCACTATTTTACTTGTCAGAGGAACTCTGGGGATAATGGGTAAAGAAATAGAAAGCAGAAATGATTCAAAAAACCTGGAGAGGAAAGCGAAAGCCATGGTCATTCGAGAATCAGAAATTCGGGAAAATATTCGTCGTCTGGAGACCGAAGAAGGCATCAAAGATGAAATTAGGAAAAAGTTTAACGTGACGCAAGAAGGCGAATTTGTGGCGATTATTGTTGATGATCGCAGAGCGTCCACTTCAACCGATAGCTCAAATTTGCCGTGGTATAAAAAATTTTTGGATGCTATAATGTCGTTCTATGAATAATAATGGGAAAAAAATTGAAATTTATTCAACTGAAAGCTGTCATTTCTGTCAGATGGCTAAAAAATTTTTTACTGACAACAATATTCCCTTTACCGATTACAACGTCGGCATCAATACCGCCAAAAGGACAGAAATGGTTGAAAAGAGCGGACAACTGGGCGTGCCGGTAATCGTGATTGATGACAAAGATATCGTTATCGGCTTTGACAAAAGCAAACTTTCAAGCTTGCTTGATGTTTCTAAATAAGTAGTGGTGCCGCGGGGGTGAATCGAACACCCGACGCCTACCTCTTCAGGGTAGCGCTCTGCCACTGAGCTACCGCGGCCTATTTTTTAATTTGTAACGTTGAGCAGGTCTCTGAAAGTATTATAATTTTCCATTGCTTGTTCTAAAAAGGGCTGAAGATAAAAATAACCGGCCACTAATGGAACAATTATAATCGTGATTTTTATGAATCCCCAAAGAACGGCCCAGCGGGCCGTTCTTTGCATTTTTTGCAAAATCCGATTGTTCTCTTCAGAGAGTTTCAAGGTGCGCTCCAAAAGCGCCTTTTCTTCGGGGTTCATGAGTAAGCATTATAACCCAGTATCTTTCCTTTTCAAGGATTATGTTGACTAGGTGCGACTCCTATACATTAAAAAATGTGATAGAATAGAAGCATGAATAAAATTACGCAATCAATTTTGGGCGCCATCTTAGTTATAGGAACCCTCGCTTATACTTCCTTTGGCGACCCTCCTGATACACGATGGTATGATGCTCTGACTGCTGTTCTTTATATTGGAGGAACATGGTTGATTTGGCGTCAAAATAGATAGTAAGTTCTTATGAATCTCCTTCTTGATGGATTGGCTCCCGCTCAAAAGGTAATTTTTTACCTATTCGTTACAGCTATGATTGTTGCATCGACAAGGTCGAACCTTGTCCGTCAAACCATTCAGTGATGCTCGATCGAAAGTCTTTTGGGATTGAAGTATAAGCAGGGAGGGCGTCCAAAGAAAGAATACTTTTTTCTAATCGATCGTAACCACTATAATCTAAGAAACTTGAGTACACATAATCATCTAAGAATTTTTCTGCCCTTTCTTGATCTTTAATCCCATGTTCTTTCCATGTGGGATCGAAAAGTTTTATAGGATTTAGATGTAAATAGGCAATAAGATAATTTAGATAACGATCACTGTTGGCATGTTCAGATTTGAATTTTCCTTGTAAAAGGGCACCATTTCTCTCATGCGCTTTATTAAAGTACATTGTGTATCCAGTAATAAGTTTTTGCATAAACTTACTTATTCCATAATCTTTAGTTTCCCTTACAATCAGATGAAAATGGTTTGGCATGAGACAATAAGCACAAATATCTACAAGTTTCTCATCTCTATCTTGAGTTAGTAATTCCGACAAGGTCGAACCTTGTCGCTTAATATCTACGCGCGCCATTCCGTTGGCTAAGTAGAGAAGTGATAGGAATCTCTCATAGTCCTGGCGATTAAGAAAAATTTTCCTTTTTTCAGTACCGCGATTATATAGATGATAAAACTCTCCTGGAGCAAATGTTACGTTTCTGGTCATTTATTAATTATAACCCATGCCCGACAAGGTTCGACCTTGTCTGATGGCTAACCTTGTCTGATAGCTTATTTTAAACTGACTATGTTTATGATAGATTTAATCAAATCAGATTTTAATGCCGCCGTAGTTCAACGGATAGAACGGCGCCGTCCTAAGGCGTTGATGCAGGTTCAATTCCCGCCGGTGGCATCTTAGTTTCCCTTAACTCTTAGTTTGGCTTGGCGGTTTTTATCAAGTTTGGGCAAATGAAGGACAAGCATGCCGTGTTTCTCTACCGCCTCCGCTCCATCCACTTCAATCTCTTCCGGCAGATTGATGGTACGGACAAATGAACCCCAATATAGTTCCCGGTGGAAATATTCATCGCTTGACACAGTTCTATCCTCGCTTCGTTTGCCGCGGATAGTAACAGAATCTCTGGTAATTGATACATCCAGATCGTCCGGTTTGACTCCGGCGACCATGGCTTTGATGATGATTTCTGATGGTGTTTGATAGACATCCACTGTCAGTTGCGCCTCTTCCTCGCTTTCCTCAAAAATATTAGGTCTTGTCGTCGGCAACTTAGAGTTAGCTGGTGTTTCTCCCACATGTTCCAAATCTTCATCAAGTCGCACTGCGCCCGTCAGTCTTTCAAAAAAAGATCTTTTATGTTGCATGATCATTTAATTATATCCTATCCTTTCTACCGCGCAATAGTCTTGGCCTTCTCGAAGGCCAGAAGCAAAAGGATAACGCCAATCCAAACTAGTCCGAAAGCAAACATAGCGCCGGAATTGTCCCAATAAATAATGGCTAGATTAAAACTGCTGTGGAAGGCGATAGCCAATATTAAAGCCAACCCCCCCAGAATAATTCGTTGTCTTTTAGGTTTAAGGAATGACAGCGCGAGCGATACTCCAATGATGCCTGATGAGACTACATGGAGGAGACTGGCCCCGATAAAGCGTAGATTGCCAGTGATAATACTTGTCACGATATCTTTCCCCACGAGCGGTCCTACGATGAAGAGGGTATTTTCCAGCGCCACGAAGCCGAGAGCCGCCGTAATCATATAGATAATCGGATCTATCGGTTCATTATCCTCCGCCGACTTAAGTCCGCCCAGTAACGCCGCCATAAACTTAAAGACTTCTTCCAAGACGACCCATAAAATAATTGTCAGCAAGGTTGCGCCGGGCAATAAAATATCCACCCATTTTTGAAAAAGGAGGACGATCAGAACCGCTCCCATGCCGAAAAGGAATGTGCGCAAGATAAGTCTCTTGGGTTCCGGATGCTTATAATCCTCGCGAAGCCAGAAGATAAGCCAGATCAGCGCGGGTAAAACACCGCCCAATAAAGCATAAAGCATGGTATCAATATTTATCATATAGATGGTCCCTCGACATTGCTCGGGGTAAACCAAGGTTCTATCATTAACAAGCTTCTAGGTTCTAGGGGCTTGGTGCTAGCTTTTAATTCGGACCAAATTTCTTCGGTGATGAAAGGCATAAACGGGTGGAGAAGTTTGAGTGAGTTTTCTAAAATATAATACAGAGTTGTGTGGAATTCTGGAAATTTTTTACTCTTCTCAATAATTTCATCGGCGAAACGGTGCCAAACGTAAGCGTAGATTTTTTCAGCGGCAATATAGAATCGATAATTTTCCATATCATTGGTGATATCTGCTGCCAGCGTGTTAAATTCATTCACCAATTCATCGTCAAGTTTGTCTTTGTCGCTCAATGTATTTTCTTGAGAGAGTATGAAACGCGCGATATTCCACAGTTTATTGGCAAAGTTTTTATAGGCCTTGAGTTTATCATGCGAAAGTCTGCTGTCAGAGCCGGGGCCGACACCTGCTATGAGCGCCATTCTAAGCGCATCGGTTCCATATTTGTCAGTAATGGAGAGAGGGTCGATATTATCTCCCAATGATTTGCTTAGTTTTTTTCCTTTTTCATTTCTTACCAATCCATGCAGATATACGGTCTTGAAGGGAATTTCCCCGAGCAAAAATTCTGACATCAAGATCATGCGCGCCACCCAGAAAAAGAGGATGTCATAGCCGGTTTCAAGGATATCTATGGGGTGATAAGTCTCAAGATCTTTTGTTTTCTCCGGCCAACCCAATGCAGAAAATGTCCAAAGACCCGACGAAAACCATGTATCCAGCGTGTCGGGATCCTGTTCCCAGTTTGGGTCCTTTGGTTTATTGATACCAACATATATTTCGTTATCCCTGTACCATACCGGAATGCGATGACCGTACCATATCTGACGCGAAATGTTCCAGTCATGAAGATTATTTATCCAATTAAAATATTCTTTCTTGAACCTTTCCGGCAGTATTTTGATGTGTCCGTTTGCCACGGCCTCATGCATCAATTGTTTAAGCGATTTCCCCTCTCGATTTTTAATAGGTTTGTTTACATTTATGAACCATTGCAATTTGGGAAGCGGTTCAATGATGCCACCGGTGCGTTCTGCCGTAGAAATATTTTGAATAATTTCTTCCTCTTTGATTAATAAGTTTTTTTCTCTCAACCATCTTACTATTTTTTCCCGTGCTGCGGTAGTTTTTTCTCCCTCTAATCCGGGAATTGGTAATTTTATTTTTGCGTATTCATTTATAACTTGAACTGATGGTAGGTTATGACGTATGGCTATTTCCGCGTCCATTTGACTATGAGCAGGAGTGACACCCAATGCTCCGGTGCCAAATTTCATATCAACAATTTCATCGGCTACTATTTTAATCTCGAGATTTGCTCCGGCGAATTCAACTTTATGTATCTGACCGATGTATTTTTCGTATCTTTCATCGTTCGGATGGACGGCCACGGCCGTATCGCCCAGTTTTGTTTCGGGGCGAGTAGTGGAAATAGCAATGGGAAAGTCTTTTGAATATTTGAAAGTGAAAAGTTTTGCCGGTCTTTCTTCGTAAACAATTTCATCGTCTGAAATTGTGGTTTGTCCTTTTGGGTCCCAATTAATTATCCGTGTATCGCGATAAATCAGATCGGCGTCATACATCATTTTGAAAGCGGTTTTCACAGCCAGACTTCTTTTTTGATCCAGAGTAAAAGCTTCTCTGTCCCAGTCCAGAGAAGCTCCCATTTTGCTAATTTGATGTTTCAGAGTTCCCCTGTTCTCAATCACGAATTTCTCCGCCTTTGTTATGAAAGCTTCTCTGCCGATATCATATCTGGTTTTTTTCTCTTCTTTGAAAAGAATTTTCTCCACTTTTGTGTTTGTGGCTATGGCGGCGTGATCGGTGCCTGGTAACCAGAGAGTTTTAAATCCTCTCATGCGTTTATAGCGAACAATAATATCTTCTATCACTACCATGAGAGCTCCGCCGACATGCAGCATTCCAGTGGCATTTGGCGGAGGTAAGACAATTGAAAAAGGTTTCTGGTGTCTTTTGGGCAAATTATCCGGATTTAAAAAACCGCTCTTTTCCCAAAGCTGATAGATTTTATCTTCTGTGGCTCGTGGATTATAGGGCTGAAGAAATTTCTCGTTCATGTGTTTTATTAATAATAACATGTTATGGGAATATGGTATTTAGCGTATCAAAAGGACAAAATTTACATTAACTATTTGAATATTTAAGATAGTGACTGATAACTTTAATTATGTCGCTTATGTATTGGTTTTATTTTAAAATAATTTGTCCTAATATAAGACGTTTTTAGTATAAAAGACAAATAGTGATAAAACATAGTAAATAAGCCATTTTTCTACAATATGATGTTTCATTAAATTATTGATTTTTTTTTCATAAATGCGTAGTCTGTATCACAGATTGTGTTTCTGAAGCTAAACGAAAGAAAGAGGTGCTATATGAGGATAATCATAGCTCTTTTCGTGGGGGTTATTGTAAGTAGTTGTAGTACGGTGACGCCACCACTGCAACTGCAACAAAAGGTTCTCGGCCCCCGATGTTCTGAATGGAAACTGGTAGCGCATGCATGGTCGTATCATCTTCTTCCCTATGCTATACAGGAAAAAGCCTTGGAATTAATGCAAATCGCTAAGGAACGTAATACCCGTAGCGGAACTGACCCCGCTGGCTATAAGGGAGATGCTGTATCTCGCACATTAGGGTTTATTTTACGGAATGATGTCAAGGACAGAGCCCGTGTGAATATGGTTTTGCGGGTTTACTACCTTGACCCAGAAACGACCCATGTTGTGCGGCACCTTGGCTTTCTGCGTATCACTGATGGTGTCGGTAGTATACCGTTGCCAGACGATCCACGCGAGTGGATCGTAGAGACGATTTGGCCAGACAGTGTCTTCTCCCCGATTAAATCTGGCGGTGAACCTCGTCTCTGGTTATTCGGAGACGAATGGAAGTTCTACTGCACAATGAACGTGCATGGTCTTGTACCGTAAATGTTCTTTGGGTCATCGGGAGCGTGCTTTGCACGCTCCCGATGGTTCTCTTTTCCGGTACGTCTCTTCAAGAGGTGTTTCGGAAATAGGAACTGCAAATTCATGCAAAAAATTTATACAATCATACTAATATCATGTCTTGCTCTGCTTATTTCTGTACGCGGCTTTACTTCGTATTATCATATAAGTATAGGTTCGCCCCTTGATATTTCGCATGTTGTATATGCGGATGATGGCGGCGATGGTGGCGGCGACGGTGGCGGGGATGGAGGCGATGGGGGCGGCGATGGGGGCGGAGATGGTGGAGATGGCGATGGCTGTGATTGTGATGATGACGGCCCCCCACCCCCACCACCCCCTCCACCTCCAAGTGCGCCAACCTGTCCACTTACTTCAAAAGATGGGAGAACTATTGTAAATCTCGGTAGCGGTTCTATCGTATCTAGTGGCACTTTAAGTGCCGCTACCAAAGGTCCTATTTCAGTATCTATTTTAGCCGGTACTTATGATATAAGTCTGGTTTCCTATGACAACCACTTAGCTAAGCTAACACAAGTTCAACCGAATGAAAGCTGGTTTTTAGTATTGAAAGATAATCTTGGTGTGACTATGGCCACTACTAGTGCCATAAGCGATTTAGAAAGTGACGAGGAGTACAAGGAAGAAAAAGTTGAAACTAATTTGGTATTGGCTAGTAACACAGTTTCAGTAACCGCTATTCACGCAGCCTTTAGCGATACCAATCCAAACAGTATAACGCCCCTTTGTGTGGCGTTTGACGAAGTGGTAACTCCACCACCCCCTCCGCCTCCGCCCGTATGTCCATTACCGACGATTACCAGCGGACTATTATCAACGACCACCGTTAGTCAATCTTTTTCATACACGATCACTGCCACTACAACGGGTGTGGTTGCTACTACGACCTCGTTCTCCGTGGCCACATCCAGTCTTCCTCAAGGACTATCTTTCTCTACCACAACGGGGATCATCTCCGGAATTCCGACGGAGACAGGGGACTTTAACATAACTATATCTGTGGCTAATGATTGTGGGATTGATACCAAAACTTTTGTTCTTACCGTGAATTCTGTCGGCGGCGGATCTCCCAGTGCCAATCTTACTGCCACAAAGATAGTTGACAAATCTACGGTTAAAGTTGGCGATACGGTTACTTATACAATCACCATAATAAATAACGGCCCCGATAATTCTACGGGGGTGTCTTTAACAGATGTTTTACCCAATGAACTGGATTTTGTTTCCGCGACATCCACTCTCGGTAGTTATTCCACAACCACAGGAATATGGACAGTTGGCGATCTGGGGAATAGCTCCTCTACCACTTTGACTTTGGTAAGCGCAGTAAAAGTTGGTAATGAAGGAAAAACAATCACCAACACCGCCGTTGCCTCAAGTACTCAAAGTGATTCAAACCTGGACGATAACACTTCCAGTGTAAATATCACGGTTGATGATGGAGCTCAAGTTTGCACCGAAAATTGCGGCGGTGATGGCGGCGGTGGCGGAGGGAGTGGAGGTGGCGGCCCCTCGACAAGCTCGGGATCTTCGAGCGGTGGTTCTTCCAGGCCCTCCACGTCTAGCACAGTGACCGAAGCTGTATGTTTCTACTTGCGTGATTACATGCGAAGAGATTTTGACAATGACCCGATAGAGGTTCTGAAACTCCAAAGCTTTTTAATAAATTTTGAAGGACATAAAGAGGTTTCTCTTACCGGTGTCTTTGATCAGGCGACCTTTGATGCCGTATCAGCATTTCAAATGAAGTACTTCAGCGACATTCTTGAACCGTGGGGGCATACCGGTCCGACTGGGTATGTTTATATTCTGACTCTTAAGAAAATAAATGAGATATACTGTCAACGGATATTCCCTCTAAATCAGGCACAACTCAACGAAATTGCTGCCTTCAGAGCACTTCTTGAAAGTTTAAGAGCACAAGGGATTGATGTAGAACTTCCACCATCCGAGTCGGGTAGTGGAGAAGGAGAGGCAGGTACTGCCACTACTACTCCGCCAATCATACCGATCGTTGGTGAAGCAGAGCCTTCTCAAGGACAAAATCTTCGCAATCTAGCGGCCGCAATATTTGCCTTACCGGATAATCTATTGGACATAATGAAATGTTCGTATGAATTTCTGCTAGTGCTAATCATCCTGTATATTCTAGGAAATGTCCTTAAAGATGTCCTTTATAAAAATGTTTCTGAAAATGCTAGAAAACGATTCTTTACTAAATGGCTGACTATTGATGTGGGCACGGGTCTTGTTATCGTGGTGGCATACATAATAGGATGGTGGTGCGTTATCTTACCGTTAATTTTAACTCTTATCCTTTCATTAATTTGGACATTCACTTACTTCAGACATAATTCTATTAGAGCTTCTGTTAAGTCATGGTATCTAGTCGGTACCGCTCGGGCCAAATCTGTTTTGAAGAATATCAATATCAAGGAAGATAGCGAAAAGAAAGAGCCTAAAGAACCAGAACCGGTTTTAATCCTGCCCAAGTTGATTCCCAAAGACAAAGAGCAGGAAAATATTAAGGCTATTGTTACCGAACCCAAGAAGTAAGTGAAAGGTTGCCTAAAGCTATGATTGGACTTTTATTTTTTAATATCTCCGGCTTTTTGCTTATCTTTATAAAAGCCGCAATACCGATCATAATGGCGTTGTCGGTGGTTAAGAGTTTAGACGGCATTTTCAAGGTAAGATTAGGAAATTGATTGACAAGTTTTTCAAGTTCTTGAGAAAGATAAGTATTGGCCGATACACCGCCGGCCACAATAAGAGTTACAATTTTGTCTTCCAGTTCCAATAAAGCTTTGCCGGTTTTGTCTATAAGCACTTCAACCGCCGCATCTTCAAATGCTCTGGCCATATCTTCTTTAAAAATATCAGTGATTTTTTCTTCTTTCTGAAGTCTATACAGTACGGCAGTCTTGAGTCCGGAGAAAGAGAAGTCAAGATTTCCTGAATGAATCATCGGTCTCGGCAATTTTATACGGTCTTTGGTGGTTCTTTTTCTTGCCTTCTCGGCTAGCCGAGATATTTCTGGTCCGCCGGGATAGGGGAGTCCGAGCATGCGCGCCGCCTTATCAAAGGCTTCGCCTACCGCGTCATCTCGTGTTCGGCCGATGATTTCATAATTCCCAAAATCTTTGATATACACCAGTTCGGTATGTCCCCCTGAAACCAAGAGTCCGAGTGCCGGTAATTCTAATTTTTCATTTTGATTTTTGATTTTTGCATTCTCGTCTCGGAATAGAACCGAGACGAGATGTCCTTCCATATGGTTTACAGGTATAACGGGCTTATTCCACCTCTTGCCGAGTGTTGTTGCAAAATTGATACCAACCCAAAGAGCCGGTTCAAGGCCGGGACCGTTGGTGACGGCGATATAGTCCAAATCGGGTTTTTCAGGGTTTTCTCTTGCCTCACGGAGTGTTTGGTTTAGGAGCGGTGGCAGATTCTTCTCATGCTCTCTTTTAGCGAGATTGGGATAAACGCCACCGTATTGCTCGTGGAGCGCCACTTGTGACAAAAGAGTATTGCCCAATATCTTGATATTTGGCTTTTCCAACGCGCCTTTTATATCAAGCAGGGCAATGGCGGTTTCGTCACAGGAAGTCTCAATAGCCAAAATTTTCATAGAAAGATACTAACAGAGAAATACATGATAGTCATTTTTCAATTTTTGAAAAAGCGAACCCCCAGCGGACATGTCCGCTGGGGTTAGAATGTAAAAGTGTTTTTCTATGGCCAAAATTTTCCACTTCGTTGGTAAATCCTGTTGTGCAAAATTCCGCATAACACGCAACCACAGGCGATAATCAATGTTATGCCAGATAACACCCACTTACCCTGTGAAATGCTAAGAACGGTTGACCAAAGAAATGGTATTCCAATAACGGTCCATAACACGATAATGGCGTTCATTTTTCCTCCTTACGATACGTATGGAAAATTTCTTGTCTGCCACCAACATAACATTTCTTTTTAAAAAAGTTAAGTGTTACCGCTAGTGGTTCGTCCAACCCTCTTGGAGTCCATCCTCTCGTGCGCGCGCATACAGCTGTGGAGAACACAGCTACTCCCTTGTAGAAAATTTTGGTAAAATAAAACCAAGCCACTGATCACATGGCCTGGTTTATGGGAAGCGAGCCTAACGGCTCGCTTTTACTCTACTGTGCTAGAAGTCTTGCGGTAGGCGTAGACAAATCGCGTAGTGCGATCACCTCCACCTGGGCCACCATCAGTCTTTAGCTGGTCAATGAAATATTGTTCCACTTCCCGTGCCGCGTCAGATGATAGTGCCTCGCAATAAATCCATGCTCCGCTCTGTTCGTTAACACTATGGTCAACAAACAGCCGTTGTTTTGGGTCGGAAGCAATACCGACATACCAATCACTGTATTTGGTGCCTGAAAATTTTGCGATATAAGCCTTGATGTCAGCTATAATGTCTTGTTTGTTCTGAGCCATGGTCTTGTCACTGGTTAATAATTGTTCCGTCGAATCCGTAGTCTCTAGAAACTACCGTAACAGCTATATTTTACGCCGCTCTTTTCCATAATGCAAGTCTAAAATCAAGTTTTGTTCAATAAGTTGTCAACAGTTGACGGTTGACACCCCTATCAGCTATAATTGACGTATGATGCATCCAACCCAACAAAAACTTTTAGAATTATCACAACGTTATGATTTAAAGAAAATAGGTCTGAGACAGATAGGTAGACTCATTGGAATAGAGCATCCACAAAAAGTTAAATTTCATATGGAAAAATTAGGGCTTCTTGATAATGGAAAGAAAAAAAGGGCAATTTCTATCAAATCTCCACTAACCACTAAAGCAAAAAGTCTTCTCTCCATACCTATTCTAGGTTTAGCAAATTGTGGTGACGCAACTATGCTTGCAGAAGCTCGAATAGAGGGAACTTTGCCCATTTCTAAAAAATTACTTCCAACTAGTCATCTTGATAATCTTTTTGCTGTAAAAGCTGTTGGGTTATCAATGAACAGGGCGAGCGTCAACGGAAAATCTATTGATGATGGTGATTATGTAATAGTGGACGGAGAGGATAAAAACGTAAAAACTGGAGATTATGTTCTTTCTGTTATTGGTGGACTTGCCAATATTAAACGTTTTTTAGAAGATAAGGCTCATAAACAGATTGTTTTACAGTCAGAATCAAGTCAATTTTTTCCGCCAATTCATATCCATGAGGATGATCTCGACGAGTATTTAGTGAACGGAAAAGTTGTCGAGGTTATTAAACAGCCTCAAGAAAATGAATATCGTTACGAACCTATTTAATTATTTGATATAATAAATAAATTATGGATAATGAATTAGAAAAAAAATTGGGTGATAAGTTAGTAATTTTTAATCAATTACATAAATTTATTATGTCTCTCAACCCTAAAATAAATTTTCGTCTTAGCACTGTTTATGTTAGATATATGTTAAAAGATGATATTGTTACTGTAGTTTATTTTCGTGGGAAATTTGTGTCAGATTGCAAACTTAATGTTGGTTTTGCTTTTAAAGAAAAGCCGAAAGGGTTGGGTTTCAGAGATGCAAAATACATGAGTTATCCTAATATAAATTATAGTATTAGACTGAAAACTGACAAAGATGTTACAAAAAATTTATCAAAACAATTGGGTAAATATTTATTTTAAACTCTATCAAATTTTATGCATAATAATTTACTAAACACAATCCAAAATGTTGATTGTTTTGATGGATTTAGAATGATTCCTGATAAATCCGTTGATCTTATTTTTACAGACCCTCCTTATGGATTAAATAAAACTGGAATAAGAAACGATCACGACTTAAGTTTATTTTATGCTTCTCTGCCTGAAAGCCATAGAGTTCTAAAAGATGATTCTTTTTATATTACATTTTTTAGTACTAAATTTTTACCTGATGTATTTAAAAATAATCCTTTTACTTATTATTGGAATTTTATTTTACATTGTCCAAACGGTAGGGTTTCTTCTTCAATTGGATTTACCAAATATATGTCTTGCATAGTATTTAAAAAGGGTAATGCAAAAATCGTTAAAAAGGGGAAGGATATATTTATGGATACACCGGGTTCTATGGTTGAACCAGACGAGGGCTTTATTAATCACCCAACACCTAAGCCCAAAACATTTATAAAAGAAATATTAGCTATGTTCTCTAGGGAAAATGATGTTGTTTTAGATCCATTTATAGGAAGTGGTAGCGTTGCTGTGACATGTAAACAGATAAAAAGGAATTATATAGGTTTTGAAATTGACGCTAATTATAGTAAAATAGCCAATGAGAGAGTTAGAAAATTTTAAACATGAAAAATAAAAAAGAAATTTTAGGTCAATATTTTACAAAAACCAAAATAGTATCAAAATTACTTGATTTACTTTTTTTCTATAAAAAATACTCAAAAGGCGTATCTATTCTTGAGCCATCTTTTGGAACAGGTAATTTTATAAGTGAATTATCTAATAAGGGGTATAAAAATGTAACAGGATATGAGATAGATAGTGAATTAACATCAAATCCAGCAGATTTTTTTCAAACATCTCTAGAAGAAAAATTTGATCTTATTGTTGGTAATCCTCCTTTTACAAAATACAACTTGAAGGATAGTTATTACTATGCTTCAAAATATAAACAATCAAAAATTAAACCAGAACTGTATTTAGATTTTTCTGATATTAAAAACGATAAGCAGAAGATAGAAAATGCTTTTATTTTAAAATCACTTAAACAACTTAAAGATGATAATTCTTCTATTGGATTTGTTCTACCAATATCATTTTTTATAAAAAACAGAAATATATTTGTTAAAAACAAGCTCCGAGAAATATTTTCAACAATAGTGATATATCAAAATGATAAAGTGTGGTTTGACCGAAATATACCTTGTTGTTTTGCTTTATTTACTAACACAACTGAATTTAAAGATAAGATCATTGTTATATACGAAAATGGTAAAAAAAATGAAGATATTTTTAATATTTCAAACATAAATGAAGAGCTTATTCCCCAAGTGATTTTTAATAAAAATCATGGTCTCATTAATAATGAAAAAGGGACACCATTAAGGGATTATTTTAGTTCCAATAACATTAAGGCACAAAAATCATTTCAAGATAATAATATATCGGCAAAGAACATATTAGAAAAAAACATCATTCCAAAAGGTGGTAATGTTGTTGATTATAAAATGGCTGTTGTCAGGGTTGGTAATTCTAGTGTTGGAAAATGTGGTTTAATCAATATTAAAAAAGATATTCTCAATGATATGTTCTTCATATTTGATTTTAAAGATGAATACAATGAAAACAAAGAAATTAAAGAGAAAATTTGCCAAAATATAAATTCAAAAATAGATTACTTTAGAAATATTACCTGTCGTATAGGCAGTAAATCCATTAAGAAAGAAAATATTTATGATTTTAAAGTTAGTATTTAAGTAATATTGTCTAATAGGTTAATCAGATCATTTTTATGACCTTCAGAAGAACAAGCTAGTGCTTTAGCAATTTCGCTAATTGTCTGATTTGATGGACTCCAAACACATTTTGCTCCTGGTCCTAGAGCATTATTGTTTGCAATACTATTATCACGATTGTTTAGTATTATGTTTGGATTAGTAAGACCAATCAATACAAACATGTGCGCTGCTAAGATATAATCACCCATTTTAAATGTAATTTTCACCTGTAAATTTACATCAATATTTTTTTCAAAGGAATAAAAAATTTCTTCATATTTATACACTAAAAAATTTCCAAAAGTTTGGTCAATGTCTTCTTTTTCAGCTTTCCTGCTGTAAAAATTAGAATCTTTCAAGGAAATAGCTGTTTCTCGTAGTTCATTTTTTAGATTGATTATCTCTTCTCTTGTGAGTTGCTGACTTATTATTTTTATTAACTCATTATTTGTAATCATCCATTCAACATAGTGGTTATCAAAATTAATATTTTGTGAAGATGGTTTAGAAATATGATTGCCATTGATATCACAAATTCTCACCCTACTACGAGCTGACGTTAGCCTCAATTCAATTATTCCATTGTTTATATAAACTGTTGCCATTTTATTCACTATTAAACTTTCTTGGTCCATGATCTATGTCTTGATTAAAAATATTACCACGGAACTCAACTCTTTCAGATGGTTGACCGAATAATTTAATATAGTTTTTGTAATTTAAGTTGCATTGAATCCGGCGTTGATCTTTGCTATCTATTTTGTGTGTAATAGTTAGTAATCCCAGTCTATTTTTTCTTTCAGCTTTCCATTTTTTAGCGAATTCAATTCCCTTCCTTTGTCCTTCTTTTCCCGCGGGAAAAGATTTTATTTTTTTATCAAAATCTTTTAATTCTTCAAGAGTAATACTGCCTCTCATTTTTATTAAAATTTTTGGAGTAATATCTATTTCATCTATACTTCTAATTAATTTTTTAAATCCAACCTGTTCCCACCTTCCGACGACGAGAGTAAAAGTTTCGTTTATTTCCCAAATTCTTACAGTGCTTCCAAATTCAAGGGCATTTGTAAGTCCCATGCATTTAACACTTATTGGCGTTTCACCTGGTATGTCCCATTTTTGAGTATAATTATAAGCAAGCTCTTTTACACCAAGAATACTTTTAATCCAATTTTCAAAAACAAATCCATGATTTTGAACTTCTGTCATATTATTTAATAAAATATTCTAATGATTTTTTATAGATCTTCGCAAATTCCTTAAGTTGCGTAATATCAAGTCGTCTTTGTCCCGCCTCAATTTTTGAGACATGAGGTTGAGTTCTGCCGAGTAGTTTCGCCACTTCGGCTTGATCTAAACCCGCTTCAAGACGAGCTTTTTTGAGTTGCCCGACTGTATATTTGTGGTCTTTTGAAAATATCGCTTTTGTCATAGTGTTTATATAATAGTATTCCGTTGTGTTATATTCCAAGTTGTTATATGCTGTAAACAGCCCTCGCCCCGTTTCCGCCCCCTCCTTCGCCCAGGCTACGGACGGGCAAAGAAAGGAAAAGCATTGTATACTTCGCATGCAAATTTAGTATGAGCCACAATAATTTGATTTCCGTCGAAATCAAATTTTCCAGCCCCGGACTCAGTTGTCTCGCAAGCTTGCGGGACATACTTCCGTCTTCAAAAATCGCCCGGACGACAAGCAGTTGTCGTCCTGGCTTCGCTACGATTTTTGACCCTACCGGGACTGTGAGTACACTTGTCGATCCTTACAGGATCAGTACACCTTTTGACTAAAATTTTCTTAAAATCAATTTTAGGCTCAAAAGCTTTTCGACTCCCGGACGCAGTGCCCCCGGCACTACTTAGTGTCATTGAACAAAAATGGCCCGCATAAGCGAGCTCATTTTTGAACCAATGACCCTACCGGGAGTCGAACCCGGCTTCCAAGCTTGAAAAGCTTGTGTCCTAACCGATAGACGATAGGGCCCTTCGACTACGCTCAGGGTAAACCTTGGGCTCAAAAATAATAACATTTTTTACCGAAAAGACAAAAAATGTTATAGTGTAGATTCTGGCTGCCTTCGCTTAAGCTATGGCAAGCCAAAGGAAGAGTGGCTGAGTGGTTGAAGGCACCGGTTTCGAAAACCGGCATAGGCGTAAGCCTATCGTGGGTCCAAATCCCACCTCTTCCGCCAAAGTATTTTTTGAGATAGAGTATTGTTGTTTGCGCGGTTAGCTCAATTGGTAGAGCGCCACATTGACGTTGTGGATGTTGCAAGTTCAAGTCTTGCACCGCGCACTAACGATCGATTTTTGATTGATTAAATCCCCAAAGTTGCATATATTAGTAATGGGTGGAAATCGTTAATGTCATTAAAGCACGGCGCGGTTTTACTACGTATGCCATGAAAACAAAAAAGAAAATAATAAAATCTTCCGCAAAACGAGTGGTTGTACGCAAGAAAAAAAATGGCTCTAAGAAAAAAAAATCAGTAAAAACAGCTGCGCTAGTTCGGCATTCACAAAATCCGATAATCTCGCCAAACACAAAAAATGGTTGGGAAGCTTGGCAAACTTTCAATCCCGGCGTAATTTTACTCAATGACAGAGTGCATTTTCTCTACCGAGCCATAGGCGAAGACGGTCTTTCCCGTTTTGGCTACGCGGCTTCAAGCGACGGTTTTCATGTTGATGAGCGGCTTTCTTATCCGGTTTATGAACACCAAGTCGGACAGCGCCCTTCTTTTAATATTTTTTCTTATTTTTCTGGCGGAAGTTTTGGGGGAAGCGAAGATTCACGCATTGTTCGAATTGGCGACGAAGATACTCTCTATATGACCTACACCGCTTGCGATGAAGGCTTGCGAGTGGCCCTTACCTCAATGAAGGTGAAAGATTTTTTAAATAAGAGGTGGAATTGGAAACCGCCGGTATTAATCTCGCCGCCCGGCGAAGTTCATAAAAATTGGGTTATCTTTCCGGAAAAAATAGGCGGTAAGTACGCTATTTTACACAGCATCAGTCCAGAAATTTTAATAGATTATTTTGATGATTTAAATTTTGATGGCAGAACATATGTAAAAAGTTTCTATGACGGCAAAATCAGAAAAAACTGCTGGGATAGTTGGGTCAGGGGCGCGGGGGCTCCGCCCATAAAAACCGAATATGGTTGGTTGGTATTCTATCAAGCCATGGAGGGATGTGATTTCAGCAAATACAAAGTCGGGGCGATGCTTTTAGATCCTAATGACCCGACTAAGATACTTAGCCGCTCGAAAGAGCCGGTTTTGGAACCGAGCGAATTATATGAAAATGTTGGTTTCAAATCGGGAATTGTTTACGCGACCGGCGCGGTGGTAAAAGACGGCTTACTTCTCGTGTATTATGGAGGCGCGGACAACTATGTGTGCGTTGTTTCAGCCCCTTTTGAAGAATTTGTAGAGGCCTTGATGAAGGGGGCTAAACCGAAGCTCAAAATCAAAACCTTAAAGAATAAATAATATGTTTGTTGAACGTTCTGATAAAAATCCGATACTCAAACCAAACAAGGATCAATCCTGGGAAGCGCAGGCGGTTTTTAACGGTTGTCCAGTCAAGAAAGGAGAAGAAATTTATCTTCTTTACCGCGCTCTTTCTTTGCCGCATTATCACGCTCTTGCCCAGACAAAGTTAATGGTTTCGGACATCGGTATGGCCCAAAGCAAAGATGGAATTCATTTTTCAAATCGCCGACACTTTATCGTGTCCGAAGAATTATGGGAAAGATTCGGCTGCGAAGATCCGAGGATTACTAAACTCAATAATAAATATTATATTTTCTACACGGCGCTTTCCGCTTGGCCGCCGAGAGCTGAAGGAATTAAAATAGGCCTGGCCATAAGCAAGGACTTAAAAACAGTTGACGAAAAACATCTTATTACTCCTTTCAACGCCAAAGCCATGGCGCTTTTTCCGGAAAAGATGGGCGGGAAGAAAATGTGGGCGGTGCTCACAATCAACACCGATAAACTACCGGCAAAGATTTGTCTCGCTTCTTTTGAAAAGGAAAATGATTTATGGTCGGAAACATATTGGAATAGGTGGTATAAAAATTTTGAAAAATATTCATTGCCGCTCCAGCGCCGGCCCCAAGATCATGTTGAAGTTGGTGCGCCGCCCATAAAAACTAAACACGGTTGGCTTTTACTCTACTCTTATATTAGAAATTATTTCTCCAGAGAACGGCTTTTTACCATTGAGGCGGTTCTTCTTGACCTTCATGACCCGCTTAAAATTATCGGCCGCGCCCAAGCGCCGCTTTTAACTCCTGAAGAATACTATGAAAGAATCGGCCTGGTACCCGATGTTATTTTTCCTTCCGGCGCGATTTTAAAAGAAAACATTATTCATCTTTATTACGGCGCGGCTGATACTACTTGCTGTCTTGCTTTTATTAACCTTCCTATTTTAATGGAAAAACTTTTGGGCGGCGGAAATTCCATTAAACTCATTCGCGCGAAAGAAAATCCGATTATTACCGCCAAGAAAAACCGCCCGTGGGAAGCTGAAACGACGTTTAATCCCGGCGCCATTTGTTTGGACGGCAAGGTTCACATTGTGTATAGAGCGATGTCCGAAGACAATATTTCGGTCTTCGGTTACGCCGCAAGCAAAGACGGATTTCACATTGACGAACGTTTGCCGGAACCAATTTATATTCCTCGCGAGCCCTTTGAACAAAAATTGATGCCCGGCGGAAATTCCGGCTGTGAAGATCCCAGGCTTACCAAGATCGGCGACAAAATTTATATGCTCTACACCGCTTTTGACGGTAAAAATCCTCCGCGAGTGGCTTTGACTTGGATTACGGCTGAAAAATTTTTGAAGAAAAAATGGGACTGGTCAAAACCTATTCTTATCTCGCCGCCTGATTTGGACGACAAAGACGCCTGCCTCTTCCCTAAAAAGTTTAAAGGAAAATATCTCATTGTTCACCGCGTCGGGAATGATATTGATTTTGCCTTTTCTCCAACTTTAGATTTTGCGAGTAATAATGCTTGGCTTGAGGAACAGCGCTGGGTGACTCCAAGAAAAGGAATGTGGGATAGTAAAAAAGTCGGCATAGCCGCGCCGCCGATCAAAACCGAAGACGGCTGGATTCTTTTTTATCATGGAATTTCCGAAGAAGATAATTCTTATCGAGTCGGCGCGCTTCTGCTTGATTTGAATGACCCGATAAAAATTATCGGCCGTTCAGATGAGCCGCTTCTGGAACCTGAAATGCCGTATGAAAAAGAAGGACAAACTCCCAACGTCGTTTTTCCTTGCGGGGCCGTTCTCATCGGAGACAAAATTTTTGTCTACTATGGAGGCGCCGATCAAGTAGTGGGAGCGGCGACCATCAAATTAGCGGACTTGCTTGCGTATCTTAAGCGGTGTAAATACTAAAAGTCATGTCCAACTGGTTTACTTGGCGTGCAAATATAAGTAAATATCTTCCAGCGCTTTGACCGCATCGCCGGCGGCAATATTGTTTTGATGATACAAACCGTCTGTAGAATCTCCGGCGGCCCAGATGCCGTCTATCTTTGTTCTTTGAGTTTTCGGGTCAATCGGAATTTGCCCGTATTTATTCAGAGAAATTAGCTCTTTGATAAAATCAGTAGTAGGAATCAAACCGATTTCAACGAATATCCCAGTAACGGGAATTTCTTTTTCCACTCCTTCTGCCTCGTAAACAAGCGAGCTTACAAATTTACTTGCCCCGAGCTTGTCGAGGGGTCGACCTTTAATTTCTTTAGGTACCGCATTTTTAACAACTTTCATATTTGGATGAGAAAGCACTTTTTGCACTGTCACTTCATCCGCTTTGAACTTATCGCTACGAACAAGAAGAGTCACTGATTTGGTATAAGCAAGAAGTTGAGCGGCTGTTTCAAAAGCGGCATTGCCGCCGCCGATCACGGCCACATCTTGGCCGGCAAACAAGGGTCCGTCGCAAGAAGCGCAGTAAACAATACCCTTATTTTCAAATTCTTTGGCGCCGGGAATTTCCAGTTTTCTCCTCGCGCTGCCGGTGGTAATAAGCACGGTTCTTGCCGTATACGAGTCGTTTCCCGCGGTTACCTTAAGGGCGCCATCCGATTGGACAACGTTAGTTACTTTGTCTCCGGTTTTTATTTCTACCGAATCTCCGGCAGATGAACGCAAGTGTTCTTCAAACGCCCTGCCGAGATCGGCGCCGGAAATACTTTTGGTTCCAATCCAATTTTCAATATTGACCGATACGGTGCTCTGTCCGCCGAAAGATTCGGTGATTAAAATTGTTTTGAGCCGTTTGCGAGCCGCGTAAACACCGGCGGCTGCGCCGGCGGGACCGCCGCCGATAATAATTAAATCAAACATTCTGCCATTCTACTTCAATTTTGACCGTCTGAGAAATGCCGGCACGGCGCTCCAATCGTCGTCGTTATTTTCTATCGGCGGTGGAGTTGGCCTATTGTCGGTTTTTCTATCTTCCGTTATCGGCTTATGAATTTCTTTGCGCGATGGAGGGACGGCGGTGTTGAATATTTTGCCAACCTGTCCGTGCGCGGGCGTGGTTGGCGATTCTTTACCGCCCGGTTCGTCGCTACGACCGAAAGTTTGAAAGAGCGAGGTCGCTTTTCTTGAATAATTATCGGAGAAGTTTGAAGCAATAACGGTAATTTTCAACTCGCCCTTTTTAAGTTTATCGTCCCGCACCGTACCGAAAATAATTTTTGCATTATGGTCTACGGATTCGGTGATAACCTTGGCGGCGTCTTGAATTTCAAACATAGTGACGTCATCTCCGCCGGCTATTGAGAAGAGCACGCCCTTGGCGCCGTTGATTGATATTTCAAGAAGAGGGGAGGAAATAGCCAATCTGGCGGCATCCACGGCCCGATTATCCCCCGAAGCGGAACCGATGCCCATCAACGCCGCCCCGGCATTCTCCATCACCGAACGAATATCCGCGAAATCAATATTAATAATGCCGGGAGTGGTGATAAGATCGGAAATACCCTCGACCGCTTCTCTTAAAATATTGTCGCAAATAGCAAAAGCATTTTTAGCCGTAATGTCTTTTTCTACAGTTTGAAGCAAACGGTCATTTGGAATAATAATGAGAGCGTCAACCGCCTGTTTCAGTTCTTCAATAGCCGTTTCCGCGATTTTCATTCTCTGCGTGCCTTCGAAAAAGAACGGTTTAGTCACGACCGCCACCGTCAAGCATCCATTCTCTTTGGCCGTGCGAGCGACAACGGGCGCGGCGCCGGAAGCTGTTCCTCCTCCCATACCTCCGGCGATAAAAACCATATCGGCCCCTTTGATTGCTTCCTGAATTTCTTCTTTTGTTTCTTCAACAGCGCGTTTGCCAAGTTCTGGATTCATGCCGGTACCGAGGCCACGAGTTAAGTTCTTGCCGATATGAATTTTCTTTTTGGCTAGCGAGTGATGCAGGTCCTGAACATCCGTGTTGGCCGCTATGAAGTCAACGCCCCTGACCTTGGAGTTAATCATGTGATTAACGGTGTTTTTACCGGAACCGCCTATACCAATGACTTTAATTCGGGCAAACGACTCTACTTCTGGTTTGATTTGCGGCATACTCTTGAATTAATTTTTAGATGCGTCCATCTTACCAGAAGAGAATTAAAATGAAAGTAGTTGACTTAATTTAAGTTGTGTCTTCTCGTTTTAGGGCAAAAATTGGGAAATCCAACGCGACACGGCTCTACTCCAACGCAGGCCGCCTTCTTTAATCAGAGAACCGTTTCGAATTCCTAAAGAGTGTCCGACACCCTCACCGTTGAATCCGACTACCAAAAGACCGCAGGCCACAGCCCAAGTGCGATCCTTAATTTTTCCCTCCGTCGTATTTCCAAAATATACTTCTGCCAATTGAGATGGAAGTTTGAGAGCATTTTCTGCCAGATTTTTTATCTCCGGTGTGGACGCGACGCCGCCGGCGATAATAATGCCCGCCGGCAAGAGGGCGTTTCGGCCGATTGATTTCAGATGCGTTTCAATGAGATCAAAATAATCATTCAATCGCGATTTGATAATATCCTCAAGCTTCTTTTTCGGATACGTCAGTCTTCTGTCCGAACCGACTTTAATATTCTCGGCTTCCTCGGGCGCAACTTTCAATCCCAGGGCGATGTCATTAGTGATATCGCCGCCGCCGACGGGAAAGACCTCCAATGAGATTAAATTATTGTTTTCAAAAACGACCATGGATAACGTTTCGGCTCCGATATCGATCAAAAGACAGCCGACCCGCTTTTGTTTTTTAGAAAGAGTGACAAAACTAAGAGCGACCGGCGCCGCCACCACATCCGCCACTTCTATGCCAATCATTTCAACAGTGCTTATCAGGGTATTAAGATGATGTTCCAAACAGGTGATGAAAAGAGCTTTCACTTCAAGTTTTTCCGCCTTCAGTCCTACGGCTTGCCCCCAGACAGTTTGTCCGTCTATTTTATATTCAATCGGAACCGTGTTGATAATTTTTCTATTAATAGAAACGGCTTTCGGGATAGCGGCCTCGGCCGCCTCCAACGCCGATGAGATATCTCTATCGGTTACCTCGAGATCCGCTTTGGATATAACCACCGAACCATTGGCTATCGCGCTGCCAAGACCAACGCCGCCAAAAGAAACATAGGCGCGCTTGACCTTTATACCGGCAACCTTTTCAGCTCGTTCAACGGCTAACTTGATGCTTCTGGCCGTTTCGTCCGGATTGTCAATATAACCTCGACAAACACCCCTCGATTCGCTCGAGCCGGTGCCGACAATCTTTAGCGCCAAATGCTCATGCTCAACTATCCCCTCGGCAATAATGACCTTGGTCCAAGAAGTTCCTATATCAATGCCGACTACGATTTGACGCGCCATGTAATAATTTTTTTTCTGTCTGCTCCATTGTATCTCCGTGTTCCATTCCTTTCAAATGCAAGAGGCCGTGGATAAAGAGTTTTTCAGCGGAAAAAATTTTTGTCTGTGAGAGGTTTATGAAAATTTCTCCGGAATTGGACGAAATTTCAAAAGAGAGGACGTTGGTTGCCCTATCTTTTTGACGGTAGGTTGAATTTAGTTTGCGGGAGAGCGCGTTGTCGCAAAAGACCAGTGATAGCTCATATTTTTTGCCCAGCACTTGTTCTTTAATCTTTTTAAATGGAACCCCGGGAATCTTTTTCCGTGTCGTATTTTTAATTGAAAATTGCAAATTGTAAATTCCTACACTATCTGCGGCGGCGGGTAAATTTACTGACTTCGCTTAATTTGCCAAGTTTAAGAAGCTCGGCCATGACCTCTTTCTTTTTAAGAAAATTGATACGTTTCGCATGTCTGGTGTTGCGAGAGGGGATTTGTTGAGCGTAGCGTTTGGAGCGGACCCTCGGCAAAACCCCTGATGATTGCACGCGTTTAGTAAAGCGTCTAAGCGCGCTCAAATTATTTTCATTCGCCCCTTTTACAATCTCCACGTTTATCATTGTTTGCATCGCGTTTGCCACTCTAACACGTTTTAGTTTATAATGCTAGACATGAAAACACCCAAACAGGTACCCCAAGTAGTTTTTAAAACTCGTGTCAGAGATGCAAAGATTAAAGGTCCAAATCCTTTTCGCTGGCAGAATGTTACAAGCGACGCAATCTTCGGCGGTAAGAAGATTGTCCTGTTTTCGCTTCCTGGCGCCTTTACGCCAATCTGTTCCTCCACCCATCTCCCGGGCTATGAAAAAAATTATGCCAAATTCAAAAAACTTGGTATTGATGAAGTTATCTGTCTTTCCGTCAACGACGCTTTTGTCATGTTTCAATGGGGTAAAATACAAGGAGTCAAGAATGTAAAATTTCTGCCCGACGGTTCCGGTTTGTTTACTGAAAAAATGGGCATGCTTGTCAAGAAAGATAATCTCGGTTTCGGCAAGCGTTCTTGGCGTTACAGTATGTATGTGGAAGACGGGAAAATCAAGAAAATGTTCATAGAGCCGGGATTTGTAGATAACTGTTCGGGCGACCCGTTTACAGTGAGCGACGCCGAAACAATGCTGAAGTATCTTAAGACGAAAGTTAGAGCGTAATATTTTTTAGATAACGCGGAAGGTCGGCTATTTTGACCGTGTCTTGAGCCCGCGTGCTGACATTTCTGATTGTGGCGGTGTTGTCAAGAGCTTCTTTCTGGCCGATTATTATGAGATAGGGAACGCGCAAATTTTCGGCGTTTGAAAGTTGGGCGGTAATTTTGTCTTTGCCGATAAAGTGGTGCAGTGGAATCCGATGAACGCGTAAAAGTTCTACGAGCGAGAGAGTCTTAATTTTCGCCTCTTTGCCCAATTGAACCAGATAAAATTTCGGTTGGGGCAGTTTCTTATAGAAGCGTTTTTGAACAACATTGCCGGCTGAGGTCAAAAAGATGCTTACTCCGGCCATCGGAACTTCTTTCCTTAATCCAAAGAAACGCGACAGCCGCGAGTAACGATAGCCGACAGCCAAAGTATTGGTATTTTTATTTTCGATGTTTCTAATGGCAAAAATAGTGTGGGAAGCGTGATTTTTCTCTCCCACAAGCGCCGGTGTGAGGCGGAAATCTATGCCAAGGGCTTCAATATATTCAAGCACTTCTTTAAAATAGACTCGGCTTGGCAAAGAAAGAAAATTAATTGAGGAAGGGGCTGATTTAACAAGCTCCAGGGCTTCCGGTGTTTCGAGTCTAAAAATATTAAAAATGTCTTCTTTTAGATTTTGTCTCCACTCATCCGATAAGTTTGTTCCGAATTTGCGTACATGGTTTATCAGCTCCCGTTCGTATGCGTTGATAGACTCCCGATCGCCGATGCAGTTTATTTCTACGCTTACATTTTTATATCCTTCTTCCGATAGAATGGAGAGCGTGGCGCGCATAAGAGTCGCTTCCGCCACTCCCGAAGGCGAGCCAATAAAGTGAAGAGCGTAATTGCCAAATTTTTTCCTCGAAGCGTGTTTCTTATAGACCAGAGCAAATGGATGAGGTCTGGAAGCGAGATCTTCTTCCAGATATGTGCGCATGATTGAGGCCTTCTCGGCCGCATCATAATATGGATGGTTTCCGCAATGTTTGGTTAATTCAATATCACGTTTGATGATTTTAGGCGCTACAATGGGAAGAAACCCAAAATAGGCGGCAACGACAAGAGCTCTATCAAATTTATCCAACTCCTTTTCCGATCGTAGGCGTTGTTTTGATATCATTTAGAATTATCACCCGGGAAAAGTGTCGGAGGGAAAAAACGGATAATCGGTCGGCCCACAAGATTAACCTTGGGCACGGGACCCCAGATTCGCGAATCGGCGCTGGCAAGACGATTATCTCCCAAAACAAAATATTCATCTTCGCCAATAATATAATCCGCGCTGTCTTTCTTGACTAATTTCACATATGGTTCATCGAGGCTGAATCCTTCAGGGTGTTCGGTGTTTACAATGGTAATTTGTCCATTTGAGATTGATACCTTTTCGCCCGGCAGACCAATCACGCGTTTAATAAAAGATTTTTTTGGATCTCTGGGATATTTAAAGATTAGGACAGAGCCGCGTTCCGGAGTTTTGAAGTGATAGGTAAATTCATCAACAATGAGATAGTCTCCCGTTTCAAATGTTGGGTCCATTGACGACCCTTCCACTATGAAAGGCTGGGCGATGTAAAGGCGGAATGGTACGACTATCAGAAGAGAAAGGAAAATTAATTTCACCAGCTCTTTCCAAAATTTTGAATTCATAATTTACTAAGATTGTATTATCTAATTTGATTTGACACAATAGCATTATGTATATCATCGTGGGTTTGGGCAATTCCGGAGAAGAATACGCGCGCACTCGGCACAACACGGGGCGTATGGCAGCGGATTTTATTGCCGGCAAAATTGAAGGGATAAGGGTAGTGACACCTGACACTTTCATGAACAATTCCGGAAGCGCCGTCGCTAAAGCTATGGTGGGCAAGAGCGCCAAGAAACTCATTGTTATTTATGACGATCTTGATCTGCCGTTGGGCGCTATAAAAATTTCTTATAACAGGGGTTCTGGCGGGCACAAGGGGGTGGAATCTATCATTAAAGCTCTCAAGACTAAGGAATTTATCCGTATTCGCATTGGCATAGACAGGAATGTGGAAGTAGAAAAATATATTCTTAGCGAATTTAAAAAGTCAGAGTATGAAGTTTTAAAAAAAGTTTTTAAGCGGGTCCAAGAGGCCATAGAAACAATCGTCGAAAGTGGTCTTACCCGTGCCATGACGAAGTTTAATTCCTAGTTCTTGTTTTTATCGACGAAAGAGAGGGCCATCTTTTGCTCCTTCGGGTCAAAGAGGGTTATTTTGAAGGTGTAAACTTTACCCATTTCAAGTTTCTCGCGCAATTTTTCTTCCGAACCGAATTCGGAAACATGCACTAGGCCGGCCACGCCCTCTTCGATCGAGGCGAGTGCTCCGTATTTATTGAATTTGATAATGACACCGTCGACCAGAGTATCTTTTTTATATTTTTTCTCCGCTTCCTTCCAGGGATTTTCTTTGAGCGCCTTAATGGAGAGAGAAATTTTATCGTCCTTGATTTCAATCACTTTGACTCTGACTTTCTCGCCGATCTTAAACATCGTTTTAGGATTTTCCACAAGACCCCAATCGATTTCCGAAATATGCACCAACCCTTCCAAGCCTTCTTCAAGTTTTATAAAGACGCCGAAATCAACAAGACCGGTGACTTCTCCAATAAGTTCGTCGTCTAACGCGTAATGGGCCACGATGTTTTCTTTGTCTTTGGTTTCCGGACTTTTCTCGGAAAAAATCAGTTTGCCTTCTTTCGGATTGACGCCGATGATAGTAACCGACAGTTTTTCCCCGACAAATTTTCTCAATTCGTCCAGAATTTTGTCTTTATCGCCGTCGGCAATGCGCGGGTAATGTTCCGGTTTAAGCTGGGAAGCGGGCAAGAATCCGGAAAGACCCTGCCAATTAATGATAAGACCGCCCTTATTGGCATCAGTCACCGACAATTCAAAGATGCGTTTCTCGCGAATAGCTTCTTCCGCCTCGCTCCAGATAAGCGCTTGGCGCGCTTCTTTGAGAGAGATTTCAATGTAACCTTCTTTGCCGCCGATGCCGATGATTTTGCCGGCGACAATGTCATTGACGTTAATTTTTTTGATAATATCTCTGGCGTTGATAAATTCGCGGCCGTAGATAATACCGGTACCGAAAGGCGGCAAGTCAATATAAACCGCGCCCTTATCAACGCTGATAACCGGTCCTTCCACCAGCTCATCTATGGATGGAGGATTGGGAATATTTTTTAAGAATGCGTCAACGTCTGTTGTTTGAGCAGTCAAGTTGGATTGGCCGTTTTCGGTCCTCGAGGTTCTTCTGCGGTTGCCAGACCTAGAGGGATAACAAAAACGGGGACTAATAACTCACCTCGCTAAGTTATCAGAAAGCGCTGGCCAATGCAAGCGTTTTATGTTAAAATGACAAGATGATAATCAATTATCACGGCGCGGAATGTTTCAAAATCTCTCACGGAGATATCACTTTAGCGCTCAATCCGATATCCAAGGATTCCAAATTCAAGACCACAAGATTTGGCGCTGATATTACTCTCATTACCGCCGATCATCCTGATTTTAACGGACGCGAACAGACTTCCAGAGGGAACAAAGACTCTTTCGTCATAAATGGTCCGGGCGAGTATGAAGTAAAAAATATTTTTATAAAGGGCTTTCTTTCCGAAGGTCCAGCCAAGAAAATCAACACTATCTATCTTATTTCTTTTGAAGGAATGAAACTTTGTTTTCTTGGCGTGCTGGCTAATGCCACTCTGCCGGACGAGATTCTTGAGGCCATGGAAGATATTGATATTTTATTTGTGCCTATCGGCGGCGAGACTCTTGATCCAGTTTCCGCTTACAAGCTCGCGGTGTCGTTGGAACCGTCCGTTATCATCCCGATGTATTACACGAAAACTGCGTTGGAACAATTTCTAAAAGAAGGCGGGGAAACAAAAGTGGATTCGCTTGACAAGTTTGTGGTAAAGAAGAAGGATCTGGATAACAAGGAAAGTGAAATTATAGTATTGAAAGAAGAATAGAAATTACCGCTTTATATGGATAAATATCTAGCCAAACTTCACAAAAAACCGGATCGCCATAAGAAACAATTTGCGTTGTTGGCTTCCGGTACCATCACTCTCTTTATTTTTGGCATTTGGTCTCTGGCGACCTTTGGCACAAGCAACGGAATTATGGCTAAAGATGCTGGCGCCCACGATGCTTCCAAAATAACGGAAAATGAAATAAGCCCGCTTCAGTCATTTCGTTCAAATTTAGCGTCAAGTTTAGAGGCAATAAAAAGCAATTTTGAAGAACTTCAGAGCGCTTTCCAGGAGGTGGATTTCCAGAAAGAATATCAGGAAATGAAAGAGGGGGCGCTAAAATTTTATGGCCAATAATCCGAAAGAAAAAGAATTTTCCCCCAGTCCCGGAGATAAAAACAGAGTTATTACTCGCGCGATCACCAGCGAGATGAAGGAGTCGTTTATTGATTATGCCATGTCGGTTATCACCGATCGCGCCCTGCCTGATGTGCGCGATGGTCTCAAGCCGGTTCACCGCCGCATTCTTTACGCCATGAATGAAATTGGTCTTAATGCCGGAGCCAAGACACGAAAATCCGCAACGGTGGTCGGCGAAGTGTTGGGTAAATATCATCCGCACGGCGATGTGGCGGTCTATGACTCAATGGTTAAAATGGCGCAAGATTTTTCAATGCGTTACCCCCTGGTTATCGGTCAAGGAAACTTTGGTTCCATAGACGGCGATAGTCCGGCGGCCATGCGTTATACCGAGGCGAAGATGTCGCGTCTAGCCGGAGAAATGCTTAAAGATATCGATAAGGACACTGTGGATTTTCGCCCCAATTATGATAGCACTCAACTGGAACCCGTCGTTCTGCCGGCGGTGGCACCCAATCTTCTACTCAACGGCACTTTGGGTATTGCTGTAGGCATGGCTACGAGTATTCCACCTCACAATCTGACGGAAGTGGTCGATGCCACTATTTATCTTGCCGACCATCACGAGGCAACGACAGAGGATTTGTTAAAATTTATCAAAGGACCGGATTTTCCAACCGGCGGTATTATTTTCAACGAAAAGGATATTCATCACGCTTACACCACCGGCCGAGGCGGTGTAGTGGCGAGGGGAGTGGCTGATATCGTTGAGAATAAGGCCGGTAATTTCCAAATCATAATTACGGAAATTCCCTATAGAGTCAATAAAGCCGAATCTCTGATAGCCGGCATTGCCGACCTGGTGAGAGACAAAAAGATTGAAGGTATCAAAGGTCTTCGTGATGAATCCACCAAAGATATTCGCATTGTGATTGATCTCAAGAACGGCAGCCAACCGCAGAAAGTTTTGAATACTTTGTATAAACATACTCAACTGGAAGACACTTTTCACTTTAATCTGGTAGCTCTTGTGGACGGCGTGCCGCAGACGCTTTCGCTCAAGAGTATGCTTATTGAATTTCTCAAGCACCGGGAAACGGTGGTCAAGCGTCGCGCCGCCTTTGACCTGGCTCGGGCCCAGGAGCGCGAGCATATCCTGCTTGGTCTGACCATTGCGCTCGATAATATAGACAAGGTGATTAAACTTATCCGCGCTTCCAAGACGGTGGATGATGCCCGCGCCGGCCTGATGAAAGAATTCAAACTTTCCGAACTGCAGGCCAATGCCATTTTAGAAATGAGGCTTCAGAAGCTTGCCGGTTTGGAACGTCAGAAAGTTGAAAACGAGCTCAAGGAAGCGCAAGCCTTTATTAAGGAAATGAAAGAATTGTTAGCATCGCCGGCCAAAATTTTGAAAGTGGTTAAGAACGAACTGGAAGATGTCAAACAGAAGTATGGCGACGAGCGTCGCACCAAAGTAATCAAAGGGGGGGTGAAAGTTTTGTCTGTTGAAGATCTGGTGCCGGAGGAGGAAAACACGCTGGTTCTGACATCGGGCGGGTATATCAAACGCATTAATCCGGACGAATACAGGCGTCAAAAGCGCGGCGGTGTCGGAGTGATGGATCTTGATACCAAAGAAGAAGATTTTGTCACCAACTTTCTGACGGCGAGCACGCACGCCGACCTGCTTTTCTTTACCGACAAGGGCAAGGTGTATCAAATCAAGATGTATGATATACCGGAAGGCAAACGCGCCACGCGCGGCAAGTCCGTGATGAACTTCATTGCTCTTTCCGATGATGAAAAGGTCACTTCAATATTGGAGATGCCCAAACTTTCCTCAACTCGTGAAGGTTCGTTGTTTATGGTAACAGAAAGGGGAACGGCCAAGAAGGTGTCCACCAAGAGTTTCAAAGACGTGCGCTCTTCCGGCATTATTGCCATTAAACTGGCGGCCGGAGACAAGTTGATTTCGGCCGAACTTGTTGAGAGGGGGGATGATATTTCAATCGTGACAAAGAAGGGCCAATCAATACGATTCAAAGAATCGGCCATTCGCGAAATGGGTCGCAATGCCGGAGGAGTACGGAGCATCAAACTCGCCCCACCAAGGCGAGGTGAAGATAGGGGTGATGTGGTAGTGGGAGCCCACGTGATTAAACCGGAGTGGAAATTGGGCCATCTTTTGGTTATTTCCGCCAATGGTTATGGCAAACGCACCAATCTTTCCGAGTATAAAGTGCAAGGTAGGGGAGGTTCCGGAGTTCTTACTTCTAAGATTACGCCCAAAACCGGACAAGTAATCGCTTCGCAGGTGGTAACCGGGGAAGAAGACGAAGTTATCGCCATTTCTAAAAAGAGTCAAGTTGTCAGAGTGGGATTAAAAGAGATTCCTCTTTTGGGTCGCCAAACCCAAGGGGTAAGGATTATGAAATTGCGTGAAGGCGACTCAATAGCCTCCCTAATTTGTCTATAAAATAATTTACTCAATTTTTATATTTATGGTCGTAGTGGTTTTGTGTTTGTTATGCTATTTTTCACGATCGTATATGATAGATGATAGTCCGAGATATATGAGTTATGGGAAAAATAGAAACTGAAATAAAAAAAAGAGTTAGAAAGGAAAATCTCCAAAAAATTCTTCTTAGTTCCGTGGCAGTGGCGGGTATGTTAGGTGTCGCAGTTTTAGCACCCAATGCCCTACAAGCACTTGGTCAATTGGGTTTAGTTGAACGTGGTCAATACACCCGTAATTCTAATTTAAGTAGGTCAATGAAAAGACTCCTCAAGAATCAATCATTAAAGTTTCAGGATGCTCCAAATGGTAAAAAATATCTCGCAATCACGGAGAAGGGAAGACGACAATTGAATACTCTTGAAGCATGTAATTTTAATTTGAAAAAACCAAAACACTGGGATCGGAAGTGGCGCGTCATTATTTTCGATATTGGAGAGAAACAAAGAAGGACCAGAGACCGGCTTCGTATAACTCTCAGTAAGATTGGATTTGTAAAATTACAGAAGAGTGTCTGGGTTTATCCTTATGATTGCGAAGATTTCGTAATTCTCTTGAAGACAAATTTTGAATTAGGCAGAAATCTGTTGTATCTAGTGGTAGATGAGATAGAAAATGATACATGGCTCAAAAAGTTTTTTGGGTTCAAAGTTTAACCCATTTTTTCTTTCGTGCTATTATTCACGATCGTACAATATAGATTAAAGATTAAATATTAAATGTGGATGAAAGAAGGATTGTAAATTGAACTTTGTGTTATACAATTAACATATGTCCAAGTTTCAAATAATTCTAGTTGCCGTCTTTGCGGTATTTATCGTTCTCGGGGTGATTGTTTTTTCTCTCTATCGCGGTTCTAGTAATGAGGATATTCCCATGATAATTTGGGGAGATATTTCCGCGGAAGATTTTAGTCGTTTGCTCAATACGACAGTCATTACTCAAGACAGGATGTTTAACATCAGTTATGTAGAGAAGTCGTTTGAAACAATTGATGCGGAGTTTACCGAAGCGCTGGCGCGGGGGGCGGGTCCCGACCTTGTCATTTTGACTCAAGACAAACTTTGGAAAAATAAGGCCAAACTTTATCTTATTCCTTACTCAAATATCAGCGAACGTGATTTCAAAACGACATTTATAGAAGAGGGAGAACTTTTCCTTGATGAAGGCGGGATCTATGCATTGCCGCTCTCCGTTGATCCATTAGTGCTCTACCACAACAGAGATTTGCTTTCAGCCGCCGGACAAGCACAAGCCATACGATATTGGGATGAAATTTACGCCGCCGCCGCCAATCTTTCCAAGAGAGATGCGGCCGGAAACTTGGTTCTATCGGTCATGGCTTTGGGTGAGGCCCAAAATATTTCTCACGCCAAGGACATTTTGTCGCTTCTCATGTTACAGGCCGGTACGCCCATCACCAGTTTTGTCAATAAAGAATTGCGTCCGCAAATTGCCAATAATTTCGGTCTTCTGGCTTCGCCCGGCGAAAGTTCGCTTGATTTTTATACGCAATTCTCCAATCCGGCGAAAGTTTACTACAGCTGGAATCGCTCGTTGATTGACGCTCAGACCAATTTTACGAGTGGCGATTCCGCATATTATCTGGGTTTTGCTTCAGAACTTCGCGTGTTAAGGAATAAAAATCCGGTTCTGAATTTTGGCATTACCGCCGTGCCGCAGTCCAGAGTTTCCGGCAAAGCCGTTACTTTCGGCCGTCTGCGAGGAATAGCCGTCTCTCGCGGCTCTTCGAATCCTGGCGCGGCGCTGGCCCTTGCGGTTAAGTTGGCTTCAAAGGAAGTGGAGCTGGCTTTATCAGGAATTCTTTCATTACCGCCGGCGCGGCGCGACCTTCTTTCTCAAAAACCGACCGATGCGATTTTCCCCGTTTTTTACGACGCGGCTTTGCAATCCAAAGGTTGGCTTGATCCGGATACCGCGGCGACCGAAACGATTTTTCGCGAGGCGATTGAGTCCGTGACCAGCGGTCGGGCTCGAATTTTTGAGGCGGTAAATAAAATGAATCGCGAAGTTGAAGCGTTAATCAAATAGTTCGATGAACTCACTATAAATGAATGAACTATTAGCTCAAATTCCGAATCTTATTGTGTGCCAAGGTACAACGGCTGACCCCTGCACTTTCGGACATCTTATTCTGCTTGCTAAAAATCTGATAAATGCCTTGGTTATCCTCTCCACCTTTCTAGCCACAGCCGCCTTCGCTTACGCCGGTTTTATCCTCCTGACGTCTGGTGGAAGTGAGGGTCAAAGAGACAAGGCCAAAGATGTCTTTAAAAAAGTGCTCAAGGGTTACCTGTGGATACTGGGTGCCTGGCTTGTGGTTTACACTATAACCAGCGCCTTGCTTAATCCCGGATTTTCTATCTTGGGCGCGCCATAACATGAGTATAAAAAAACTATCAGTCGTTGTCGTGTCACTCTTGATTTTCTTTGCTATTGGAGCGTTTTCGGTTTTGGCGCAAGGCAATCTGGATGTAAGAGTGAATCTTCCGAATCCTTTCAATTGCGGCGGAGCCGATTGCACGCTGTTCACTCTTCTACGTAAAGTTATCAATGATATTCTTTTGCCTATCGGCGGAGTGCTTGCGGTGCTGGCCTTCATCTATTCCGGTTTTCTTTATGTCACAGCGCAAGGTAACCAGACTAAACTTGCGACGGCTCATAAAGCGCTTCTTTACACATCCGTAGGCACAGCGGTGCTTCTCGGTTCTTGGGTGATCGCGCAGGTGATAGAAAATACCATTAACCAATTAAGATAGTGCGATAAACTCACTATAAATGAATACTCCAAGCAACTTCAAAGACTTAGCGGATATATTTATAGACTTGATACGGACGGCTCTGCCCGTGGTTGCAGGTTTTGCTCTCCTGGTTTTCTTTTGGGGTTTGGCCAAATTTATCTTCCGTATCGGCGGCGATGAAAAGGCCGTTGGAGAGGGCAAGAAACTTATGATTTGGGGGCTCGTCGCGCTCTTCATCCTATTGTCATTGATGGGAATACTCGCTTTCCTGTACAGAGACTTTGGTTTTGGCCGGCCGTTTGGTCCGCCGCTTTTACCCACTTATAATTAATTAAAAAAATTTAAAATGACCGGAATCAAAGACCTTATTACCGCTGTCGGCAGTTTGATTAATCCGCTTATTGTCATATTAGTCGGTGTCGCTTTGCTGGTATTTATTTGGGGCCTGATTAAGTTCATCTTTCGCGTCGGCGGAGATGAAAATGCAATAGAGGGCGGTAAACAGCTCATGATTTGGGGACTGATCGCCCTTTTTGTCATGATATCGGTTTGGGGGATAATCCGTCTCGTTCAGATAGAACTCAATCTTCCTGCCGGCGGTTCCTCTTCTTTGCCGACTTCCGGCACAAATTCCAATTACGTATTCCCGAGTGATAATTCAATCATCTGGACTTTAGAATAAGGGGATAACTATGTTGCGCGTTTGTCCGCCTCGTCGTATCATGTAGCCATACCGTTTAGGTATAATAAAAATAATAAAATGAAAAAAGTTATTCCTATTGCGTTGGCGCTTGCTCCGGCACTGGTCTTTGCCCAGTCGCTTAGTAACATACAAACACTGGTGCAGTCTATCGGCAGATTGGTCAATCTGGCGCTTCCTATCGTCGTCGGTATAGCGCTTCTGGCGTTCTTCTGGGGATTGGTCAAATTTATCTTCGCCCAAGGCGATGAAACTGCTAAAGCGGACGCCAAGAAAATCATGCTCTGGGGTTTGATCGCCTTATTTGTAATGATTTCTGTCTGGGGTCTAGTCCGCTTCATTGGTACCGCTCTCGGTGTCAATCAAGGTGATACTATCATTGTGCCGACAGTGCCGGGTCTTTAAGGCTTAGAGAGGTTAGTAAACTTCTAACGGGATGAGTATTACCACTCTACTTAACAAGATTAATCAGTTCATACTCAATCCTCTCATTCTGTTGGTTTTTGCCGTTGCCTTTCTGGTGTTTTTTTGGGGTATATTTCAGTTCATTTCTTCCGAAACTGCGGATGCTGGCAGGGAAGAAGGTAAAAGGAAAATCTTCTGGGGAATTTTCGGTATGTTTATCATGATTTCCGCTTACGGATTGATACGCTTAATTCTCGGCACTTTCGGCATCCCTGTCCCTAACTATCCGTTGAACTATCCGTCTTATTAATAAAAAAGAGCGCCCCTCGATAAACTCGGGGCGCTCTTGTAGTGCCACGCGCTTTTATTGGCGCGTGTACCACAGCGGGTCCGGATCGTGGTATATGTGAACTTTAACATTCGCATATTCCACTCCCGGTCGAACTTCAAAGACTCGAATTTTGATCTTATCGCGCCATTCAGCGCGACTAGTGAATCTGGATTTGTCTCCCCACCAGACCACCATCCAATTCGGTTCCAGTTCGACCCTCGCCGGCTGTCCGGGACGGACAACTACCATGAAAGTATTGTCCGCCTTGGCTGGAATCTTTGGTTTGGCAGGATCGAAACTCTGCAATTTCGATTCCGGTTCCCAGGGGTAGTATCTGAAGGCGAAGGTCAGGTATATTGCCATTAATGTGATAGCAATTATCCACCCAGGCCTTAGACGTCTTAACGTCTTACCCGCGTAGTTCCTTTGCGCTAGGCTCCGAAAGAGCCAGACGAGGAGAACTAAGCCAACTGTTATTCCAAGTCCCCACCATAAATAGTGAAGGGGAATAGATCTAATTTGGGCGATCGCGTCGCTGGTGGCTCTATCTAGCCATCGGGCCAGACCGATAAAAAAAATGAGCAAAAAGACCACTTCGGTCGTATTCCGCCAGTTTTTCATAATTTACCTCCAAATGCTCGTCCTATTCTGCCAGTATTATATCATGATTTAATACAACTTGCAAATACAAAGAGGGCCGGGCGATACCGCCCGGCCCCACCACACCTATTTAGCTACTTCCCGAGTGGCAACATAGCACTTGCTCCTGGCGCATATGTTGTTACCACCTTGTTGTTTTCATACGCCTCGGCGACTCGTACAGCTACAGTGCGATCGTTCTCGGCTGTAGGTCTTATCACTCGCTCAACTCGGTCTGCAGCCGCATCATTGGCAAGAATCTGGACTGTCCTGTCCTTAGTGGCGACCGCTACAGCTGCTTCATTCTGTAAACGTGTCCTGGTCTCGAGTTCGAGAAACTTCTGAGTCTCGGCGTCGAAAGCCACATCAGCCAGGGTAACCTTTATGATTCTAATACCGAGTTGTTCTTCGACTATAAGATCGATTTCCTGTATAGCATCGGCCAATTCCCGCTGGCGTGTTTCCTCGGCGATAAGCAGTTTTGGGTCGGTGCCGCCAACCTTACTGATGACTAATCTAGTCACCATCATAGTCAGAACGGCATAAGGGTCGGCTGTTCGGAGTCGTACCCTGACTGGAAAGATCTCCTCATAGATCAGATTAAAAAGAAGATTAATCTTGAGAATTCCAGTTGTTTCGACACCCTCAATTTGTATATCATGTTGACCCGAGAAAAAAACATAACGAGTCTGATCACTCTTAGCCTGTAGACGATATGCACTTTCCTCATCTTTTCGACCGAATCGGAAAGTTCGCACGTCATTGAGGCGCAGATACCGAAAGATTCCAATAAATTGAATTCCTAGCAGGTAGTACAGAATTCCTCTGGATTCTCTGCCGAGCTTGTAATACCAATTCATGGGATCCATCGGAGACTTGTCTAGTATTCTCCCGGGAACAGCGTGAATAGCATCGACGATGTTGCCTCCACCCTTTGTTACATCCGTTTCTTTATTACTCTTTGTCGTCACTAACGCGTGCATCTGAGCAGGGACAAAAGTGACGATAGTTGGGTTTTCCCGACTCGCTATTGCTCTAAGGAGCAAGGCGAGACCCCAAATAAATAGAGCGGCCAAGATAAAACCAATCATCTAAACCTCCTCGCACCACGTAGGTGCCTCAAGTCAAGTTAATTCGCAGAACCTCTATACTGTCTAGCAAAGTTATACAACAAGTGTTGGAAAAATACAAGTATAGGTATTTAATCTTGTCAAATGCTAAAATATACAAACTTATTAGATGATTAAGATTATATGAACACGGAAATAATATTTTTTATTGGTCGGCTTTTGTTTGGGAGTTATTTTTTGTATAACGCATACAATCATTTGGTAAATGTTTCAATGCTGACCCCTTATGCGGAATCCAAGAAAGTTCCTATGGCAAAAATGGCGGTTATTGTTTCTGGTCTCCTACTTCTTTTCGGCGGCTATACTATCATCACTGGAGTGCGCGTTGCGGCCGGTATTGCCGCTCTGGTGCTTTTCTTTGTCCCGGTTACCTTTACCATGCACGCTTTTTGGAAAGAGGAAGGACAGACGCGTATGATGGAACAAGTTCAGTTTATGAAAAACTTGGCAATTCTCGGAGCGATTCTGATGCTTCTGGCTATCCCAACTCCTTGGCCGATGTCGTTGACTTATTAACATTTTCCTTGACTTTTAAAAAGTTCTGGGGTTAGACTACTAAAGGACGGTAAAAAAATTTTAGTTAGGAGGTGCCAGATGACCGATATGACGGGTGGGTCGAATGGAACGAATGAAGGAAGGCCGGTGTTTCTCACTGTTCACAATGAGAATGGTGAGGGAAACCCCTGGAGTGTTCTCTTGATTGAGGCGCTCCAGAAGTATGGATGTACCGCCGTCGTTGTAAGCTCACTTGCTGAGGGTCAAGCGACGGTGGTAAAACTAGCGGGGGTTATGATAATACCCCTGTTTGATCTTAAATTCGGTCTCAACCGGTGGAGTCCGTGCTTAAAGACAGCTTCGGGAGTGCCAGGCTGGGCCCGGGAGTTGTCAACCGGTTCATGCATTGCCATAGGAGAACGATGTGTCGCCTTCCCTTCAATCATCGAGGGTTCGGCTCGTCAAATTGCTCGCATGTTCTCTCCTGGCGAGAGCAGTAGCGAGGAATTCCCATGGGGTCGGGGCCCATTGCCAGTGTCTCGTCTCCAACAGAAGAGACGACGGGCGTGGCGCGCGCCTCAGAATCAGTGGCGCAATCTCTTTTGGCGCGGAAACGGTAAGTAAAACACAACCGTTCTCTACGCCATCCTGCCGACAGGCACCCGTTTATCGGGTATCTGTCGGCATTTTTAATTCATTTCTTTATCTTTAAGAATCTATGTCTTTGCCCAAGGGTACGCTACTACGCGTTGGCACTTTCTTTATTATTTCTATAATTTGGTCATAATCATCAATGATGTGAAAGAGTTTAAGATCCTTGTCTGTAATGGCTCCCCGGCGGAGCTGTTCTTTCTTCATAAATTTTTTGAGCTCGTTCCAATATTCTGAACCGACGCAAATAATGGGTATGTTAATAATTTTTTTAGTTTGAACGAGGGTCAATATTTCAAAAAATTCATCCAAGGTGCCGAAACCGCCCGGGAAAAATATAAATGCCTCTGATGAGAAAGATAACAAAACCTTACGCACAAAGAAATAATACGAGTCAAATGATCGAGTGATATATTTATTTGTCACTTGTCCGTCCGGGAGCCTGATTAAAAGACCGAGAGAATTGCCGCCGGCCTCATAAGCTCCTCGGTTAGCCGCTTCCATAATACCCGGGCCGCCACCGGAAATGACTGAATAACCAAGTTTCTCCACTATGCGCGAAGCCAGCTTGCGAGCATCTGCGTAATAAGGATTATCTTCCCCAAATTGGTTAGCGCCGAAAAAAGTGACTGACTTCGGATAATCCGCAAGAAAGTCAAACCCTTCCGCAAATTCTCTTGAAATTTCCTCGACCCGTCTTGAGGCGAGTTTCTGCATTTCTACCCGGCTTAAGGTTGCAATGTTTTCAGTTGATTCTTTCATAGCGCTATCATATCATATAGAGTACGCCTATAAAGTATTAAAAAAAATATGAAAAATTTGAACAGAAATCAATGGATTGCCGTGTTTGTCGGTCTAGCATTCTTAACGTATCTTTTGTTTACAGGCCCGATTATAAATCTTTTTAACCCGTCTGACGGCAATTCAAACGCTGCTATGCCGCAAACAGGCGTGGAAACGCAAGATATAGTTGTGGGAGAGGGCGCTGCGGCTCTGCCGGGGGACACTTTGACTGTGCACTATGTGGGCACTCTCTTGGATGGAAAAGTTTTTGACAGTTCGCGCGATAGGAACACCCCACTCAGCTTCACCCTTGGAGTTGGCCAGGTTATTCGCGGTTGGGATGAAGGGTTCTCCGGCATGCAGGTTGGAGGCAAGCGTCTTCTCATCGTCGCTCCGGATTATGGTTATGGTGAACAGGGAGTGGGCGCTATTCCACCCAACTCGACTTTAATCTTTGAAGTGGAACTCTTAGATGTTAAGAAGCCAGAGTCACGCTAATCTTCTGATTGGAACGCCGGAGGAGGCGGAATCGTATTTACGATCTTTCTGTCACAGTCTGAATATCCGACTCTCCAATAATCCGGATTTCTTTGTTTTCAGAACGGAGACTTTTGGTATTGATGAAGCTCGTGAGTTGAAATTATTATCCTCGCGTAAAACCATCACGCTTGGCAAAATTTTTCTCATTGCGCCGGAACGATTGACACTTGAAGCGCAGAACGCCCTCCTCAAGACGTTTGAAGACCCGATTCCCAACACCCGCTTTTTTCTCTCTGTGAGAGAAGAGGGTCTTGTTGCGCCAACCTTGCGTTCTCGCATGCAAGTTTTTCGAGTACCTAAAAGTCCAATATCCGATTCTACCGATGCGGAGACGTTTCTAACGTCTTCTCTCACAAATCGCCTCATCTTTGCCAAAGAGTTTGCCGATGAAGAGAAAAATCTCTCGGTCTTTCTTGACCTTCTTCTGCTTTTGCTAAGAAAGAAAAGTGAAATGTGTAAATTTGCGGAGAAAGTTTATGCTATTAGGCGTCTCATCGGAGATTCTAACATGGCATCGCGTCTAATTCTCGAACATCTGTCATTGGTGCTAAAATAATTCCATGGTGTATGATTTTACAGAATTTAAGCGCGCTAGCACTGTTATTCTTGATTGGCTTAAGAAAGAATATTCCAGCATTCGTGCCAACCAAGCCACGCCCAGCATCTTGGATGCGGTTACTGTCGAAGTTTATGGCTCCAGCCTGCCCATTAACCAAGTGGCCTCTATTCTCGGGGCGGGTCCAAAGTCTCTGCTCATCACTCCATGGGATAATAGTATCGCGCCCAATATCGACAAAGCTATTAGAGAGTCAAATCTAGGTTTATCAGTCTCGCTTGATGCTCAAGGAGTACGCGTTTCTTTCCCGGAATTGACCGGCGAACGCAGAACTCTTTTAATAAAAATGGTGAAAGAGAAATTAGAAGAAGCGCGCATTAAAGTGCGCACAGAACGCGAAAAGAATCTTGAAATTCTCAATCACAAAGAGAAAGAAGTTAGTTTGGGCAAGGACGATAAGTTTAGACTAAAAAATGAATTGCAGAAACTGGTGGACGATACCAATCAGAAATTGGAAGTATCGGCCCTAAAGAAAGAAAAAGAGATTCTAACATAAATTGTCGTGTCGATTATTATCTTTATTGTAATTTTAAGTGCGCTTATCATTGTTCACGAATTTGGGCATTTCTTAGTGGCTAAAAGACTTGGCATACGTGTTGATGAATTCGGTCTCGGTTTTCCACCTCTGGCCAAGAAACTTTTTACTTGGAAAGGAACACCATTTACACTCAATTGGTTGCCATTTGGCGGATTTGTAAAAATATTCGGAGAAAACCCCGTAGAACAACAACTTGGAAGCTCAACCTCCAAGTACTTGGAGGTTGAGCTTCCAAGTGAGAGTTTCCAGTCGAAAAATAGAAGCATTCAGGTGGCCGTGTTAGTGGCGGGAGTGGCCGGTAATTTTCTTTTCGCTTGGTTTTTATTTTCACTCGGATTTGTTGTTGGCCTACCGGCGCCGGAAGGGTTAGCTCTACCCGTCAAGAATCCGCGCACGGTAATAACTTTAGTCTTACCGACTTCTCCCGCCGAAGAGGCAGGTATCAAATCCGGAGACGCGCTAGTCTCGCTTTCAAGAGGAACAGAATTCTTACCCGAAGTGGCCGGAGAAAACATCTCGCCGAAAGAAGCTACTGATTTTATCGCCCTGTCCGTCGAATCCATCGTTTTTAAAGTGGAAAGAGGCGGTGAAATATCAGAAAAAATTGTGATGCCCAAAGAAGGAATTCTTGCCGATCGACCGGCCGTCGGCATTTCTATGGATGTCATAGGAATAGCTAAACTCGGACCGTTTAAGGCTCTGTGGTATGGGCTTAAAACAACCACCGGACTTACTTTATTAACCGGACAATCCATCATGGCATTTATTATTAAGGCTCTTGGCGGTGCCGCCGATATTTCCAGCATTACCGGTCCTGTGGGTATAGTAAGCATGGTCGGTGATGCGAGAGAACTCGGTTTTATTTATTTGCTGACATTTACCGCGCTGATATCAATTAATCTTGCCGTTATAAATCTTTTACCTTTTCCCGCGCTTGACGGTGGCCGTTTATTTTTTATTTTGATTGAAGCGGTCACTCGCAGACGAATCTCGGCGAGAGTTTTCAATATCGTCAATACCGCCGGTTTCGCTCTGCTCCTTCTCTTGATGCTTCTTATTACCATCAATGATATCCGTAACATTTTCTAACAAGTGTCTAATACATAGGCGGGGGCTATGTAAGTGGGTCAAAATTAATCCAGTCATTAATATTTGTCTCGAAGCTTCCTTTTTTAACAAAATACTGAGGAAAAATATCCCTGGATAATATTAGAGAAATCTCTCGCACAACATCAACATAATCTTGATAGCTTGAAAAATAGTATTTAGAAAGATAAGCATTTGCTGTTTGTCTATTTATTTTTCTTTCTCTCCAACTCGATTCAATTAATTTAAGGGGGTTAAGATGTATGTAAGCGAAGATATATTTTAAATACTCATCGGTATCTAAATGTTGCGCTTTGAATTCACTGGAAAATAAAGCTCCTGTTCTGGCTCGTCTTTTGTTAAAGTAAGTTGAATACGCAGTTAACAATTTGCTCATAAATCTTGTTATTCCACCCTCTGTTATTTCTCTTACTAAAATATGAAAGTGATTGGGCATTAAACAATATGCTCCTATAGCAACCAATCTTTTTCCCATATCAATTTTCTGTAATGAAAGGTTTTGTGTATCACGATATATAACCGGCTTGTCGCCATTACATAAAAACATAAGTCGCATAAACCTATGGCGATCATTGTTATCTAAGAAAATTAAACGTTTATCTACTCCACGGCTATAAAGATGATAGTACTCGTTCATGGAGAATGAAAGTTTTCTTATAGTCATCATTACATTATACATAGGCGGGGGCTATGTACATAGGGGAGGGCTATGTAAAAAGAAAGACCTGAGACTCCAGAGAAACTTCTCTGGAGTCTCAGGTCTGCACGCTCACGGTGTCGCTGTTATTCTGGAAACAGTCACGATGAGGTAGGGTGTATCCTCCGACTCTTCTTACCTCTTGTCAACCCAAGGTTTTAAAGTTTTATTAAAATTCCTTAAATATACCTCACTTTGTTTTTGGTAAAACTTTCTGTAGAATAACGGGATGCGGCAGAGTCATCTATTTACCAAAACGCGCCGGGAGGCGCCTAAGGATGAAGAGGCGAAAAACGCTCAGCTTCTCATTCGGGGTGGTTTTATCAATAAAGAGATGGCCGGTGTATATTCTTTTCTTCCACTGGGTTTCAATGTCATCAAAAATATAAAAAAAATAGTAGCGGAAGAAATGGAGAAGCTCAATTCCCAAGAAATAATTATGTCCACTCTTCAAAACAAGGAGACTTGGGAAAAGACAGACAGATGGAATGATGAGAAAGTCGATATCTGGTTTAAATCTATATTTAAAAACGGTAGCGAGGTCGGCCTTGGTTGGTCGCACGAAGAACCGATTGTGGAAATGATGAAGTCTCACATATCCAGTTATCAGGATTTGCCCGTGACGGTGCATCAATTTCAAAATAAATTAAGAAATGAAGCGCGGGCCAAAAGCGGCATTATGAGATGCCGGGAATTTATCATGAAAGATATGTATTCTTTTGCCTTAACCGAAGAAAACAATGCCGCTTTTTATAATAAAGTGATAGATGCTTACCTTAATATCTTTAGACGCGCGGGACTGGGCGAGATGACTTTTGTCACCTCGGCTTCCGGCGGTGTGTTTACCGACGAATTCAGTCACGAATTTCAAACTATTTGCGACGCCGGCGAAGACAATATTTATGTGCACAAAAACGGCAAGCTCGCCTTAAACGAAGAGATTTTTAATGACAAAACCTTAAAAAAGCTTGGCGCGGAAAAGTCCGATTTTGAAATGAAAAAGACCGCCGAAATCGGCAATATTTTCAACTTTGGCACGAAGAAAAGCGAACAGCTCGGCTTATATATTAAAGACAGACACGGCCAAAAGAAAGCGGTATTTCTAAGTTCTTACGGCATTGGCATTACCAGATTGATGGGTACGATTGTCGAAGTGCTTTCAGATAAAAAGGGTATTGTCTGGCCTGAGGAAATTGCGCCTTTTCATATTCATTTACTTTCTCTATCAGAAAGAACAAAAAATTCTGCAGATAAAATATACGAAGCTCTCACCAAGGAGGGAGTGGAAGTGCTTTATGATGATCGCGATATTCGTGCGGGAGAGAAGTTTGCAGACGCTGACCTTATTGGTATTCCTAGACATGTAATTATGGGAGATAAATTTTCAGAATCCGGTATGCTAGAAGTAAAAGATCGCAGTTCAGATGATACAAAAAAGCTAACTCTAGCCCATCTTGTTAAAAAATTTAAGAAATAATGAAATTTTCAGGTCTAAAAAAAATTCGCGGACTCTTTTCTCACGATATCGGCATTGATCTCGGCACAGCCAATACTCTCGTCTATTTGGGTGGCAAGGGAATTGTAATAAACGAGCCGTCAGTGGTGGCAATGAATCAAAAAACCGGACAAATCGTGGCTATCGGCGCGGAAGCCAGAGCCATGCTCGGCCGTACTCCCAGCCATATTCTGGCCATTAAACCTCTGGTTGACGGCGTTATTTCAGATTTTGAAATTACTGAAGAAATGCTTAGTTACTTGTTGATAAAAGCCACATCCGGTTCTAATAAAATATTAAGTCCCAGAGTGGTGGTAGGAGTGCCGTCGGGAATTACAGATGTGGAAATCCGCGCTGTCCGCGATGCCACAAAAAATGCCGGGGCCGGAGATGTTTACATTGTCGAAGAGCCGATGGCCGCCGCTATCGGTATGCGTCTACCGGTCCATGACCCGGTAGGCAATATGGTTATTGATATCGGCGGTGGCACCGCCGATATCGCCATTATCTCATTAGGCGGGGTGGTTAGTTCTAAGAATTTGCGTATTGCCGGAGAAAGATTTAATGCGGATATCATCGCCCACGCCAGAAATCAATTCAAAATTCTGCTGGGTGAGAAAACAGCCGAGATTGTCAAAACTTCCATCGGTTCGGTCTTACCCACTCATGCTCCGTTAGAAATGTCTGTTAGAGGGCGTGATCTGGTTTCAGGTTTGCCCAAAGAGATTATTCTCACCGACACGGATATTCGCGACGCTCTTTCCCAATCGGTTGAAAGTCTGATTGAATCCATCAGAGAAGTGCTTGAAGCCACTCCGCCCGATATTTTGGGAGACATTATGGCCAGAGGGGTTTATCTGTCCGGCGGAGGCTCTTTAGTGAAGGGTTTGGCTGAATTGATTGAAGGAGAGATTAATATGCCTGTTCATATTGCCGCTGATCCGCTGACAGCCGTCGCTCGCGGCACGGGCATTATTCTTGAGGATTTAGAAAGTTTCAAAGACCTGCTTATAGAAAATGAGGGTGACTTACCTCCAAAAAAATAAATCGAAGCGTCCGCACGTTAGGCGCGCGCTGATTCTGATAGCCATATTCATATCGGCGGCGATAGTTTTTTCCTTTCTCAACAAATTTGCGGTTCCATTGGCCTCTCCGATTTGGAAGACTGAAAATCTGGTCATTAGAAGTTTTAGGGACGGCGCGGTATTTTTTAATTCGCAGAAATCTCTGGTCGAAGAAAATGCTAGGTTGAAAGAACAATTGAGTTCTCTTGAATCAGAGATGTTTGCTTTGTCAGCCGGACGAATCCGGGAAAGCGAGCTTCTCGAACTAATAGGTCGAAAAGGGTCGTCGCCGGGGATAATAGCGACAGTACTGACTCGTCCGCCACAGACACCCTATGATGTTATCGTGATTGACGCCGGCTCGAGCGAATCTGTTGCTGTGGGGGCGGAAGTATCTTTGCCGGAAGGACCGCTTCTGGGTATGGTTTCTCAAGTTTTTTCCAAGAGCGCTCAAGTAAAACTTTTTTCCGCCAACGGAGAGAAAACCAATGCCGTACTAGAAAGGAATAACGCGCCAATCAATCTTGTCGGCGCCGGTGGTGGAAATTTTGAATTCAGCGTGCCGCGCGATATTGCCGTAGAAAAAGGGGATAGAATTCTGTCCGCCGATATCAGAGCGCGCCATTTAGCCACAGTGGGGGAAATACAAATTCAGCCAACGGATTCGTTCAAAGAAGTATTGGCCAAGAGTCCGGCTAATATTTTTACTCTTAGATTTGTTTTTATCACACCATGATATATCGTCTTGTCGGGTACATCTTGATACTTGTTTCAATTTTATTTCTGCCTTACTGGGTTTATCTGCCCGTCTTATTTACGGGTATTATCTTTTTTCGATTCTTCTGGGAAGGTATTGTCTTGGCGTTTCTGATTGACGCTGTTCATAATGTTTTACCGGCAACTTTGATTACGCCCGTTTCTCCTTTAACGTTTGCCGTGCTGGCGGCGCTTATAATTATGCTACCCGTCAAAGAAAATATGAGATCTTATGTTTAGAACATTTTTACGTAAAATTAGACAACGTTTAAATTTACCTCAACAGGTTGTCAAAAAATATCAGGACATTAATCCGGAAGATATTTTCATTGATTCCACGAATTTGCCGGGATTTGACGAACACCGCTTTAGAGGGAGAATCGAAAAGCCGATGGGGCAAAAAACTTTTACCGTCATGAAAGTTATTTGGGCTCTGGTGATTCTTACTTTGGTTTTGAAACTTTGGGATCTTGACATCAGGAACGGTTCCTTCTACGCGCGAATCTCAGAGAACAATCGTCTGGCGCGTACTCTCATCTTTGCGGACAGAGGATTAATTTATGATCGAAATATGATAGAGCTTGCCACCAACGCTGTCAAAGATGAAAAAAGCGCTTTCGCCGGCCGATTCTATCCAGCTATCTTGGGCTTGTCGCATGTGGTCGGTTATCTCAAGTATCCTCTCTCTGATCGATCGGGTATATATTACGAAGAATCTTATCGCGGCCGCGATGGTGTGGAGCGTGTTTACGACGATATTCTACAGGGCAAAAACGGTCTAAAGTTGAAAGAGATAGATGTTTTTGGTCACGTTATTTCAGAATCTATTCTTACTAAGCCGACAAAAGGGGACTCTATCACTTTGTCCATTGACGCTTATCTGACAGAAGCTCTCTATAAAGCCATTACGGCCCTGGCCGGCGACAAAGATTTTATCGGCGGAACGGGTGTGGTGATAAATGTCAGAACCGGTGAAATTTTAGCGCTGACGAGTTTTCCAGAATATGACCAAAACATGCTAACGGAAGGTTCCAATCAAACCGCCATCAATCGTTTAATCAATGGCCCGTCCAAACCGTTTCTCAATCGCGCCATCAGCGGACTTTATGCTCCCGGATCTATTTTGAAACCCATTATCGCCCTTGCGGCTCTCAATGAAAGAATCATCTCTCCGGATAAGAAGATTTTAAGCACGGGCGCTATTACGGTGAAAAATCCGTATGATCCATCCAGACCATCTGTCTTTAAAGATTGGAAAGCGCACGGTTGGACCGATATGAGGGAGGCGATCGCTGTTTCTTCCGACACCTACTTTTATTCCATTGGCGGCGGTTATGGCGATCAAGAAGGACTGGGTATAACCGTTCTGGACAATTATTTTCAACTTTTTGGTTTAACAGAAAAAACTGGTATCGAACTTCTTGGCGAAGTCCAAGGAATTATTCCTACTCCGGAATGGAAGAAAGAAAAATTTAATGGTGAAATATGGCGGTTGGGCGATACCTATATTACCGCTATCGGTCAATATGGCACGCAAGTTACTCCTCTAAACGCCGCGAGATTTGTCTCTGCCATTGCCAATGGCGGTAAAATTCTGACGCCGTCCATTTTACTTGGCGGTAATCCGAGACCGGTGGAACGCCTTGTTGAGTTTAGCGACGAAGATTGGAAAGTGGCGCGCGAAGGCATGAGAGCCAGTGTTACTTATGGAACGGCGGTTGGTCTCAATGTGCCGTATGTGAAGGCGGCGGCTAAAACCGGGACGGCAGAAGTCGGTTCCGCCAAATTACTCGTAAATTCCTGGTCAGTCGGATTCTTCCCGTTTGAAAATCCCAAATATGCTTGGGCGGTGGTGATGGAAAGGGGACCGAGCTCAAACACTTTAGGAGCCACATCGGTGATGCGTCAACTTTTTGATTGGATGGCGGTCAATGCTCCGGAATATTTCCAATAGCCCGTTTGACGGCGGAGCAGGTTGATTTTTTAAGAGTATTGGGATACAATTCTCGCAATAATTTAATTTCATGAACGTCCGTGAAGACTATTTAACCCAAGAAAAATTTGATGAGCTCAAAAAGGAACTCGAACATCTTAAAACAACCAGACGCAAAGAAATTGCGGAAGCGCTGGAGTATGCCAAGTCCTTAGGAGATCTGTCCGAAAATCAGGAATACCAGGAAGCGCGGGATAACCAAGCTATTCTGGAGGATCGCGTCAGCCGTCTCGAAGATATTTTGAAATCAGCTAAAATTGTTTCTGCCCAACGCACAAACATGGTAGTGGTCGGTTCCGTTATAACTATAGAAAAAGAATCTGACAAATCTCACAAATCCTATACAATGGTGGGTTCTGAAGAGGCCGATGCCACCCGCGGTAAAATTTCCATGCACTCTCCTTTGGGTCTGGCCGCCATGGGCCGGTCAAAAAATGAAACATTTTCTTTTGAAACTCCCAGTGGTACAATGTCGTATAAGATTATCGACATTAAATAATGGCTTCTTTAGAAAAAGGCGGGACATCGTGGGCCTCCGCCGCGGCAGATGAAATTGTTTCTAAGCATCGGCAGGCGCTGTTGTATACGACGGCCGCCGGCATTAGCCCGTCGGGTGTGGTGCATTTTGGCAATTTCCGCGATGTTGTTACCTCTCATCTTGTGCGAGAGGCGCTAAAGAAGAAAGGCAAAAACACGCGTCTTATTTTTTCTTGGGACAATTTTGACCGTCTACGCAAGATTCCCTTTGGAGTCCCGGCTTCCTTCGTTGAACATATCGGCAAACCGCTTTCTAAAATTCCTGATCCTTTCGGTGAATTTGATACATATGCAGAGAGATTTCAATCTCCATTTGTGGAGGCCTTGACTCGATTGGACATAGAGATAGAGTATCGAGACCAAACTGCGCTCTATGAAAGTGGCGCCTATGATGAAATGATTTTTCAGGCGCTTAGAGAACGTCATAAGATTGCCGATATCTTGCTTTCTTTCATGAGTGAAAAATCAAAAGGCGAGAAGAGACTGGATCCTGCCGTCTATCGCAAGCATTATTATCCGATTGCTGTGTATTCGCGTTTTACCGGTAAGGATATGACAAAAATTCTTGATTATGACGGCGGTTCGCGCATCACATATCTGTGTATAGAAACTGGCAAGAAGGATACGATTGATCTCACGAAAGATCATATCGCCAAACTTGCATGGAAGGTTGATTGGCCGATGCGGTGGAAATATGAACAAGTGCATTTTGAACCGGGCGGGCATGATCATGCTTCTCCCGGAGGGAGTTATGACGTCTCATCCAGAGTGTCGAAAGAAATATTTGACTATTCTCCTCCGCTTTTTATTGAATATAAATTTGTGGGCATACAAGGGCTGGGGGCAAAAATGTCGGGCTCCAAAGGCAATGCGATCTCTCCTCTTGAACTTTTAGATATCTACGAAACTGGCTTGCTCAAATGGCTGTATTTCAGAAAATCTCCCGACCAGTCGTTTGAATTGGCCTTTAACACTGAAATTTATCGTCAATACGATGAATATGATTTAGAACATCAAAAAGCTAATGCCATTCCATTTCGTCAAGCAGTTGGCTTTGGGCAAGTGGTACAGTGGCAAGAGGATAAATTGGAAATAGTGCTGGAAGCTCTCAAATTCAAATATAATCGCGAAAGCATTGCTCGCAGACTCAAACTTGCTCGCAACTGGCTTATTAAATATAACCCGAAAGCAGCAATAAGACTCAATAAAACAGCAAACAGAGAATATTTATCTACCATGACCAGTGCGCGTAAAAACCAGATAAAAGAACTTTACACGGCACTGAAGAAAAATAAAGGAGCCACTATTAAAGAATTAGAGACATTAGTTTATGATATTCCAAAATCTCCGGACTTGAGCGAGGAAGAAGTAAAAAAAGAACAGCACGCATTTTTCAAAGATGTTTATAATTTGCTTATAAGCAAGAATGCCGGCCCGCGTCTTAGTACGTTTTTGTGGGCGGTGGATAGGAAACAGACGCTTAAATTACTTAATTTCTCTTCTTAGTTTTTTATAAGTCTACAAAAGACCGTCTTTTGGGTTTTTTGGTATAATACCTGATATGGGATATAGAAAAACACCTCTTGTAAATGGTGAATTTTATCATATTTATAATCGGGGCAATAGCCGTCAACAAATCTTTTTCAATAATGATGATTATCGTAGGTTTATAAAATTGCTTTATATTTGTAATTCCGTAAAGAAATTAAATTTTCGTGATGATATTGTGGGCAGAGGAGTGGATGTCTGGGATATTGATCGTAAGGAGACAATAGTTTCAATAGGAGCTTGGGTTTTAATGCCAAATCATTTTCATCTCTACGTAATTTCCACAAAAGACAAAGACTCCACAAAAGACGGTCTTTTGGGTAATAATATTACTGTTTTTATGCGAAAACTTTGCACAGCATACTCCAAATATATAAATGTAAAATATAAACGCACAGGATCTCTTTTTGAAGGTAGATTTAAATCTGTTCACATGATAGATGACGTTCAGGCAAAATATCTTTTCTCATATATACACTTAAATCCCATCAAATTGTTTCCAAAAAATTGGAAAGAGGAGGGTATTAAAGATAAAATTAAAGTAATCTCATTTCTTAAAAAATATAAGTGGAGTAGCTATAATGATTATTTGTCAGAAGATAGGGTGGAATCTAGATTATTGGACAAAAAGAGTTTCCCTGATTATTTCAGAAGTAAAAAATCTTTTCAGAAAGAAATTTTTGAATGGTTCGATATCCATCAACCTTCCCAAAAGACGGTCTTTTGGTAGATGCTTCTCTTAATTTAGACCCGATTTTTTATTTCATTTATCAATTCTTCAATGATATTTTCAATAGACGTTGTCTTTATCCCAATCCTTCCAGGTTCACGTTTCTCTATAGTGACTTTATTCTCCGAAACTTCTTTATTCCCGATAACTAGTATATAAGGCACTTTCTCGGTCTTGGCATTTCGGATTTTCTTCCCTAGACTCTCGTTTGATTCGTCCAATTCCGCTCTAATGTTTTTCGCTTTTAATTTTTCAAAGATTTCTTTTGCGTATTCAAAGTGCGCTTCACCGATAGGCAAAATCTTGACTTGCACGGGCGAGAGCCATAATGGCATGGAGCCACTGTAATGTTCAAGAAGCACTGCCACGCAGCGTTCAATTGAGCCGCAAATGGCAGAGTGAATCATTACGATTCTTTCTTTCTCTCCTTTTTCATTGATGCACGTGAGATCAAATCGTTCCGGAAGATTCATGTCCAATTGGATTGTGGCGACTTGCCATTCTCGACCAGCCGCGCTTTTAGCGATGAAATCCAACTTTGGCCCATAAAGGGCCGCCTCCCCCGATCCTTCAAAATAGTCCGCTTGGCGTTCTTTCGCAATTTCTCTTAAGGCGTTCTCCGCATGATTCCATATATCCACCGTACCAAGATATTTTTCCGGAGTTTTCTGATCGCGAAAAGAAAGACGAACGCTAAGAATAAATCCGAAAGTACTGTAAAACTTGTCCACAATATCCCAAACTTTTAAAAATTCGTCTTTGATTTGGCCAGTGCGGCAAAATACATGAGAATCATCCTGGGTGATAGAAAGAACGCGAGTCAGACCGCCCAGTTCTCCCGATTGCTCATCGCGATAGACCATGGTGGTCTCCGCGTAACGTTGAGGCATCTCTCGGTATGAGTGAGGTCGGCGATCGTAAATTTGAGTGTGATGAGGACAATTCATAGGTTTAAGCGCATAATCTTTGTTTTCTCGGGATTTTATCTTGAAAAGATCGTCTCCAAATTTATCCCAGTGTCCGGAAGTTTCATACAAGTCTCGCTTGGTAATATGAGGAATTGTTACTCGCGAATAATTATATTTTGAACGTAATTCCCAAACAAAATTATCCAGCTCTTGCCGGATGACGGTGCCCCGAGGCGTCCACATTGGTAAACCGCTTCCCACCAAATCGGAAAAGACGAAAAGATCGAGTTCTTGTCCAATACGTCTATGATCATTACTTTCTAATTCACTCATATTCATACATCCTACAAGGCCTTTATCTTTTCGGCAATAAACGAGGTCTCATTCTTGCGTTTGGAGACTTTGCCTTTGATGGCAATGCAGGCATCCGATTGAACGAACTGTCTGAATTCGGAAAGTATCCGAGGAAAGATGGCAACCTCAATTACTCCGGACAGATCGGCCAGACGCATAAAGACCATACGCTCATTGCCTTTAGTTAGGACATCTCGTATTTCTTCAACTAGGCCCGCTATAACTGTTTCATCACCCTCTCGCCAATCGGCAAGTTTGGCAATGTTAATCTTAAGCGCCAGTAATTTATCTCGATAAGCCTCAAGCGGATGGCCGGAAATGTAAAGGCCGAGCAATTCTTTTTCCCATTGCAATTTTTCTTTTTGAGTGGCCGCCGGCGCGTTTGCCAGGCGCAAGGCCGGGAGAGTTGAAGCATCAGACATCAAACCAAAGAGAGTGTTTTGATTAATGGGCGCGCCCATTCTTTCCTTGTGATAGGTAAGCAAATTATCCACATTGGCCAGAAGTATTCCCCGTTCGTTGAAATCATCCAAAGCGCCGCATTTAATCAATGATTCCAGGGATTTTTTATTCAAGTTTTTATCTTTGATACGTTCAAGAAAATCGGCCAAATCTTTGAATTTACCGCCCTTTCTTCTCTCGAGAGTTATAGTACTCGAGATTCCTTGTCCGAAGTTTTTTATGGAAGTTAGGCCGAAACGTATTTTGTATGGTTTAACATTTACCACTGTGAATTGCGAAAAGCTTTCATTAATGGATGGAGGCAGGACTTCTATGCCCATACGCTTGCATTCTTTTATCATAATGCCGATAGTTTCCACATCCCCGGACTCGGCGGTCAGGACGGCGGACATATAAATCGTCGGGAAGTTGGCTTTCAGATAGGCCGTGATATAAGCAACATAACCGTAACTGGCCGCGTGCGCTTTGTTGAAACCGTATCCTTGGAATGGCTCAAAAAGTTTCCAAAGCGCTTCCGCTTTTTCCTTTTCCATTCCACCGTGTTTCTGGCAACCTTCAATAAAGCTAATATGTTGTTTTCTCATCTCTTCCGGAATTTTCTTCCCCACCGCTTTGCGGAATTTGTCCACGTCGCCCCAAGAATAACCCGCCACTTCAATGGCAGTCATCAGAAGGTCATCTTGATAAACTAATACTCCGTAAGTATTCTCCAAGAAGTTTTTCATCTTGGGATGCAAATAGGAGATCGGTCTTTGCTTATGTTTCCTGGCGATGTATTCCTTAATATTATCCATTGGTCCGGGGCGATATAGCGCCACCATAACATTGATGTCATGAATGGTGTTTGGTTTTAATTCCATGAGAGCGCGTGTCATACCATCGCCGTTGAGTTGGAATGTGCCTTCTGTTTCGCCTCGGGCGAGCATCTCAAAGGTTTTCTTATCATCTATCGGAATATCTTCCATCTTGATTTTTTTACCCTCTATTTTTTCGATACGAGTTAATGTTTCGGCAATAATTGATAAATTTCTGATGCCAAGGAAATCAAACTTAAGAAGTCCCGTCTCTTCTATTGAATGCATATCAAATTGCGTAATCACTTTCTTTTCCCCCTTTGTATCGTATTGGAGAGGAGAATAATCTGTCAGAGGCGTGGGGGAGATTACCACTCCGGCGGCGTGAACGGAGATGTGTCTGGCGTTCCCTTCAATTTTTTTAGCCATGTTTATAATGGTTTTTGTTTCCGCATCTTCCTCGTAGAGTTTTTTGAGTTCGGGATTTTCCGCCATGGCACGATTGAGAGTCATGGGGAATCCTTGAGCGCCGAGTGGAATAAGTTTGGCTATTTTATCGCCCAGAGCATATGAATATCCCATGGCTCTGGTAACATCGCGAACCGCGCCTCTGGCCATCATGGTGCCGAAGGTTCCGATTTGGGCGACTTTGTCTTTGCCGTATTTTTCTCTCACATATTCAATGACCTCATCGCGTCGATTGTCGGCAAAGTCCATATCAATATCCGGCGGAGAAGGGCGATCCGGATTAAGAAAACGTTCGAACGGCAGGTTGTATTCAAGAGGGTTGATGTTTGTGATACCCGCGAGATAAGTAACCATGGAGCCGGCTACCGAACCTCGCACGTTGGTCAAGATGCCATTCTCATGCGCGTAACTTAAAAGGTCGGAAACTACCAGGAAATATTTTGCATATCCTTTATCTTTGATAATCCCAAGTTCATACTCGACACGCTCAATTTCTTGTTTAGTTTGTTTTAGGTTTCTGGATTTGAAACCCTTGCTTACTATTTCTTTCAGCGCCTTGTCCGGACTCATATTTTTAGGTGTTGGAATATTTGGAAAAACCCATTGGCCGAGCTCCAGTTCCAAATTGCATCTCTCGGCAATTTTTCCGGTATTTTCTATGGCTTCAGGAGTGTCTTTGAAATATTTTTTAGCGTCCTCACTGTCAATAAAGGCCAGATTTTCTTCACTTTCTCCAAACGCGCCGCCGTCTCCGCTACCAGGCAGGCTATTTTGTATGGAGAGCAACGTGTCTCTGGCCGGTTTATCTTCCGTTTCAAGATAATAAATATCGTGCGCGGCAACCAGAGAAATATTTTGTTGCCGAGCGAAGGCAATTCTTTTTTCCATTTGTTCTCGATGGCTTCTAATCTCCGGATGATGAGTAATCTCGAGGAAAAAATTATCCGCGCCAAAGACTTTTTTATAATATTCGGCTTTATCTTCAACCCCGGCAGTCGTGGATGCCGGTAAAATAGCGATCAGCCCGTCGCGATACTTTTCAATCAACTCCTTGTCAATGCGCGGTTTGTAATAAAAGCCTTCAAGATAAGAATCAGTTACCAGTTTTAGAAGATTTTGATATCCGAGATTATTCTCCGCCAAGAGTATCAATCGACCACGCTCATTATCTATTCGCGCTTCTTTGTCATGTCTGGTTCGTAAAGCGACATAGAAATCAACCCCAATAATCGGCTTAATTTCTTGCGCCAGACATTCTTTGTAAAATTCTATGGCGCCGTAAAGATTGCCGGAATCGGTCAGGGCAAGCGCCTTCATGTCGGAAAGGCGGGTTTTCTTGACGAGGTCGGGAATTTTTGGCAAAGCCTCAAGCAGAGTGTAATGACTATGGGTATGGAGATGCACGAATTTATTCATTGGAAGTTATTATAATGTATAATTTAGGACAACGCATGAGTTACGTCGTAGGTATTGATGAAGCGGGCAGGGGGCCATTAGCCGGTCCTGTTGCTGTCGGGGCAGTGATGGTTCCATTAAATTTCAAGAAAAACTTTTTTAAGAGTATTAAGGATTCAAAGCAACTTTCTCCCACTGATAGGGAATTATGGTTTGCTTTGGCCCTTGAGGCACGCAAAGAAGGCAAACTTGATTTTGCTGTTTCCCTGGTCTCGGAAAAAGTGATAGACCGAAAGGGTATTGCCTATGCCATTAGACTTGGCATTAAGAGGAGTCTGATATCTTTAGGAGTACCGGAGGATTCACAAGTTTTTTTGGACGGGGGTATAAAAGCGCCGGAAGAATTTATTCATCAACTTACAGTGGTAAGAGGGGATGAGAAAATCCCGATTGTGTCTCTGGCCTCCATCGTGGCTAAAGTGATCCGAGACAAAAAGATGGTCAAACTTTCAAAGAAATTTCCGGAATTTAATTTTCAGAAACACAAGGGTTATGGCACCCTCGAGCATCGACAAGCCATTCGAAAATTCGGCCCGACAATTATTCATCGTCGGAGTTTTTTAACGCGGTTGACAAAAGGTAAATAAATGTAGTATAATCTTGGGTAGACTACAGAAGGGAGAATTATCATGGAGATTACGAGTCATAGTGTCTCTACCCCGATCGTGAAGATTGATGGTAAGAGCGGCTTACTGGAGATTGCTCGGATGACTTATCTGATAGAAAGTGAAGGTAAGACTTCCATCCGGCATATCACGGAAGGTGGAAAAAATGGTCAATCCATTCTGGAGACCCTTCTCAACGGTGTCTTCAGTGAGGCGCGGGGTGGCAGGGTGTTTGCGATGAAGATACTGTCGCCGACGCCTATACTTGTCAGGTGTGGGCCTGATGAGTACCACCCGGGCGGTATTCATCTCAAGGTTGCTTTTCCGGTGTATGTGCCGGAACAGTGCCTGAGGACTTTTGAGACTGTAGACAGGGATGATCCGGACGAGGTTCTTGGCCCTCTCAAAATGGTTACCGCTGAAGATTGGCTGTGCGAGATTGAGGAGAAGGGCACGGTACCTTTCCATCTCCTAGCGACCAAGGCGGTGTTAACATGGGCCGCTGTCGATAATCCTAAAGTCTGCGAACGCTACTTCGACATCATTCGTGGGTGGAAGCCAAAAGAGCTCACGGATGAGCAGAGGGCCGCCGTTGCCGCCTATCCGAAGAGATGGTGACCAAAGTTCCCTCACTCGTTTCGCGTTGACCTGACGCGCAGCGAGTGCGGGGCTTTTCTTTTGGAAAAGTTGGTGATAGAGTGGGGTTATGACAGTACGAATGAGGCATACGAGGTCTCATACCAGAAACAGGCGTTCTCATCACGCGCTCTCAAAACCCGCTTTATCCAAGGATGAGTCGGGCAATTTTCATTTACGGCATCGGCTTTCGAAAGCGACCGGCACTTATCGCGGTAGAAAAGTTATTGATTTAACGGCTAAACTGGAAAAACAGGCGAAAAAAGTCAAGTAGTTTTTTAAGTTCTTTTGTTCTTTATGTCCAACCGACATTTATCTAGGTCAATTGTTCTCCAGACTCTCTTTGAATGGGATTTTGAAGGCGCTAAAACTGGAGATATTTTTCCGATCTTTGAGCGCACGGTTCAAGAATTTGCGCCGGGCACGAACGATAGGCCGTTTATGAACAATCTTTTGAAACTAGTGTTGGAGAAAAAGAAAAACCTCGATGTTTTGATAGAAAAAGCGGCGCCGGATTGGCCGATTAATAAAATCTCCGTTGTTGACAGAAATATTTTACGCATCGGTTTGGCCGAACTTTTGTTCGCGGACCGCAAGGAAGTGCCGCCGAAAGTAGCTATCAACGAAGCTATTGAACTGGCCAAAACTTTTGGCGGCGACACTTCCGGCAAGTTTATCAATGGAGTGCTCGGAGCCGTTTACAAAGAGATGGGAGAGCCTGGCAAATTCGACCAGCCGAAACCAAAAAAGAAATACGGCAATGTGCCGCTCGACAAATTACCAGTTGAGCGTTTAGCCGGCGCGGTGGTCTTTGCTCGCCATGAGAATAATATTTATATGGCGCTGGTGCATGATGTCTTCGGTCACTGGACCCTGACCAAAGGCAAACTTGAGGGCCAAGAAAGCGAGGAAGAAGGTCTTCGTCGCGAGGCGCAAGAAGAACTCGGCATACCCATCGATATTCTTGAACGGCTTGGAGAGAACGCGTATTCGACCTATCATCCAGAGAAGGGTAAGATCTTGAAACACGTTGCCTACTTTCTGGCTGAAGCGTCGTACCAAGAACTGACGCTTGAGAAAAAAGAGGAGCAAGGCGGTTTGGATGATGTGCGCTGGTTTAAGCTTGCGGACATCTTGGATTTAAATTTTTATGATGATATTCTGCCTATAGTAACCAAAGCCATAACAAAATTAGCCGAATCTAAATAGTGGTTCGATAATTCGACAAGCTCACCATAAATAAACTCACCATAAATTATATGAATTTCGATAAATTTGAAAAAAGAGCCGGAGTGGTATTTAAAGACAAAAATTTGTTAAAGCAAGCTTTTACTCATCGTTCATATATCAATGAAAATCGCGATCTGGCTCTGGAACATAATGAACGACTGGAATTTCTGGGAGATGCGGTTTTGGAATTGGCCATTACCGGATATTTGTACGAACGCCTTAAACATTCAGATGAGGGGGAGTTGACCGCCTTGCGATCGGCGCTGGTCAATGCCGATACTTGCAGCCAAGTAGCCCAAACTCTCGGCGCCAACGAATTTCTTCTGCTCTCAAAAGGAGAATTAAAAGACACCGGCCGAGCGCGACAGTATATTCTGGCTAACACTTTGGAAGCCATTATCGGCGCCATCTATCTTGACCGGGGGTATGATATCGCCAAGAATTTCATTCTGACCCATATCGCGCCACTTGTGGAGAATATTCTTGCTACCGGCGATTGGATAGACGCCAAAAGTCGTTTCCAAGAAAAAGCCCAAGAGTATATGAGTATGACTCCTATCTACAAAACTATACGCGAATCGGGCCCCGACCACGACAAACGCTTTGTGGTCGGAGTCTATGTAAACGAGGAAGTCTATGGCAAAGGAGAAGGCAAATCCAAACAAGACGCAGAGCAAGAAGCCGCTCGCCAGGCCCTTGAGGCCAAAGGCTGGAAGTAGTTCGACTCGCCCCGCCACGGCGGGGCAAGCTCACCACAAGTAATATGTATTTAAAAAGTATAGAACTTACGGGATTTAAATCTTTTGCCAGAAAGAATGTTTTTGAATTTGATTCGCCCATCGCGGCCATAGTCGGCCCGAACGGTTCCGGCAAATCCAACGTGGCCGAGGCTTTTCGTTTTGCGCTTGGAGAACAATCTATCAAAAGTATGCGCGGCAAACGCGGGGAAGATTTGATCTGGAATGGGGCGGTGAGCGAGCCGCGCGCCCATCGGGCCTCTGTCAAGGTCACTTTTGATAACACTCAAAAAATCTTTGATGTAGATTTTTTGGAAGTGATAATTGAACGCATAGTTCACAGAGACGGACTCAACGAATATCGTATCAACGGCAGTCAGGTTCGTCTTAGGGATATTTTGGAACTTTTGGCTCGAACTCATATCGGCGCCTCCGGCCATCATATTATTTCTCAAGGCGAAGCTGACAAAATTCTTAGCGCCAGTCCTAAGGACCGGAAAGAGATGATAGAAGACGCCTTGGGATTGAGACTTTATCAATACAAACGTCTGGAGAGCGAACGCAAACTCAAGAAGACTTTTGAAAATATCCAGCAAGTGGAAGCTTTGCGAAAGGAAATTGCGCCGCACCTTAAGTTTCTGAAAAAACAAGTAGAGAAAATAGAGAAAACAGAAGTCCAACGTCAAGAACTTCTTTCGGTAGCTAGAAAATATTTTCAAAATGAAGAGCATTATATTTCCGTTGCAAGAAAAAAGTTAATAGAAGAGAAAGAGCCGCTGAAGATAGAACTTGAAAATCTTTCTAAAGAGTCGAAGGAAGCAAAGAAATTGATAGAATTAGAATCAGGACTAAGCACTATACAAAAAGAGAAGGATGAATTGACTCGGGAGATTGGCAAGATAGACGGTTTTATCATCGCCGAAGAACGTCTGATCGAGAATGAGAAAAAACTTTCTGTTTCAGATGAGCTAAAGACTGTAAGACTGAAAGAGGTTGAAGAATTGTACGAAGATATAAAACACCTTCAAGACCTTAGTGTAGTCAAGGATAAAATAGGGAGTTTCATAACAGAAAGAAAACATGCCACAGATTCTAAATTTATTTCTAAAACCCATGCGAGAATCAAAGAGCTTAAGAAAGAGCAAATAGAGTTCGAAGAAAAACTTATAATAATCAAAAAGAAAGAGCATAAAATTTCTGAGGCGGAGAAAGCAGTTTTTCGTACTAAATCTCTTGAAAATGAGCTTGGTTCAAAACTCAACCTTCTGAAATTGCGCGAGGATTCCCTAAATCTGATTGAGGATGAGTGCAGAAGAGAACTTCAGGAGATCGGCCATCTTGTTGGTCCTGTCGTGTCCAAATACGAACGCGGAGGCGATGTCTCCGTGCCTGTTAACCGCGAAGAACAGGAAGCCACTAAACGCATTATTGAGAAGCTTAAAATTCGACTTGAGGATTTCAATGTTTCCGGTATGGACGATATTCACAAGGAATACAAAGAAACTTCCGAACGCGATGCGTTTCTGGCGCGCGAATTACTTGATCTGGAAAAATCGGCCGATACTCTTGCCGAACTTATTAAAGAATTGGAAACGCGTCTGGCATCTGAATTTAGTTCCGGATTGGAAAAAATCAACCAAGAATTCGGCAACTTTTTTGTTTCAATGTTTGGCGGGGGAGAGGCTTGTCTCGTTTTGACGAAAGAGACCGGGAAAAGGTCAAACCTCGAGGATTTAGAAAGGTCTGACCTTGAGGAGGTCGAAAAAGAAATTGAGGAGGGTCTTGACATTAAAGTCAGCTTGCCTAAGAAAAAAATCCGCGGGCTCGTCATGCTCTCGGGCGGGGAGCGGGCCTTGACTTCCATCGCTCTTATCTTCGCGGTTTCTCAAGTCAATCCGCCGCCGTTCATTATCCTTGATGAGACAGATGCGGCACTCGATGAATCTAATTCTAAAAAATACGGAGACTTGGTTGAAACTTTGTCGAAACATTCGCAACTTATTCTCATTACTCATAATCGAGAGACGATGTCTCGCGCCGGTGTGATCTATGGTGTCACTATGGGTTCAGACGGCATTTCTAAATTGCTTTCCATTTCTTTTGACCAGGCTGTTGAAGTGGCGAAATAAATACTCCGCAAATATAGTTCAGAAAAACGCGCTATCGTTTTGTGCTCAAAACGCACACTCCACTCCGCCCGTCGGCGTCCGTGACGTTTTTCTGTCCTACATTTGCTCCGTGTCTAGCTAACATACGATATATCGTATGTTAGCATTTATATAAAAAGAAAAACCCACCGCCGATACAGTGTTGTATACTTAAACAAATATAAAGTCAAGAGTTTTTCGTTCTGGGTCGGAGGCGATGAGTTTAACACGGACTTTATCACCGAGAGAATATTTTTTGCCGGTGTTTTTACCCACTATAGCATAGAGTTTCTCGTTCAGTTCGTAAAAATCATCCTTCAAGTCTCGCAGTTTGACCATGCCTTCCGCTTTGGTATTAATCTCCTCAACATAAATACCCCATTCCGAAACGCCGGAAATAATGGCGTCGAATTCTTCGCCGATATGTTCCTGCATGTATTCCACCTGTTTGTATTTGATAGAGGCTCGTTCAGCTTGAGCCGCTTCAAGTTCACGCTCGCTTGAATCAGCGCAAAGCTTTTGATACTTAATGATTTCATCCTGCTCAATTTTACCCTTGGTCAAGAAACGCAGAAGCAATCTGTGAACCATCAAATCCGGATAACGGCGAATGGGAGAAGTGAAGTGGGTGTAATATTCAAAAGCCAGTCCGAAATGGCCAATATTCGAAGTTGAATAAATGGCTTTGGACATGGCTCTGATGGCCGCTGTCTTTATAAGCATTTCTGCCGGACTGCCATCAACTGAACGAAGCATCCTGGAGATATCTTCCGCGGTGGTTTCTCCATCCTTGTTTTTGAGTTCGAAACCGAGTGCTTTGACGAAGGTAGCAAGATTTACAATTTTTTCCCTATCCGGAGCATCGTGGATGCGATAAACGAACGCCGCATGACTATTTTTACCATTGATAGTGTGCATAAAGGTTGCCACTTCGCGATTAGCCAGAAGCATGAATTCCTCGATTAGTTTATGGGTATCTTTACGCTCTTTTCTATATACTCGAATCGGTTTGCCCAAGTGGTCAAGTTCAAATTTCACTTCCTCGGTTTCAAAATCAATCGCGCCGTTTTTAAATCTTTCTTCTCGAAGTATTTTAGCAAGTTCATTCAAAGTTTTAAGTTCATCAACAAATATTCCTGTCCCTTGGTCCATAATCTCCTGTGCTTCTTCGTAGGTAAATCGTTTATCAGATGTTATAAGCGTCTTACCAAACCAACGTTCTTTAACTTTGGCCGATTTGTCTACCACGAAGACAACTGAAAAAGCGTATTTGGGTTCGTTGGCATTAAGAGAGCATAGATCGTTGGAAAGCACTTCCGGAAGCATTGGAATAGTGCGGTCCACAAGATAGATAGACGTGCCGCGCTTGAGTGCTTCTTTGTCCAGTGCTGTCTTTTCTACCACAAAATGTGAGACATCAGCGATATGAATACCGATTTCATAATTACCGTTTGGCAGTTCTTTGAAAGACAGGGCATCGTCGAAGTCCTTGGCATCCGCCGGGTCGATGGTAAAGGTCGTGGTTTCGCGGAAGTCTTTTCGATCTTTGAGTAAGTCTTCCTTTTTATATTTCTTTTTCCACTCCTGTGCCTCCTTTTCCACTTCAGGAGGAAAGTCCACTTCAAAGCCGCTTTCGTAAACAATGCCTAGCATCTCGGCGTTATGTTCTCCGGCGCGTCCAATGACTCGAACCACTTCTCCTTGTGGGCTTTTGGCCGGGTCGAGCCATTCTGTAATCTTGACCTGGACTTTATCTCCGTCGTAGGCGCCCCGAGCGGAGTCAAGGGGCACAACTATATCTCTATACATTCTTTTGTCATCAGGTACGAGGAAAAATATGTCTCCATCTTTCTCAAGAGTGCCGACAAATTTTGTTTTGTGCCGCTCCGTTATCTCCAGTACTTCGGCTTGTTTGCGTCCAAAAACTTCTTTGTCTAAAAGCGCGATTTTAACCCTATCGTGATCAAGAGCAGTTTTTAAGTTGTCCGGCTGAATTTCATAATCTTCTGAATCATCCGAGATAGGGAAGTAGCCGACGCCTTTGCTTGTGACGCGGATATTACCCTCGAATATTTTATTTTCTTCCTTTTTCATTTATCGCATACTATATCAGGTTTGGTGCCGAGGGGGAGATTTGAACTCCCATGGGTTACCCCGCTTGCTCCTAAGGCAAGTACGTCTACCAATTTCGCCACCTCGGCAGTGCCCGGGGTGGGATTTGGACCCACACACCTTTCGGTATCCGATCTTAAGTCGGACGCGGCTGCCAATTACGCCACCCGGGCATAAAGCTACATCATCATAGCTTGAGGCCTAGGTCGGACTCGAACCGGCGTGTAGCTGTTTTGCAGACAGCCGCGTTACCCCTTCGCCACTAGGCCATAGCGGATATCACTTTATCATAATTGAAAAATTATCGCTTTTTTGTGATACTTTGATTTATATGCGCCCTTAGCTCAGCTGGTAGAGCAGATCCCTCTTAAGGATAAGGTCGAAGGTTCGATCCCTTCAGGGCGCACCAAATTGGACTTCGTGATTTTTGTGCGAGTACGGGGAGTCGGACCCCGGTTTCAACCTTGGGAAGGTCGTGTCATACCGTTAGACCATACTCGCGACAGTGATATATTAATGTTCCTCGCTTAATTCGTCGAGTTTCTGGCGATGGCGTTCGCCGTAGTCGATTTTAAAATCAATATGCGGCACCATACCGAGACGAGATTTATTTCTCACGTATACATTAAACTCTGGAGTTTTTCTTATTAAAAATTTTAAAGCAGTGTTTTCTAGGTTTTCCGGAAGGGTGGTAAAATATATTTTTGACTCTTTCCCGGTGGGCGAAATTTCCACTCTGGTGATAGTCAGAAGCGAAGTATCGCCGGCTTCGTTTCTGACAAACTCCGCCGCTAAGCGATGGATTATTTCTCTCATTTTCTCTCTCTTGATCTCTCTCATTATTTTATGGAGGTAGCGACTGCTTTCAGGATGTCGCCTGTGGCAATTTCTATTTTAGATTCAATCATTGCGCCGAATTCAACATCCTCGTTTACCGAATCGATGGCGATTTTAGACTGCTGGAGTTCTTTAACTTTACCGGCGCCAAGTTCCGTTCCGCGTCTGATAATTTTAACATTAGCGCCGTGTTTGATTTGACCCGACAACACGCGCCCGCCCACAATTTGTTTGCCTTTAGTGATGCCGAATAGTTTTAGCACTTTAGAAGTGCCGATGATTGTTTCTATCTCAACTCTCGGCTCCCTTAAAGATAGTAATTCCTTCACCTTATCTGTAAGTTCATAAATAATATTAAATGTCAGAATAGTAATGCCGGAACGTTCGGCCAAGAGAGCGACTCTAGATTCCACTTTAGCATTAAAGCCGATTATGACCGCGCCGGCAGTGGCCATAGCGGATTTGACATCGTTTTCGTTAATACTGCCGACATTGGAAAGGATAATTTGCGGCGCGATCCGTTCTCTTGAAAGTTTTCTAAGTTCTCCGGTTATGGCTTCTAAGCTGCCGGTAGTGTCTGCCTTAATTATCAATGGCAGGGCAAAAATATTTTTGTCGGTCTCAAATTGTGTCCGGTTTGGTGAAATGGTTTTTTTAGAGATTGTCGTGGCAAAGGCGAGCGCTTCGTCTTTCTTAAGAAATGTTTTAAATTCTTCTCCTATCGTCGGCATTTTATCCCAGCCGGCAATTTGTACGGGACTGGAGAACGAGAGTTCATCAGCCATCTTTCCTTCCGCGTCAAGAAGAAAACGTATCGGAGCTATAGTACCGATACTGGCGGCTTGTCCCGCTTTAGCGGCGGCAAATAAGCCCGGGCGTATTGTGCCATTTTTTATAATACCTACCGCGACTATGCCTCTTTTAGCATCATGCTTGCTTTCTATAATAATTCCGGAACCCAACATATCTCGATCGGCCGTCTTTTCTTCAAGTTCGGAAATGAGGCCGATCATTTCTAAAAATTCATCCACTCCCTCTCCGGTTTTAACCGACAACGCCACCACTGGCGTATCGCCGCCGTAACCTTCCACATAGATTTCATTTTCAGCTAAATTTTGTTTAGTGCGTGGAACATCGGCCGAAGATTTGTCAATTTTTGTAATGACCACCAAATAGGGCAAAGCGCATTCCTTGATTTGTTTGAAGACTTCAAGCGTTTGGGGTTTGACACCATCTTCGGCGCTGACTATGAGCGCCGCCATATCCGCCACATTTGTACAACGAGCGCGAATACTGCTGAAGGCCTCATGACCGGGAGTGTCAAGAAATGTTATGTGTTTCTCCCGTCCATCGTTTGTGGTGCGCGTAATCTCATAAGCGCTAATGTGTTGAGTAATGCCTCCGACCTCTGTCCCGGTCACGCTGGTTTTTCTAATATAGTCGATGAGCGTTGATTTGCCATGGTCAATGTGTCCTAAGATGGCCACTACCGGCGGACGGGTTTCTTTTTCTCTTGTTTGTCTAGATTTAATCATAATTAAGTTCTAACCATATCATAAAAATGTTGCAAAAACAGCCTGTATCTATAAAATGTCGGCATAATGAATCAATCCGACAAAAATAGAATTTTTCTTGATTACGCTTCTGCTACGCCGGTCTTGCCCGAAGTGAAAAAAGTTATGGAGAAATATTGGTCGAAAGATTTTTATAATCCCAACGCTATTTACGAGGAGGGGGTGAGGATTAAAAAAGACGTAGATGAGTACCGCACGAAAATTGCTCGAATCTTGGGCGTAGCAAAAGAGGCAATCATCTTTACTTCTGGTGGGACAGAGGCCAATACCTGGGCGGTAAGGGGAGTAAAACCAGGACGCATTGTTGTTGGACAAGATTCTCACCCATCGGTATCGGAGGCCGCCAAAGGTATTACGGGCCTGCCTGCCGGCAAGGCAGGTGCGGAGACTACCCTTATCTCAAGTGTTACGACAGATAATAAGCTCGGTCGCAAAATACGTCAGGAAAGGAAGAAGGGCAATACCGAGTTCCCACTTCTACACATTGATGCCTCACAGACTGCGGCGTATTTTAACGTCGGACTTGAGGCTCTCTCGTGTGATCTTTTGACTCTCGACTCGGCGAAACTTTATGGACCGAAAGGTATCGGAGCGTTAGTCGTTAAAAAAGGTGTTAAGCTCGATCTTCCGCCGCTAGGTACTCCAGTCGTGCCGTTAATTGCAGGATTTGCCAAAGCGCTCGAAATAGCTGTCCGCGATAGAACATTAGAGCGTAAACGTCTAGATTTGTTGAGTGTTGAATTTGTGGAGTTGATTCAGCAGTCCTTACCCCAAGCACTCATTACCAGAAGTCTACCCAATGTTGTTCATATCTTAGTGCCAGGTATTCTTCCAGAATTTCTTGTCCTTGCTCTTGATCGGGCTGGTATCCTAGTCTCCGCTGGACCCGCGTGCAACTCAAACAAGCCTGAACCGCCAAGCACGCCGGTACGTTTCTCCTTCGGCCGCTTTACTTCTCTAGACGATATCAAACAGGCTGTCAAAATATTTTGTAAAATTTGCAAGCCTATGGTAAAATAGCGAAGCGAGTGTGTGATAAATAACTATGCAACCATTTAATCATTTCACTACCAAAGCCAAAGATGTCATCCGCCGGGCGCATGAGCTGGCCATTGAGCGCGGGCAAAATCACGTTAATCCCATGCATCTTTTGGCCGCGCTTTTATTGCAAGAGGAAAGCATGGCTATCTCGATTTTGGACAAAATGAATATTGATACGATTCTCCTGACAGATTCGGTGCTTGATGTGATAGAAAGTCCGGAAACCAGCCAAACTATTTCTCCTTCTTATCAAATTTATCTGACTCCGGAACTGGCCCATACTATTGAGTCGTCGAGCAAGGTGGCGCAATCTTTGGGAGATGAATTTGTTTCAACCGAGCATCTCTTTATTGCCGTCTTGGACGTCCCGGGCGAGGCGCGCGAGCTGTTGCTTAAATTTAAAATTGACAGGCAAACGGTTCTGAAGGTGTTGGAGGAGCTAAAAAAAGCCGGTCCCGTCGAACCGAAAGAAACCAAAAAATTCAAATCGCTTTCCAAATATACTCGCTCTTTGACTCAACTGGCCAAAGCCAACAAACTTGACCCGGTCATCGGTCGGGACGATGAAGTTTCGCGAATCATTCAGATTCTTTCCCGTCGTACCAAGAATAATCCTATTCTTATAGGTGAAGCCGGAGTCGGTAAAACGGCTATTGCCGAAGGTCTCGCTTTACGCATGGCAAGTAGCAACGTACCGGAGTCTTTGAAGGATAAGGAATTGGTTTCTCTTGATATCGGTCTCTTGATCGCCGGCACCAAATATCGCGGAGAATTTGAGGAGCGGCTAAAAAATATTATCAAAGAAATCGAGAAGTCTGACGGCAAGATAATCCTTTTTATTGATGAAATTCATACCATTGTCGGCGCGGGAGCCGCGGAAGGATCAATGGATGCTTCCAATATGCTCAAACCTTCCCTGGCTCGGGGTGAACTGCGAGCCATTGGCGCGACCACTCTGCGCGAATATCAAAAACATATTGAGAAAGATCCGGCTCTGACCCGTCGTTTCCAGCCGGTTTACGTTCAGGAACCGTCTCTTGAGGATGCTATGACAATTTTACGCGGCCTCAAAGAGCGCTACGAGCTTTATCATGGAGTGCATATTACCGATGACGCTATCCAAGCGGCTGTCGCCTTGTCCTCGCGTTATATTACCGATCGATTCTTACCGGATAAAGCGGTTGATTTGATTGATGAAGCGGCGTCGTTTTTAAAAATTTCTCTTGAAAATATGCCCCCGGTTCTTCAAGACGCGCAATCAAAAATTATGAAGCTTGAAATAGAGAAAGAGGCGCTTAAAAAAGAAACCAAAAATTTTAAGGTTAAAACTCGGCTCAAGACTATCAACACAGAGATTGCCGATTTGAAAGAGGATACGGGCGAAATTGAACTCAAATGGAAAAATGAGAAGGAGACTGTGGGAGAAATAAAAGAGATTAAAAAATCTCTTGAAGCCTTGCGAATTGAAGCGGAAGCGGCGGAAGCGCGCGCCGATTTATCTCAAGCGGCCGAACTTCGTTATGGCAGAATTCCTTCTTTAGAAAAGGAGTTAGATTTGAAAAACAAACGTCTCAAAAAACTACAGAGTTCGCGACGGATCTTGAAAGAGGAAATTACCGCCTCGGACATCGCTTTGGTGGTTAGCCGTTGGACCGGCGTTCCGGTGGCCAGAATGCTTGAAGAGGAAGCCATCAAACTTTCCAGAATGGAAGAATTTCTCAAAAGGCGCATTGTGGGTCAAAATGAGGTAGTCAGAAAAATTTCCGATACTATCAAACGTTCGCGCGCCGGTATTTCCGACCCCAATCGTCCTATCGGTTCTTTCATTTTTCTCGGTCCGACCGGAGTGGGGAAGACAGAATTGACCAAAGCTCTAACCGAATTTATGTTTGATGACGAACGAGCGCTCATCCGCGTGGATATGTCGGAGTTTATGGAAAAACATTCCGTCTCAAAATTAATCGGCGCACCGCCGGGGTATGTCGGCTTTGAAGAAGGTTCGAGTTTCGCCGAATCGGTGAGACACAGACCATATTCTGTGATTCTCTTTGATGAGATAGAAAAAGCTCACCCAGAAGTGTTCAACATTTTATTGCAGATTCTTGATAACGGTCGTTTGACCGATGCCAAGGGCAGAGTCATTAATTTCAAAAATACGGTTATTATTATGACTTCCAATGTCGGAGCCCAATATATAGACAAGATGCAAACCATCGGATTCAGTAATGGTGAGAAGGAAACTTATGAAGACGTGAAGGAAAAAGTGCTCTCAACCCTTAAGGAACATTTCCGACCCGAATTTCTTAATCGTCTTGACGATATTATTATCTTCGACATTCTTTCAAAAGAAGCAGTCCAAGAGATAGTCAATATTCAAATTGATATTATTAAGAAACGCCTGAAGGATAAGGAAATCGATCTTTCTACCACGGAATCAGTTTCGGAATTATTGGCCAAAGAAGGATATGATCCACAATACGGAGCCAGACCATTAAAGCGTCTGATTCAAGACAAAATTCTAAATCCCGTAGCCTCCATGATGATTTCAAATAAAGTGCTTTCTGGGGGTATGGTTTTGGTTAATGTTAAAGACGGTCAATTTACTTTCGATGTTAAAAGGAGCAGATACTCGGGTCATGTGGGCGCGATAATCACGAAAAAAGAACCGGTCCTAAAATAAAAAAAGAGGGGCCACCGCTGGAGGCGTATCGCGGCGACCCCCCTCTGGTGCACCCCCGGGAGAGGCAAGGATGACGTGTGACGGGAATTCACCCTCGCCAATGGATCCGCTCCTAACGTTAGCACAATGTTGGATTTTTGCAAATTGCGTTAATTTCAATTAGGATGGTTAAATTGCGTCGGTGGCGGAGCGGTCAATCGCAACAGACTGTAAATCTGTCGGCCTTAGGCCTACGCAGGTTCGAATCCTGCCCGGCGCACTTCGACTCGCTAAGGCTCGCTCAGTGTAAACACTGGTTATTTCAGATTGATTCTTATTTTGCTATCATTTGAATATGAATTCAAGTATGGATACAGACAAGCTCAAAAAAATAATCTAACAATAAAGTTATGGCGAAAAACGAGACAAAATTTAAAGATGAGAGAGCCCAAATTTCTAACGGGGTGAAAAAATTTGACCTTATAATTATCGGCGGCGGGGCGGGGGCATTTGCCGCCGCCATCCGCGCCAACGAACTTAAAGCAAAAACGGCACTCATTAACTCCGGACTGCCGCTTGGTGGCACTTGCGTCAATGTCGGGTGTGTGCCGTCAAAGACGCTTCTTTACGCTGGCGAAATTTTGCATTATGCCAAACATCACGGTGTTGCCGGTGTTGAGCTTGAAGTGAAAAATTTTGATTTTCAGAAAGTTGTGCAAGATGAATTATCGCTGGTTGAAAAGTTGCGGGTTGAAAAATATGAAAAAGTTTTAAAGTATCTTGAGAATGTCACCGTTATCGAAGGAAAGGCAAAATTTGTTTCTCAAAACAAAATTGAAGTCAACGGACCCTCCTTCGCTAAAGCTTCGGCGGGCAAGGAAAAACTGAGTGCGGAAAAATTTATTATCGCCGCTGGTTCAACTGCTAATGTTCCGCCGATTGAGGGTATTCGCGAAGTTGGATTTATCACTCATATTGAAGCATTGCGTCTGCAAAATCAGCCGAAAGAATTGATCGTGGTTGGTGCGGGCCCTCTGGGACTTGAATTCGGGCAAATGTTCTCGCGTTTCGGCACAAAAGTAACGATTCTCCAGCGCGGGCCCTCATTATTTCCGCCCGCCGAAAAGGCATTCACAGACCGCCTTCAGGAATTACTACAGAAGGAGGGCATAATCATAAAAACAAATGTCGAAGTAAAAAGTGCCCGAAAGGAAAAAGATAAAAAAGTCGTTTCTTACACCGTTGGCGGCAAACCAGAAGAAACATCTGCTGACGAGATTCTTCTTGCCGCAGGTAAAACCCCGAATACTGGCGGCCTTGGATTAGATAAAGCCGGGGTTAACATTGATGCAAAGAAAGCTGTTGTAGTCAATCAGCACTTCCAAACTTCGCAACCGCATATTTTTGCAGTCGGCGATGTTACGAGCGGACCCTTGCGTCTTGAACCGACCGCCGGACGAGAAGGAACGCTGGCCGCGGAAAACGCCCTTCGACTCGCTGACGCTCGCTCAGGGCAAACGCTCAAATCGATTGACTATAATACCGTGCCCTACACTATTTTTACCGACCCCCAGCTTGCCGGTGTCGGTTTTACCGAGGACGAGCAGATGAAGCAAATGGGGGTATGTGCCTGCCGCACGGTTTCGTTCGAGGATGTGCCAAAAGCGATTATCATGCACCGTACCGAGGGAATGATAAAAATGGCGATTCATCCGAAAACGAAACAAATTCTTGGCGTGCATATTCTCGCGCCGAATGCTGGCGAGCTTATCGCCGAAGCCATGATACTGGTCAAGAACAAAAACACGATTGACGATGTAACAAATTCCTTGCCGATGTTCCCGACGCTGTCGGAATCCATAAAAATTGTCGCGCTGTCATTCACCAAAGACATTTCCCAATTAAGTTGCTGCATATGACGATAGAAACTATCGGTTTTTTTGCTTGTTTTGCGTCACTTTTTCTGGGCATCCTTCTCTACACGTTCACTTTCTAGTGACTTGCAAAATTTAATAGACTGTGTAGCATTTATGTCATGTTAAAGGAAAAACCAATCGGCAAGGTGGTGCATTTCTACGACAAGCTTGGCGTGGCGGTGGTTAGATTGAATAAGGCTCTCAAAGTTGGGAGCCAGGTCAATATAAGACGCGGGGATCAAGAATTTACGGACACGGTTGCTTCTATGCAACTTGATCACAAATCTGTCAAGTCTGGCAAGAAAGGTGAAGAAGTGGCTATAAAGGTTTCTCAGCCGGTGAAGGAAGGAGCTGAGATTTATGCCGCTAAGTAACCATTTCTTTCCATGTCGCAATTGCATCTCATAAAACTAGTCTCGGTGGGAGACGAAAAAGGGGTCGGTAAAGGCCACACTTATTATTCGCGCAAAAATCGAAAATCCGTCGAGCGCAAACTTGAGTTCAAAAAATACAACCCCATAGCGCGCAAGCACACCATCTACAAGGAAAAGAAAATCTGATTGGCGGGCGATGAGGGAATCGAACCCCCGATATCGGTTTTGGAGACCGAAGTTATACCACTTAACTAATCGCCCCTACTGCGTTTTATTCGTTTAACTAGTCCATTGTACACGGAACCAGAATTTTTAAAACTTTTCTCCCTATCTCTTGCATCATCCTCATTTTTATAAGCTTCGTAGTAAACGAGGTCCACATCACGTCCTAATCGTTTTGTTGTGTATACCTTTCCGCTCTGATGCTCATTTATTCTACGTCTTAAATTTCGGGTGTATCCTATATACAAATTCTTTGTTTTGAGATTTTTTAGAATATATACGTAATACATATATATCGGTTTTGGACCCCGTCGCTCGCGAGCGACGGGGTGGAGACCGAAGTTATACCACTTAACTAATCGCCCAGTGACGTCATCCTAGCATACGTCCAGTATATTTTTCTATCTCTTTGTATGTTTCCGGTTTGAACCCTTCGACAGAGCTCATGGTAAACCATCTAATTTCTTTATTTCGCTTAAACCAGGTCATTTGCCGCTTGGCGTAGTGTTTGATTGCCAAATAAAGTTTATCCATTGTTTCTTTTTTAGAGATTTTATTTTGCAAATACATACCAATATATCGGTATTCAAGCCCAAGTTCATACATACGTTTGTATGACAGTCCTTGTTTATGCAGTTTTTTGCCTTCACGAATTATACCGTTAAATCTTATAAGTAATCTTTTGTAAATTCTTTTGTCGAGGTCATCTGGCTTTAATCCGATAAATATGAAGCGGTACCGAGACTTGGAGGTTGAGCTTCCAAGTGGGGGAATGGAGCCAATTTTCTTGATAATCTCTAGAGCGCGGATCAGACGAACCTTGTTATATTTGTCGATTGTTTTGGCTCTAGTCGGATCTTTTTTCATCAACATTTCAAAAAGTGTCTCAATAGATTTTTGAGAAAGTTTCTCTCGAAGTTTCTTGTCCGGCGGCACGTTAGGAAAGTTAATTCTTCCGGTAAGGGTATCTATGTAAAAACCCGTTCCCCCAACAACTATAGGCAATTTTCCACAACTTACGATATATCGTAAGTTATTTTCAGCCAGAGTTTTGTATTCTGACACCGAGAATTGTTTTTTAGGATTGGCAACGTTGAGCAGGTGATGTGGCACGCCCCGCATCTCTTGTTTAGTGATTTTACCCGTACCAATATCGAGACCTTTATAGACTTGTCGCGAGTCGGCGGAAATTATCTCTCCGTTGAATTTTTTTGCTAATCGAACAGCTAGGCTTGACTTACCTGAAGCGGTGGGACCAACGATAACGAGGATTTTTTGTTGCGCCATAAAAATTTTCTAACTTCTTCTACCCAGATAATAGAAGTTGCCAGGGCAATAATAACCAACCAATCGGAAAGAGCAAGTGGTACGGTATGCAAAAATCTTTGGAACAAGGGATTATAGACGGCGAGTATCTGGAACGATAAAGCCGCCAAGGTAGCGCCCGCCATAAATCTGTTTTCGAAAATATTTGCCTGAAAGATTGACTTATTTTCGGAACGGCAATTCCAAGCATTAAACCATTGAAAGACGGCGAGGACAGTGAGAGAGATTGTCCACGCCTTGGCCAAATCTGTTTCAAAATAATTTTGAAACAACACAAGAGTTATCACAAGCATTGGTAACGCCATAAGCAATATTCTCTGCCCCATCAAAGTATCCACCAGATATCTCCCCGGCTTCTTAAATGTTTTGCTCAACAAGCCGTGCTCCTTCGGCTCCATGGCAAGAGCGACAGTGAAGAATCCGTCCGTGACGAAGTTTAACCATATGATCTGTGCCGGTAAAAGTGGTAAGGGCAGACCTACAAAAATGGCTCCCGTAATCACCAGCAGTTCACCCAGACTGGTAGACAGAAGATAAAGAACTACTTTTGTGATTGTTTTGTAAATGTTTCTGCCTTCCTCTATTGCCGAAACGATACTGCCGAAATTATCATCCAAGAGGACAATATCAGAAGCTTCCTTAGCCACTTCTGTACCAATCTTACCCATTGCCACTCCAAGATCTGCCGCCACCAGAGATGGCGCGTCATTTACTCCGTCGCCGGTCATAGCAATAATTTCTCCTCTGGCTTTATAAGCATTGATAATGCGGAGTTTGTGTTCCGGTGTGACTCTGGCAAATACCGAAGTCTTGGTCAAGTATTCTTTAAGCACGCCGTCCGAAAATTTATCTATCTCAACACCGGTCAGGCTGGTATCACCGGTTTTATAAATACCCGCTTCCTTGGCTATGGCTTCTGCCGTGGTTTGATGGTCGCCGGTGATCATCACCACTCTCATGCCGGCCGCTATGGCGCGTTTGGTGGCTTCCTTAACTTCGAGACGCAAGGCATCCTTGAGACCGCAGAATCCGGTAAAGGTCAGATTCATTACATCTTCCTGATTTAAATCGTCAGAGCCGCGCGAACTTGAAGCCAGTGCCAGAACTCTAAGCCCTCTTCTTGAAATGTCGAAGAATATAGATATCAATTCTTCTTTGCGTTCGGGAGAGAGGCCTATTTCTTTGTTATCTTGCCAAATTTTATTTGAATTTTCTAAAATTACTTCGGGCGCGCCGGCTACTGCTAAGAAATTTGTTTCCTTATCTTTATGTAGAGTCGCATGATATTTAGTGTTGTAGTCGAAAGGTATCTCTGCCATGAGCGGTGATTCGTGTTCCAGATCATCTCTATTGAAACCCAACTTTCTGGCGAGCACCACCATGGCCGCTTCCGTTGGGTCGCCGGAGATTTTCCATTCCGTAGTTTTTTCTTGAAGCATGACTCTGGCGCTGGCCGAGAGAGCGGCGATTTTACCACAAAGTAGAAGTTCCGGGTGATTGGGCGGATTTATAATTTGTTTGTTGATTCTTATATCACCCTTCGGTTCATATCCGACTCCGTCAATCTCAAACATCTGACCGTCCACATGAATGGTTTGAACCACCATTTCATTTTTGGTAATGGTTCCCGTCTTATCGACTGCGATGACTTTTGCTTGTCCGAGCGCTTCTACCGCTTGCAGACGTTTAATTAGGGCGTTTCTCTTACTCATCCTCCAAACTCCGGTGGCCAATATGACGGTAATAGCAACTGGCAGGCCCTCTGGAATGATGGAAACCGAAATTGAAATAACAAAGACAAGCATCTCAATTATAGATTTGCCGGAGATAATACCGACGATAAATAAAAGAGCGCTGACACCCACCGTAATTAGAATAATTATTCTTGAGAGGTTGCGAATGTTGGTTTTAAGCGGGATCTCTTTCTCAATTAAAGATACTTCCTTGGCTATTTTACCGATAATTGTTTCCACCCCGGTTCTTACCACTATGGCCTTGCCATTGCCGGCGACCACGTGAGTGCCTTTGAATAGCATGTTGCGTTCTTCTTGCGCAGTCAGATTTGGATTATCCAAGGTGTCAGACGTTTTATGCACCGCCCCTGATTCTCCGGTAAGAGAAGATTCGTCAATCTTGAGATTTTGTGCGGATATGATTCTTGCATCGGCCGCTATTTTTTCGCCTCCTTGGAGTAAGATAATGTCTCCTACCACCACCTGCGAATCGGCAATAATAATTTCTTTGTCGTCCCGCAAAACTACCGCCTTTGTTTCCACGTATTGCTTTAAGGCCAGGAGAGTATTTCTGGCCCGACCTTCTTGAATAGAGCCGACAACGGCATTCAAAATGAGAACTGTGATAATAACAATACCATCGGTTTTCTCTCCTATAAAAAATACCGCCAAAGCTGCGGCCAGGAGAATATAAATTAATGGACTCTGAAATTGCCGCAGAAAGATAAGAGCAACATTATCCGGCCTTGACTCCGGCAAAACATTTGGCCCATTCTCTTCAAGCCTATGTTTTACCTCAATGCTTGAGAGTCCGTGTTCACTCGATTTTAATATCTCTAAAACTTTTGAGACCGGTTTTGTGTGCCACGCAATTTCTGTTGCAGAACCCATTCATCTAATTATACATATTTTTGGTGCCGGGAGAGAGAATTGAACTCTCATGGATTGCTCCGCACGATTTTGAGTCGTGTGCGTCTACCAATTCCGCCATCCCGGCAAATATTAACTAACAACCAACGACTTACAACATACAATAGAATTTAAGCTTAGACAATCTAATCCGTTGTTTGTTGTAGGTTGTGAGTTGTAGGTTATAATAACTTCATGTCACGATTCTATAACGATTCCATTTTCTGGATAGAGGTGGATAAAATCAAACCAAACCCATTTCAACCGCGCCGCGGATTTGACGAGGTTCAATTAAGAAGTCTCGCGGATTCAATTCGCCAATATGGCGTGCTTCAGGCTCTGGTCGTGACGCGTAATGAAATAATAAAAGAAGACGGCGGTATCGGCGTAGAGTACGAATTGGTAGCCGGCGAGCGGCGCCTTCGCGCCGCTCGCCTAGCCGGTCTCGCGCAAGTGCCGGTACTTATCCGCACCGGTGAAGAAACGGATTTGATGAAACTTGAGCTCGCTATCATCGAGAATATCCAACGCGAGGATCTTAGTCCGGTGGACCGGGCGCGAGCCTTTGATCGATTGGTAAAAGAATTTAATTTCAAACACCATGAGATAGGCAAGAAAGTCGGCAAGAGCCGCGAATATGTTTCAAATTCTTTGCGCATTCTTACGCTTCCGGATTACATTATTAATGCGCTCTCGGAAAACAAGATTACCGAAGGCCACACCCGTCCGCTGATGATGCTGATAGACCGACCGCAGGAGCAGGAGACTCTTTTCAAAGAAATTATTTTTAAAAAACTCAATGTCAGGGAAGCCGAAGGTATTGCTCGCCATATTGCGGTGGAGCGCGCTCGCAAACTTATTGACCAGGAACTGATAGACATTGAAGATCAATTCAAAGAAAAACTTGGCACTCGGGTGCGGATAGAAAAAAAGGAAGAAGGCGGCCGGGTGACGATTGATTTCTTCAACAAAGACGATCTGCGCGCCTTGTTGGATAGAATTATTTCTGACGAGAAAATCAAGAATCAACCGGAACAAAACTTTTCGACAGCGGAGGCGCCGTCTCTGACTGGTAGCGGAGACGACGAATCTCTCTATTCGGTCGCCAATTTTAGCCTTTAAGAGTTTTCCGATTCTCTTAGCTTGATAAGTTCGCGACGGATATGGCGGCGCGCCATTGAGGTTTTGGTCATATCGAGCCATTTGCGATTGGGCTTGGCGGTTTCGCTTGTCATGATAAAGACAATATCTCCGTTGTGAAGCTCCGTATCTAGCGCGACTAATTTGCCATTGACCTTAGCGCCTGTCATGTGGTCGCCGATATTGGAGTGTATCGAATAGGCGAAGTCAATGGGTGTTGAGCCGATCGGCAGGTCTACCACGTCGCCCTTGGGCGAAAAAACAAATATGCGATAATTGAAAAAATCGCTGGCCAATCGTTCGCGGAAGAGGCGTTGATTTTTTGCCGGTCCTCGGTATGATGCCAATTCCGAAATCCATTTGGGCACATCTTTTTCCTGAAGAGCGCTTGGGTTGCCGGTTCTTCTTAGTTTGGGCAAGAGAGCGTATATCCAATCCAAAATTTTTTTGCCCTGCTTGTCTGCTTTGTACAAAAGGTGGGAAGCCACACCGTATTCGGAATACCGGTACATTTCGTGGGTCTTGATTTGAACTTCCACAATATTGCCATCGCCGACAAAGACGGTCGTATGCAGAGCTTGATAGCCGTTCGGTTTTGGGAAAGCGATATAATCTTTAATGCGATGAGGCAGGGGTCTCCAACGTCCGTGTATGGCTCCCAGCGCTTGATAACAATCGGCAACGGAATCTACCATAATGCGTATGGCATTAACATCGTAAATTTTTTCCAAGTCTTTGTCATACCTAAGATATTTTTTGTAGAGACTATAAAGACCCTTCACTCGATACTCTGTCTTAGCCGTAGTCAGTCCTTCTTTCACGAGTGTTTTGATAACAGAGTGGGAGAATTTCTCTAAACTTTCAATTCTATCTTGATGCCGCTCTTTGAGCGCCTTCGTCATTTCTTCATAGGCCTTGGGATAAACATAGGGGAAAGAAAGGTCCTCAAGTTCGCGATTAATTTTCCTAATGCCTAACCGGTAGGCGATAGGCGCATAAATTTCAAGCGTTTCAGCCGCTATTCGTCTTTGTTTATCTTTTGGCACATAAGAGAGCGTTCTCATGTTGTGCAGGCGGTCTGCAAGTTTAATAAGAAGCACCCTGATGTCCTCCGACATGGCGACGAAAAGTTTTCGCAGACTCTCGTTGTGACGATCGATGCCCCTGTACTTGAGATGTCCGAGTTTGGTTACGCCTTCGACGAGAAAAGCAATTTCTTCCCCAAATTCTTTGACGATTTCTTCTCTTTTTATACCGACGTCCTCGATGGTATCGTGGAGTAATCCGGCCGCTATCGTGGCTCCTCCCGCTCCCAGATCCGTCAAGATTTGGGCCGTTTCCGATAAATGTTTGAGATACGGTTCACCCGAAAGTCTTTTGTGTTCAAGGTGCGCCCGCTCGACGAAGGCAAAAGCTTTCTTTACCATTGCTATCTCCTCGGCGGAAGAACCCGACATGCTTCTCACGATTTTGTCGAGGATGTTTACATCTGGCTGGTTTTGTGCGGATTGTGATTTGGGCATTTTTTATTTGAGCATCTTTCTGGAATAGTTTTAGTGCCTTCCATCATTAAACTATCGCAGAGTTTACAAACTTCCCCGGTGGGCTTGGCCTTGATGGCATATTTGCAATCGGGATAATTTGAACAGCTGTAGAAAACTCCGAACCGTCCGCGTCTTTCCGATATGAAGCCCTGCCTGCCGGCAGGCAGGGCATTTTTACAAATCGGACATTCTACTCCGGTGGAGTTCGCCTTTTCTTGTTCTTTATCCTTTTTAACAAATTTGCATTTTGGAAAACGCGAACAGGTGGTGAACATTCCAAACTTACCCTCGCGAGTGGTCAGATTTCCCTTGCCACATTTTGGACAGATTTCTCCGGTATCTTTAGGCCCCTCAAGCTCTTTACCTTCCATGGTGCGGGCTCCCTGACACTCCGGATACTTTTCACATGACAGGAACTTGCCGCCTCGGCCAAGCTTGATAATCATGTTAGCTCCACAGACAGGACACTTCAAGTCCTCTGGCGCCTGGCCAAGATTGGTGACTTTTGGAACTTTTTCTTTTTCTACCACCGCTTTTAGAAATGGTGTATAAAAGTCTGACAGGGTTTTCCTATAGGTACGTGCGCCGTTGGCAATATCATCCAATTCGTCTTCCATTTCGGCGGTGAAGGAGTCGCTGATATAAGTAGGAAAATGTTCTTCGAGAAAAGTGCTGACTACCTCGCCGGTATCAGTTGGATAGAGCGCTTTAGCCCTTTTTTCTACATATCCGCGATCATCCAAAGTTTTGATAATAGAAGCATAAGTGGAAGGTCGACCGATACCGCGTTTCTCAAGTTCCTTAACCAGACCCGCTTCCGAGTATCTGGCTGGCGGTTGGGTTTCTTTTTGCTCAACATTCATGTCTATCAGTTTTAATGGTTCGCCGATATCAAGTTTCGGTAAGACAATATCTTCGCCGGCCGATAGGCGGTCCGCCTTAAGCCAGCCGTCGAAGATGATGCGCGAACCATTGAGCCAGAAATCAGGTATTAAATCTCGCTTGGAAGTTGAGCTTCCAAGTGGAAGCTCAACTTCTTGTATATTCGCCACCACCTTCGTGCGCATAATTTCCGCTGATTTCATCTGGCTGGATATGGTTCTTTGCCAGATTAAACCGTAGAGTTTCTTCTCCCCGTCGCTCACTCCGGCCATTTCCACTTTCATGTGCGTAGGTCTGATGGCTTCGTGGGCTTCTTGGGCGTTTTTTGATTTTTTAGTAAAAACATGCGATTCAAAATAACTTTCTCCGTATTTTTTCTTTATCAATTCTTCAACCTCCTTGCGCGCGGCTGCTCCAAGATTTGTAGAATCTGTGCGCATATAAGTAATATGTCCAGCTTCATAGAGTCTTTGGGCAAAGTACATGGTGCGAGACGGTGCGAGGCCAAGTCGGGAGCTGGCCGCCTGTTGCAGAGTTGAGGTGATGAAGGGCGCGCGCGGAGCGCGCGCCACCTTCGTTTCTTTAATATCTGTTATTTGCCACGAACCATTTCTGCCTGCTTCAAGAATGTTTTCCACTTCTTTCTGGTCTGTAGGCTCAACCGAACATTCAAAGGTCAGACCTTGAGAATCTTTTAAAGGTCTGACTTTGGATTCCAAATTTGCAAAAATTTTCCAGAAAGTGATTGACTCAAACGCGCGAATTTCTCTTTCGCGTTCCATGATAATTCTAAGGGCGGGGGATTGCACTCTGCCGGCCGACAGACCGTAACGCACTTTTTTCCAGATAAGTCCAGAGAGATCGTAGCCTACTAGGCGATCCAGCACTCTTCTGGCTTCTTGCGCTTCTCTCAAATTGGTATCGATTTCTCTCGGGTGTTCAATAGCTTCCTCCACGGCTTCTTTGGTAATTTCGTAAAAAACAACGCGTTTTGGATTCTTGAGCCCAACCGTTTCTTCTACGTGCCAGGCAATGGCCTCACCCTCGCGGTCTGGGTCGGTGGCAAGCAAGACTTCGTCGGCCTTTTTTACCAGTGATTTAATTTCGGAAATTACTTTCTCCTTTCCTTTCACCACTTCGTAATGCGGCACGAAGCCGGCCGGTATATCAATGGCGGCTCTATTTGATTTAGGAAGGTCTCTGATATGACCGATAGAAGCCACCACGCGAAAATCTTTACCAAGATATTTTTCGATAGTCTTGGCCTTCGACGGCGACTCTACTATAAGTAAACGCATTGCTTAACAGATACTACAGAAACTTTCTATTTGCAAATTTATTATTAAAAAGTTTTTCTGATTTTAAGTTGTGTAATAAATTAATACGTTATTAATTCACGGTCGTGAGATTATAACGTAGTCGTTAAATTTGATTTATTGAGAGCAAAATTTTATGTCCCAAAAGATCGTCTTTTGGGACTCCGGTCCTACCATTTATTTGCGATCGCAAGTATTTGGTATTATTTTTTATAAACGAAAACCCGCCAAAAGTGTACGCGATGAACCTTGACTGCATAACCAATACATGCTACGATAAGCGGCAATATCGGACATGGTGTCCGGTAGGCTCTGCGATTAGAAAATTGCGGTAAAACAGTCCTTTGAGAAAGGAGAAACCGATGCAGAAAGAGCTGGTTGTTGTTTCTCCTCGCGATTGCCCTAATTGTGGGGCGAAAGTAGGAGAGCAGAATTGCGACTACAACTGTCCTTCGTGCGGTGTTGCTTTTTGCAGTCATTGTTACAAGACCGACCCGAGCGGTCCGGGTGATTATGTCTTCTGTCCTGCGTGCAGGACGAAACTGTTCTTCCCGATCGCTCCCCAACTCCACGCCTAAGAAAGGAGGCATGAGATGAAACTCTTCAAGATGAGAACTGTTCCGAAGAAAGCCGGAATGGCTAAGCTCCAGTTCGGCTACAAGGGGGGTGCACACGCTCCGCCTTTCCGAGAAAGTACAGACATCGTTCTGCCAGACAACCCCGAGTCGGAGTTCTTCCCTCTCATGAACGGCGAGCAGTTTCTGCTCCGTATCATAAGCGGTGGGTCCGAAACGCAGTACTGGTTTGGAGGCACCGACGAACGTCCGTTCCTGGTCCGTTTGCGAGACGAGCCGTTTCGTGCTTTTCAGCGAGAAGGCGACGATTCGTTCTACGCCGCGCTGAAGCCGGAGGTCATCACGAAATTCGAGCAAGCTTTCCGAGTGGCCTCGAAACGACAGGGCGACATCTTCGCTGTTCCGATCCCGCATACATGGGACGAGATTCAACAAGCAAGCTTGCTCTGTCTCGGTACAAAGCAGGAGCCGAAGAACGTGAAGTCCCAACCGATGTTCGGGACGCGACACAAGCTCAACGGTCTCTACACCGAGAGGGCTCGGATCTTCGGCGACAACCATACGCTCGGTGAGGGCGTTCTTAAGGCACCGGATCATTCTCCGCTCAAGCTCGAGCAAGTGCACTTGATCGTTCAGGCGCGAAATCTCTACGAACCGCGCTTGGCAGACTGAGTGCTCGTTGCGAGCCCCAGATGGGGCGAGTCGAACTTTTGACTCGCCCCTTTTTCTTTGATTAAACATAGATTTGATTACTTGTAGAAATTAGCGTAAATTGATATTAGAATGTAAATCGACAAGAACCAGATAGAGGAGGATTTCCAAGTATGGATACTCTAAGGGAATTGTTATCGGTTGTAGTTTTACCAGCACTAGCTATAGGTGTTCTTGCCCTTGTGGTAATGGGGATTTGTTATCTTAATCCCAAATGGCGGCACCTCGTTGGCCCAGATCCAGAATTAACTCCAAGGAAAAAGAAAAATTTTTGAAAAAGGCAAGAATATACGAGTAGCAAATTATGAACCGTCTATTGGGAGGTATGGGCGGTTTTTTGTATAAATAGAGTTAAAACGTTCTTCTAACCTCGCCTAGTTCTTCGATAATCAAACCTTTGATTTCTAGAAGTGAGAGGGTGGCGCTGGCGGTGCCTATGTCGAGTTTTGATTGGCGAATAAGTTCATCTCGCGGACATGACTTTTCCAAAATTTGTATAAAAATTTTTTCTTCATCACTCAATTCTTCAATATCTACAAGAGTTGGATTTTCATCCATTCTTTTTAATCCCAGAAGTTCTCGCACATCATTGGCGTCGCGTATCAGCGCCGCGCCGAGGCGGATAAGCATATGCGCTCCGTCCGAGGTGGGAGAATTTACCGGACCGGGGACACAGCCAACCTCTCGATTGTATTCGGTAGCCAGTCGCGAAGTGATGAGTGTCCCGGATTTTCTCTCGGCCTCAATAACCAAAGTGGTATGACACATTCCCGCCATGATTCTGTTTCTCCTCGGGAAGGCCCAGGCGCCCGAAGGCATGGTGTCGTCATATTCCGAAATCAATCCTCCGCCACTTTCTACAATTTCATTAGCGAGATTGACATGAGAGTGGGGATGCAGGACTTTTCTATCAAGACCGGAACCCGGGATGGCGATAGTTTGAAGTCCGGCGCGCAGACTGGCGCGGTGAGCGATGGAATCAATGCCGAGGGCCAGGCCGGAAACGATTGTAATAGGAGAACCGGCAAGCCCGGAGATTATGGATTCGCACACCTCTCTTCCATAGCTTGTATATTTTCTTGAACCGACTATGGCCAGGAGTTTGTTGCCAGCTTTTGGCAATGCGCCTTCATAGCGCAATCGCGCGGGAGGATCCGGTATTTCTTTGAGAAGTTCCGGAAAGTCTCTGGGTGACAGATTTTGTATCATTTCATTTATAATAGCATTCTTGTATTATGTATTTAAGCTAATAGCTAATAGCTAGAAGCAAAAAGCTAATTTATGCTCGATATTAAATTTATCAGGGAAAATAAAAAGTTGATAGCCAAAGCGGCAAAATCTAAGCGAGTGGAGATTGACCTTGATAGACTTGTTGAAATTGACAATAAACGGAAGGTTTTTCTCGGGCGGGTGGAAGAGAAACGCGCTGATCAAAATGTAGCCAACAATAAGATAGTAAAAGCTAGTTCCGAAGAGCGTGAGGCCATTCTTGGAAAAATGAAGACGCTCAAAAGCGAACTAGAACGAGATGAAGAAGAATTAAAAGAAATAATGCGCGAATGGCGGGCACTGATGCTTAAGGTGCCGAACATTCCCGACAGGTCGGTGCCGGAAGGTGATAGCGATGCCGATAATGAAGAAATAAGAAGATGGGGTAACATTCCTAAATTTGATTTTGAACTTAAGAGTCACATGGAACTTATGACCGCTCTTGGTATGGCTGATTTCGAACGGGGAACGAAAGTGGCCGGTTTTCGAGGATATTTTCTCAAAGGTTCGGGGGCCATGCTTTCCTTTGCCGTTTGGCGCTATGCGCTTGACTTTTTCGTCTCGCGTGGTTTTTCTCTCTACTTTGCTCCCTCCTTGGTTCGCCGCGAACCGCTTCTGGGTACTGGTTGGTTGCCACAAAGTGAGGACGACCTTTATAAAGTTCAAGATGAAAAATATTTGGCCGGTACGGCGGAAGTGGCGATTATGGGGCTTTTCCAAGACGAAACGATTTCTAAAGAAGAATTACCGAAAAAAATTCTGGCTTTCTCGTCCTGCTTTCGCCGGGAAATCGGCAGTCATTCCAAAGATGTAAAGGGTTTGGTTCGAGTGCATGAATTTTTCAAATTTGAGCAAGTGATTCTTTGCGAAGCGAATCACGACGAGTCGGTAAAATATCATGAAGAATTAAATCGCAATACTGAAGAATTTATTGAATCTCTTCAAATTCCGTACCGCACAGTTATAAATTGCGGGGGGGACCTGGGTCTCGGTCAGGTTAAAAAATATGATATCGAACTCTGGGTGCCGGGCGAGAACACTTATAGAGAAATTGGCTCCGCTTCTTATTTCCACGACTTTCAAACCAGGCGTTTAAATACTCGATATAAAGATGGTGAGGGAAGACTTCAATATGCCCACTCTCTCAATGCCACTGCCGCTCCCACTCCGCGTCTCCTTGTTTCTCTGGTAGAAAATTTTCAACAAGCCGACGGTTCCATAAAACTTCCGGAAGTACTAGTACCATACATGAACGGTCTGTCGGAGATAAAAAAGTAAAGTAATTTTTATTTGACATATTTTTTATTTAATATATAATCACATCCAGAAAGTAAAAAACTGTTTATTAGGGGAGGTAAATATGCTCAATGAATCTGACTCATTGTTCTTGAAGGATCTTTTACATAGTTTGGAGGTGCGACTGTCGGCGAAAGATAGGAAACGAGTCGTGAGACTGATTAGTACTTTTCTCGAGGACCGAAAAGTCTGGAAAGAACCGACGGTGACGGCGGAGGAGATTGTAAAACAGAAGCTCCGCGAAGAAGGGGCAGAAGAAACTTTAGCAATCATGCAAAGTGTTGGGATTCTATCGAAGTAACGAAAGGAGAACGGTCATGGCAGACCAGGAAACGAAAGAGAAACCGTATGAACGAAGAGTGCGCGAGGTCATTAATGAAGAGTTAGCTCACGTCGATCGCAAGGCGTTCCCCGAAGGAACCGAGGAAGCACTTGATCGCGTTGTAACTCGTCTCGCGTCGGACCAGGAATATTCGTATCAGAATGGACGCAGAAAGGCTGACGATGTCAGAGCATCCATCTCAGGGATAATGTTGAAAACATGGAAAGGTCCTTAATTGCATCGTGGTCCCACACAGAAGTCTCGTACAGAAATGTACAAACTCTGTGCGGGACTTCTTTGTTAAAACTGTGCAAAGCTCGACTTTGCACAAATAAATATAGGTATACAATAGAGGTATGCGATTTCATGCGCCCGGAGAATATTTGCATGTCTTTAACAGGGGAATGCAAAAACAACCAATCTTTGAAACAGATCAAGATCGCTTAAGATTTTTATTTCTCCTCATGGCTTTTCAAGGAGAAGTGGTTATAAAAAATATAAGCAGAGAAATACGCCAAAATGTGCAAAGATCGACTTTGCACATTACGGATGAGTTAAAGAATGATATCCTAAAAAAGAGGATTGTGGAACTAGTAGTTTTCTGTTTAGCGCCAAACCATTTTCATATAATTATTCGTGAATTAGTTGATAATGGCATTTCTAAATATATGCACAGGGTTTTGACTGCATATACAAAGTATTTTAATACTAGACATGAAAAAAGCGGGCACTTATTTCAAGGTCCGTATAAAAGTGTCCATATTGGCGAAGACAGACAATTAATGCATACCTCGGCATACATTCATAAACATCCATGCGAAATAAAAGGATGGACGGGAAAAGAGCATCTCTATCCATGGTCAAGTTATCAAGATTGTATTGATAAAAATAGGTTTGAAGGATTATTAGTAACGGATATTATAACGGATCGTTATACTAAAGAAAAAAGCATTTCGTCGTATAAAAAATTTGTTTCCAGTAGTCCAGCTAAGGAAATTACCAAAGAACTATTGCCATAACTGTGCAAAGTCGAGCTTTGCACAGTAAGAGGGCTTGTATGGTCTATTGAGAGGTTTGATATACTTTCTTTATGAAAATAGTTTCGAGCGGCAGGGTTATAAATTCGGCCGGATTTTATCAGAAAAAGAAAAAAAGAAGGCGTATAAAATTTGCCCTTGTTCTAATTGGCGTCTTGACTATAGTTTTTACGCTGATTTATCTTTCTCGTTTGGAAAAATTTCTGATTACAGCGGTAATGATAACTGGAGAAAATGTAGCAGATAGGGAAGAGATGACCCAAGCTGTTCAAAGTTTGATTGACAATCATTATCTTTGGATGATTCCTCGCGCCAATGCGTTTATCTATCCGCGGCGCGCTATTAAGCAAAGTCTCATTGAAAAATTTCCAAGACTTCGATCTGTTGATTTAAACCTAGACAAATTTCAAACTCTTGTCATAAATGTTGAAGAGCGTATGCCCTTCGCTCTGTATTGTATTGAAGATGAATGTTTCTTTGTGGATAAGGGAGGATTTATCTTTGCGCCCGCCCCCTCTTTTTCAAACGGAGTTTACTTTGTCTATAGTACGGAAGAGCCGATCGGCAATCCTATAGGCAAGCAACTTATTCCTGCGGAGAACTTTGAGTCGCTTTTGGGATTTATAAAAATTTTGCCAACATTAAATCTTCAGCCAACGGCTATGAAGATAACCGCGGACGATTATAATTTGCTTTTGCCTAATGGCGGACAATTGATATGGAGAAGAGGGGATGATCCTGTTTTGTTGCACTCGAATCTAGAGGCTTTTCTCTCTGATGATTCTATCAAAGCTCAGAAGGATTTTCTTAAAAAAGTTTTGTATCTGGACTTGCGCACGACAAATAAAGTATTCTACAAGTTTAAATAATAGTAGACAGTAAACAGTAAATAGTAGAGAGTGGATATATGCTTGGATTTTGGGGAAAATTAAGTAAACCAATTTTTGTACTGGCGCCCATGGCCGATGTGACGGACGCGGCTTTTCGACGTATTATTGCAGAAGTGAGTAAGTCCGCCTCGACTCGCGATGGCGAGCCGAGGCGAGGCGGGCCCGATGTGATGTGGACAGAGTTTGTTTCCGCTGATGGTTTAGCATTAGCGCCTGAAGCAGGCAGAAAAAAGCTTTTGAAAAGTCTTGAATATAGTGAAGCGGAACGACCAATAGTAGCGCAATTTTTTACCTCTGTGCCCGAAAATATGAAGAAAGCCGCCGAGCTCGCACGCGAGCTCGGCTTTGACGGAGTTGACATCAATATGGGTTGCCCGGACAAAAATGTGGAGAAACAAGGCGCCGGAGCTTCGCTTATGAAGAATGTGTTGCTGGCTAGAGAACTTATCAACGCAGCCAAAGAAGGCGCGGGCTCACTACCGGTATCTGTGAAGACTCGTATCGGCTATAACAAACCAGAGCTTGAAAATTGGTTACCAGAAATTCTTGAAGAAGATGTGGCCGTAGTGACTATCCATGCTCGCACTAGGAAAGAGATGTCCAAGGTATCGGCCCGGTGGGAATTTGTCAAACGCGCCGTCGAGATTCGAAATGCTTCCGGCAAAGAAACTTTAATCTTGGGTAATGGTGATGTAAGAAATTTAAAAGAAGCAAGAATGCGGATTGAAGAAACGGGTTGTAACGGAATAATGTTTGGACGCGCCATCTTCGGTAATCCGTGGTTGTTTGCCGACTTGGACAAACCCCCTTCTATAGAAGAAAAGTTACGAGTGTTGGTGAAGCATATAAAATTGTTTGAAGAATTACTCGGCGAGCATAAAAGTTTTGCTGTGATGAAAAAACATTTTAAGGCCTATTTATCTGGCATTGATGGAATAGGAGATTTGCGCGTTAAACTAATGAATACCAATAACGCGAGTGAGGTAGAGGCAATTATATCCGAATTCATAAAAAATCGTATAATACCGGTATGAAGAAAGATACTAAAACCGGAGGCGTGCTGTATCGCAAATATCGTCCGCAACATTTTAAGGATGTTATCGGTCAAGATCATATCGTCAGAGTTTTGGAAGGAGCAATCAAACTCGGTAATATTTCGCACGCTTATCTCTTCTCCGGTTCGCGCGGTACCGGCAAGACTTCGATGGCGAGAATCTTATCACGAGAGATTGGCACTTCAGCCAACGATTTGGTCGAGATGGACGCCGCCTCTAATCGTGGTATTGATGATGTCCGCGAGATTCGAGAATCCGTCAACACTCTGCCCTTTGATTCACATTACAAGGTTTATATTATTGATGAGGTGCATATGCTTACCAAGGATGCCTGGAACGCTTTTCTCAAAACTCTTGAGGAACCGCCGCAACATGTCGTGTTTGTGTTGGCGACAACCGAATTAGAAAAGGTGCCGGAGACGGTAGTTTCTCGTTGTCAGACTTTTTCTTTCAGACAACCAAATCAAGTGATGCTCAAAACTTTTGCTCTCTCGGTGGCGAAAAAGGAAGGCTTTACTCTGGAGCCGGCGGCGGCGGAGCTAGTGGCTATTTTGGGTGACGGTTCCTTTCGTGATGCACATGGAATTTTGGAAAAAGTGTTTTCCTCAACAAACAATAAAAAAATTACTCGCGAAGAAGTGGAAATAGTGACAGGCGCACCGAAAGCGGAGTTGGTTAGAAATATACTTGAATCAATTATTGACAAAGATATCGAAAAGGGGATGAGGGCAATCCAGAACGCCGTAGCGGCCAATGCCGAGATGAAGCTTTTTGCCAAGCTTATCCTTGAACGGCTGCGCTTTCTTTTCTTGCTTCGGCTTAAAGCGGGTATGGATGATTATATTAAAAAACAAGTTTCCGAAGATGATTTCGTCTTCCTTCAGAAATTAGCGGCAAAAGCCGGTTCAGATCTGACCGCCGAAGTTCTACTGTCATTTATTACTGCCTATGAAGATTCCGGCCGCACCTCTATTCCGGAATTGGCTCTGGAGATTGCGTTGGCCGATTGTATTAAATCCGTTTAATTATTTTGTATCGGACAGACACATTGGGATTCGGCTTCATCGCATTTTTGACAGAGAGCTTCCATTTTTCCCGTGCGCTTACATTTTTTAAAATGGTCGGGGTCAAAGACGTAAGAAGTCAGACCGCACTTCGGGCACTTCCAATCCGGCGCCGGTCCGCCACAATGACCGCACAAATGACTTGAGAATTTATAATGGACGTTATCATCCATAATTCTATTATATCAGAATCTGAATTCTAAAATCATCAATTAAATTTGCTAAAAGTGGAAATAATTCGTACTATCAAGGTGTAATTTGCGGGGTCGCTCGCCTAGATTCGACATCTAGTCGAAGCTGGTCTAACGGCCCGCCTCGACTCGCGGGGACTTGCTCACTTCGCCCAATTCAGGGCGAGTCGACGCGAGGCGGGTAGGACACGCCTTTTTATTATGGTTTATTACATTTATGTTTTAAAGAGTTGTTCAGTTCAAAAGAGTTATGTGGGAATGACCAATAACTTAGACAGAAGACTTGCTGAACATAATTCTGGTAAGCATTTCTATACCAAGAGACATAAACCATGGGTAATGATTTACCATGAGCAATATGATAACCTTACTGAAGCTAGAAAAAGGGAAAAACAGCTTAAGACAGCAAATGGTAGAAAGTTTCTCAAAACCCTATTTCTGCAATAATTTGCGGGGTCGTCTAACGGCAGGACAGCAGCCTTTGAAGCTGCGTATGTAGGTCCGACTCCTACCCCCGCAGCACTTCTTCACCTTCGCTGGACGAAGGCTCATCAGTGCCTGCGGCCAGCATATACAGGAGAGAAGAAGTCCCTGAACGAAAGTGAAGGGCCTAAAGTTCTCATGTCGTATTTCGTCTATATCTTAGAATGTGCAGATAAATCTCTCTATGTCGGTTGTACGAATAATCTTGTTAGGAGAGTAGAACAACATAATGATTCGAAGTGGGGTGCACATTACACAAAACTGCGTAGACCAGTTATATTGAAGTACCAAGAAGCTTTTAAGACATTGAAAGAGGCACGGCAAAGAGAAGCGGAGATTAAAGGATGGAGGCGAGAAAAGAAATTTGCTTTATTCATCTTGAGATAGGTTCGGAGTCCGAGAAACATTGAATCCTCATAAACAACCATCGTTATGTACACACAAGATTCAGAAGGTGCAAACCTACAATACGGAACACTTATATCCATCACTGATGAGCAACATATAGTTTGGTCTGTGAATGTGAAAAGGATCGTACCTCTTCTTAATAACACTGAACTTACCGAAGAAGATATCGTCGATTCACTAATCTCACTCCACTTGATTTTAGAAAGTGGCATGAATGCCTTTTTCCGTGAGTTAGTGCGCGATCATTCGTTCAGCCCGGATCTAGACATATTCAAGCACCTAGACAGCATAAACTTTATTGATAAGACGTCAGTCTTTCTTTACACTTTTAATTTTGACTTCAAAGAAGAGGATTTGCAGGAAAGAGAAAAGTATAAAAATCTCATCTCTCGGTTAAAAAACTTTCGGAAAATGCGAAACCTTCTGCTGCACGGTCATGCTGTGATGAGGGTTCAAAATATTACTAATAACACAATAAAGAAATCAGAAGCAAAAAAAATAGTCGACCAGAAAACGTTAGATGAGCAGATTTATTCCTTCAAAGAGATTGTAGATGGGATGAGGTTTTACATTGCACGTTTAGCGTCACCCAGAAATGGATCTGACTTATTAAGTACAACTTTCCTTGAGTACAGTTTCTTACCCGAAAAGTATAAAAATAAATGATTCCAAGGAACGTCAAAACGGTAGAATAAAAGTAATCAAAAATCCTTATGAAGCTTAACGGTATAATTTATGAGACCGAGGAGGTCAGCCCAAATAATATGTTAAAAATAGAAAAAAAAGTTTGGCCGGAATATTTTCAAGCCATCCTTGATGGCAGGAAGACATTTGAGTGGCGTTTAAATGACTTCGATATTGCTGAAGGAGATATTTTAGTGCTTAGAGAATGGGATCCTGGGACAAAAAATTATACAGGCAGACAATTGGAGAAAAAAGTTGGATATATCGGCAAGTGGAAGATTGATGATTTGACAAAGTTTTGGCCCAGAGAAGATATTGATGATAAAGGAATACAAGTAATTTCCTTGAAAGATAATTAAATGGATATAAAAACTAAAATATTAGAAGTTTTAGATAAGGGACACTTGATGAGTTTGGCGACGCAAGACGAGAGTGGTTTATGGGTAGCCGATCTAGTCTATGTTTACGATGAAGATTTAAATATCTACTGGATGTCTGATCCGGATGTGCGACACTCGAAGGCTTTGATTGAAAATAGTCAGGTAGCGGGGACTATTACTGTGAGTAACAAGAGTAAGGAGCCAAATTTAGGTATACAATTTTCCGGTAAAGCAGAAAAGATTGATGGAGCAAGACATGATCTAGCTATCAAACATTTAACCAAAAGGGATTATCCAGAACCAAAAGAAAATGAAGATATTTTGCAAGGAGATTCCTGGTATATACTCCGAACAACTAAAATTGATCTGGTAGATGAAGAGAACTATGGTTATGATAAGAAGAGCTTAGATTTATGAAAAGAGTTTTTATAGTACACGGTTGGGGAGGACGTCCGGATGAGGCGTGGTTTCCATGGATCAAAAAAGAGCTGGAAGCAAAGGGATTTGAGGTTTTTGTGCCAGCGATGCCCAATACAGCAGAGCCCAAAATAGAAACTTGGGTATCATTTCTAAAACAAGTAGTTGGTATGCCTGATTCCAATACATTTTTTGTCGGACATAGTATCGGTTGTCAAACTATCATTAGATATCTCGAAACTTTGCCGGAGGGTGTTAAGATCGGTGGAGCTGTCTTTGTGGCCGGATTTTATAATCTTCGTAATCTAGAAACTGAGGAGGAAGAACGAATCGCTGGGCCGTGGGTGAATACCCCACTCAATGATGACAAGATACGAAATGCTGTCAATAAAGCAGTAGCAATTTTTTCAGATAATGACCCATATGTTTTACCGGAAAATCAAGAATCTTGGAAAAACAGAGTTGGTGCCAAGATAATTGTGGAACATAACAAAGGACATTTCAACGAAGAAGACCCTGCTGTGTGGGAGTTACCCTCAGCTCTCAAAGCCGTGTTAGGAATGATAAAATAATAGTTATGATAAAAAATATTATAATACTCATTATTATTGTCGGTGTAGCGGTCTTAATTTATATGAAAAAAGATACAGGAGAAATGAAAAATGTGGAAATGCTTTCAAAGGACGGCATAGCGACCGTTGAAGAAGATGTTACCTATTTTACTAACACGCAAGGATTCTATGTTTATCCGGAAAAAGAAGGTGAATATCCCGGAGTGGTAATGATCCACGAGTGGTGGGGTCTTAATGACCAGATAAAAGATATGGCCAAAGAGTTGGCAAAAGAAGGTTATAGAGTGCTTGCCGTGGATCTCTTTGGTAAGGTGGCGACCACTCCGGACGAAGCGCGAACTCAAACAGCTGAACTTGATCAAGTCAAGGCTTTGGAGAATTTGAAAGCGGCGGTAAGTTTTCTGCGCCAAGCGGGCGCTCTCAAGGTGGCTTCGCTCGGTTGGTGTTTTGGCGGAAAGCAGTCTGTGGAACTGGCGATTTCCGGTGCCAAACTTGACGCAACGGTTGTCTATTATGGCAGTGGTCTAGCCACGGCAACGGACAAACTTAAACCTATCAAATGGCCGGTGCTCGGCATCTTTGGGGACCAGGATCAATCAATACCGGTTGAAACGGTGCATTCCTTTGAGTCGTCCCTCAACACTTTGGGTGTTAAGAACGAAATTTATATTTACCCGGGAGTCGGACACGCCTTTGCCAATCCGTCGGGCGTGAATCATGCGCCGAATGAAACCAAAGATGCCTGGGCCAAGGTATTGATTTTTCTCGAGGAAAATTTGAAAAATTAAAATTACTTCCAAACCAGCAAGATTGCTCCAAGAACAAGTAAAATTAGGCCGGAGACGGATTTCAGAGTCAGAGCTTCACCGAGAAACATTGCGGCCAGGATAACCACAAAGACAACACTTAATCTGTCAAGGGCGGCGACGGCGGTAGCCGGGCCGTTCTTAAGCGCTAGAAAATAGAAAAGCCACGAGAGTGCTCCGGCCACACCGGAGAAAATGATAAATGTCAGAGTCTCGCTGCCGACCGTTTTGATGAGTGAAAATTTTTGCAATACGACCGATGCGCCAAGAAGGAAAATTGCCATTACCGCCGCTCTGATAGTGGTGGCCAGAGTTGAATCAATATTTTTCAAACCGATTTTGCCTAAAATGGCGACAGCGGCGGCGAAGACGGCTGATAAAAGGGCATAACCTATCCACATAATGTTAATTCTACCACGTGTTATAACAAAAAGTTATATACCGCATCCCGCTTCCAGTTCGCTTGGTATAAATGTCAATACGTTATCTTATGCCTATAGGCAAGAAATAACGTAATCGGTAAAAGAGACTGACTAATTCCAAGCCTAGCGCCGATTGAGATATGGTGTATACTGTATATTATTAAGTATTAAGATTCAATTAAAATAATTACGAATATGCAGTTGAAAAAAATAGCAATTTTCGCGGTTTTAGCGCTTTCTTTCAGCGGTTTACCATCAACCGCCTCGGCAAACCATTCATGGGGAGGTTATCACTGGGCGCGGACGAGTAACCCATTTACCCTAAAGGTTGGGGATAACGTTTCTTCTACGTGGGACTCGTATTTAGATGAAGCTATCAGCGATTGGAGCGCATCCTCGATACTTGATTTAACGAAAGTTACCGGCAGCACCAGGCCGCGCACTTGTAAGGCGAAAACCGGACAAATTGAAGTTTGTTCGGAGCGTTATGGTAATACCGGCTGGCTGGGTCTCGCTCAAATTTGGGTTTCCGGTTTGCACATTACCAAAGCTATTTCCAAGGTTAATGATACTTACTTCAACACAAGTACCTATAATACTCCCGCCTGGCGCAGGTTGGTTATGTGTCAAGAAATAGCTCACGACTTTGGTCTTGACCATCAAGACGAGAACTTCGACAACGCTAATTTAGGCAGTTGCATGGACTATACCAGCAACCCGGACGGCCCGCCTTCTAATGAACATCCCAACGAGCACGATTTCGAACAGATAGAAACTATTTATGCCCATCTTGACGGTACCACTACCATAGGGCAAACAACTTCCGGTCCGGGCAGGTTCGCAGGCATTATGGGTATTAACGGAGTGGACCTCCAAGATATTAATCTTGATAATCCGTCGGCCTGGGGAAGGGCAATCAGACAAGACGCGCGAGGCAGAAACTCGCTCCATGTTCGTGATTTAGGTAGGGGAGAAAAAGTTTTCACCTTCGTCACTTGGGTTCAGTAATAGGATAGGGGTATGAAAAAAATCACTTGGTTAGTTTTGCGTCTGGCGATGGGTTTGATTTTTCTTTGGGCTTTTGTTGATAAGTTACTAGGGCTCGGATTTGCCACCAAATCGGAGAATGCTTGGTTGAGCGGAGGTTCGCCGACATCCGGGTTTCTCTTGAATGCCACCCGCGGGCCGTTGGAACCTCTTTTTAAGGGATTGGCCGGGGTGGCGGCTGTTGACTGGCTGTTTATGACGGGACTTCTCTTCGTTGGTTTGACTTTGTTATTTAATCGGTTTGTTTTTTGGGGCGCTGTCGCCGGCAGTGTCATGCTCTTCCTGATGTATTTGGCCGTTCTGCCACCAGAAAATAATCCTCTGATAGACGACCATTTAATTTACATCCTAGTCTTAATCTTACTGGCCCTCAAAGGTTCGCGTCGGTCATAAGACTCCTTAAATCTGCCCGCCGTATGATATATTGTACGGACGATGGCCCCCACTTCGATTAATTGGCGGGATGAAAAAGACGACTTTGAAATAGAGGGCGGACACAAACTTTCCGGTTCTATTACCACTAACGCTTCCAAAAACGGCGCCACCCATCTCTTTGCCGCCGCTCTTGTGAATCGCGGCCAAACTACTTTAAAAAATATTCCCCGAATCGAGGAAGTCAACCGATTTATAGAAATTTTCAAGAGTTTGAGTATCAGAGTGGTATGGATTGACAAAAATACTCTCACCATTGAACCGCCGAAAACCTTTTCTATCTCACAAATCAACAGTCATTCCACTGGCAAAATTCGTTCTGCTCTGATGCTTATCGGACCGCTTTCTAACAGGTTAAAATCTTTCAAATTACCTCACATCGGTGGCTGTCAAATGGGAGAGAGAACTATCGCCGCTCACCGCTACGCGCTTGAAGATTTGGGGTTAAAAATCGTAACCAAGGAAAACTTCTACCACATCTCACAAACACAAAATGGGCGGGCGAAAAAAGAGGTGGTGATGTATGAAGCGTCTGATACCGGCACCACCAACGCCATCTTGCGGGCGGCTGTTCTGCCTGCCTCGCCGACAGGCGGGCCGCAGCAAACCACTATAGATTTCGCCCAACAGAATTATATGGTGCTTGAGGTATGTTATTTTTTACAGAAATTGGGAATAAAAATAGATGGTATCGGGACAAAGAGGCTTGTGATAGAGGGTAATCCAAATATCAAAAAGGATATTGAATATTCCAACAGCGAGGACCCTATAGAGGCCATGCTTTTTATCACCGCGGCCATCGTGACCCATTCTAAACTTGTGATTAAAAGAGCGCCCATTGATTTTCTTAAACTGGAACTTCTTAAGCTTGAAAAAATGGGATTGCGTTACGATATATCCAAAACATATTTAGCCGCCAATGGCCGGACCAAACTTATTGATCTGATCATCAAACCTTCCAAATTAACAGCGCTTCACGACAAGATTCACGCCCAGCCGTACCCGGGCATCAATACCGACAACCTCCCCTTTTTTGTCCCGATCGCCACGCAAGCTGAGGGTAGCACGCTGATACATGATTGGATGTGGGAGGACAGAGCCGTTTTCTTTATCGAGCTTAATCGCCTTGGAGCGACCGTTCGCTTGGCTGACCCTCATCGCGTTTTTGTTGACGGGCCGTCTCGTCTCAAGGGCGCGCAGATTGTTTGTCCTCCGGCGCTTCGGCCGGCGGTGATGCTTATGGTGGCCATGCTTGGGGCGGAAGGGAAGTCAATCTTACGAAACGTTTATGCCATCAAGCGCGGTTATGAGGATATCGTGGGGCGATTAAACAAAATTGGCGCGAAAATTAAAATACTTAAATCGTGAGGTATAATATCAATCATGGATAACGATAAAACTAGGATTAAAATTGTTGAGGATAGCATTACTCTTGAAACGCTCAAAACTCTCGCTCATGAACAATTTATCACTATTATCAAAGCAGTCATTGATGTAGAACAGGAAATTATGGCTTTGGGGGGAGAATTCCACTCTGACCTCGAGACTTTATTACTTGAAACGAAGGGTTCTAAAAGAGACAATACTTGGGGTATCAATTTAAATCTTGATAAAACTGGAAATCAATGTATTGAGTTTGACTCCATGATAAATCTGAAACCACTTTCGGGTAATACTAGCCGTGGAGTAGAAGATGAAGCCGTACGAAAAAAAATAATATCAATTGTAAATACTAGAGTAAAACAGTAAGTTTTATGCGAGAAAGTCTTAAGGAAAGTTGGGACAAATTTTCTCTTATTGAGCAAATGGGTAACATCGGTAGTGAAGTTGGGAGAGTGGCTAAACTTGATGGTAAGGATTCTAATGGTTTTTTCAGTGCGGCCAATAGAGCCTTAGAACTCTTTGACTTAACTCTTAGAGATAGAAGATGGCTTGGTCGGTTGCGAGAGGTGGGAAGAGCTAGAGAAATTTTCTGCGATATTATTTGGGGAGAGAACAAATACAAGACGAGTCTGTCAGACCTTGAGAGATATTTTATACACTTTGCTATCGCAGCTCGTCTGCGTGTTAAATAAATCAACCCACTTCAACTCTAGTAGCAGATAAGAAAGTGCAGGTGTATTATGGGGTTAGACTGCCGTAGATGAAGGATTATATAGGGAAAGGAGGAGGAAACATGAGAGCGCTCTGGAGGGTTCTGCGCGCCAACATCCAGTGGTATTGGCTGGATGTTGCATACTGGTGGAATGGGAAAAAAGAGGGGAGGAAATATAGAAAGTGAAGGAGGAGAAGGATGACGAAGAAGAAAAAAGTGAGGCATCTCCCTGTAAGGAGTTTCGTAAGGGAACAGATGGGAGGGTGTATGAGCACAAATTCTCCGTTTTATATCACTGGAGTGTCACTGATTTCTCCGTTCGAGTTGAAAGACAACCCAAAACAGAACGGATTAAGCCAGCGAGACGTGGCGATATTCTGCAACGCTTTGGGGTTGGGAAGCACCGACGAAAGTTGGTACGATGAATTTATGGACGACCCCATGGGTGTTGGAATGGGTATCGGAACTTGCTAAGAGAGGAGGTGATTCATATCTACCTCCTTGCCAGGGGGAATCCCAGCCCCTTCCTACCTAAAAAATGGAGCCGAGAACCGACAATGCCGGTTCTCGGTTCCCCATCCAATACGGAGGCCATCCGGTCTCTTTTTTGTATAATCAATATGTGTATAATTAAAATAGACTTTTGGTTTTTAAGTTAAGATCGGAGGAAAAATGAAACGTCAGAATTGGCCCTTGGGATGCAAGATCTTTTTTGTTAAAGATGGGAAAGTTTATGAGGCCAGACAAACGGTGCCGAATACGAACATAGGATACTCCGGATACAACGGGTATTTTAAGCTCGAAACAAGACGGCTTGAGATTTCAGAGGTTAAGCTTACCCGGCGCCGCGATATCCTGCAACGCTTTAAGTCTACGCAGACTAGGTTGGCCCGGCGACGCTCCGGTAGCGTGTATTAACGAGTTAGAAAGGAGGTGGTCTAGCGGAGACAATATTGTCTCCGCTTAATCTTTTATATAATAAAGTATATAATGAAAATAGACATTTTAGTTCAAATTGGTTCAGCAAAAATGGAAGGAGGCTAATATTATGGCTTGTTGCGCTTACGCGAGATGTATAAGGGAGGTGGATGAGTCTGATTGGCATGTCGAAGTGGCGATTGGGGTGATGCACCCCGACTGCTACGAGCTTTTCATTAAGAGCTCGCCATGCATATGGTGTCGGAAGTTTGTGGACATAACCGGCAGAAATGCCATAAGTCACAAGGGTGGGTTATATCACATTTCTTGTTTGGAAGAGGAATCGCTCGCCAAACAGAGTGTACATGTCCAGTTAGCTCTTAATTTCGGGGAGGTGTGAATGAGGATGGGGAACGGGCCGAGGGCTGGCGATTATCAGCCCTCGGCCCTCTTTTTTGTTTGTGGTAAATATAAAATACGAGTGTATTATTTGTTTTAGATTGGTAGAAAGAAGGAAGGAGGTCATATGAGAAAAATGGTGATAATTGCCTTGTTTCTCGCCATTGGTGACATAACGGTAGTGTCAGCGCAAGTTTCTCAAATACCGCAAGATCTGAAGGAAGAGATGAAGGCGGAACAACCGGAACAACGTGAGACCATTCTACTCGCTCCTTTTCTTGCGGTAGCAATACTTCATTTCACCAAAGCGGATCTTTGGGTTGTGACTAAGATTCGTATGGTGGAAGTGAATTATTGGACCTTTCGGGATAACGATATCGAGTTAATTTCCAGAAAGGTAAATGGAAAATTAATCGTTCTCTACCAAAGAGGGGAGAGAACATGAGTGGTGTCTGGTTCGAACGGGGGCCAATCGCGCCCCCGTTTCGTTTTTATAAAAGTCTTGTGTGGGGGTATGGGTAAGAAGATAAAGGACAGATTATTTTTAAATTATGCAGAGTTATTTTTGAAGGGTCAAAATATGCAGATTGGAAAAGTCCTTGACATCTAAAGGTCATAAGTGTATTCTTCTGACAGAAAAATCAGCCCTTTCCAAATACATACGAATTATATATGCAAAAACTCCCAGAAGGGACGTTAGATTACTTACCCTGAAAGGGGTCAGTTTCCCATCTAGCGTCCCTTCTGGGAGTTTTTCTTTACAGAATTAAGTCATTTCTATTATATCGCAATTATGAAAATCTGATGTCCGTAATGTGGATAAGTAGGTTTGACACAGGGAAACGGTTGAATATAAAATACAGGGGTATTCAGAGACGATATCTTTCGAGGGGAAACCGGAAGATATGTGAGTTTGCGATATGCAACGAGTTTCCCACACAAAAGAAAAGTTAGAAATAAAAGCCACACGGTTTTCTCGTGTGGCTTTTGCGTATGTAGATATTAATAATCATAAAAATTAATAATTAATAAACTTAAAAATATGGATTCATATAAAACAAATAATTATTTACACAAAATAATTATTATGGCGGCGATCATTGCCATGTCCGCCATGTTGCTAGTCGGTATTAAAACAGCTTTTGCCGACCCTGTTCCACCTCCCTGTGAATGCACAAACCCAGTCACTGAAACTTCTGTGAGTGACTTGACCACGACTGTTGTAGGAGGCAGTCCAGCAGCGGTGGCTGTTCACCCGGCTTGGACGGCATCAATTCCGGGAGCGACTTGGATTTGGAAATCCGGCGCGACTGCGGCTAATGAAGTAGTGGCGTTCGAACAGAACTTTACAGTCTCTGGCACGGTACTGTCCGCGCAGTTAGATATTGCCACCGATAATAGCTACGAGGTCTTCATTGATGGTGTGCCGGTTGCGGGAGATATAAATAGCGTGAACTTCACACTCGCCACACAGGATCCTTATAATCTCACGGCAAATGTAACACCGGGGAATCATACGCTACGGATTGAAGTAAAAAATGTCGGTACTTACAACGTAAGTACAAATCCAGCTGGACTCTTATATAAATTTGAAGTCAAGACTTGTCCGCCTAAATGTTGTGGCGGTGATGTTCACGTGGACATCAAGAACAAGAACACCACTGTCATCAACAATGTCAGCACTTCGGCTTCAACTGGCAACAATGCCTCTCAAGGCGGCAATGCCAAGAGCAAGGCCAAAACCAAAAATGGTGGTGATGCTAACAGTACCGCTAACGGTGGCAACGGTGGCACGGTCGTTACCGGCAACGCGAGTGCCTATTCAGGTGTATCAAACACAGTGAATACCAATATCGTTCGCGTTCGAAGATAGTTCTTCAAAAATCTGCTTGGAACCCAAGAAATGAGGGAGAGGGAAACATCCCTTGCTTCTTGGGTTCCAAGAATCCAAGAAGCCCCGCCTTTAGCGGGACAAGGTTGATAAAACAAAATTTTTCTTCAGTTAGCCCTTAAGGGACCGAAGAAAAATTTTGATTAATTACAAGTTAATTAAGTAAAGAAAACAAATGAAGAAAATTACAGCAATCTTTGCTATCGTGGCTCTCTTGAGCTTTACCTCACCAGCACTGGCCTCCCACCAGAGCGGTGACATTGATGTTGACGTGAATAATGACGACACATATGTGACTAACACCGTCACAACTAATGCATCGACAGGAGGAAACATTTCCAGTGGGGGCGATGCTAAAAGCAAAGCCAAAGCCAAATGGGGTGGTGACGCTGATAGTGACGCTAACGGTGGAAATGGCGGCTCAATCACAACTGGTGATGCATGGGCAGATTCGTATGTGACAAATGTTGTCAACTCTAATGATGTCAAGGTTAAATCTCCTTGCGGGTGCAAGGGTGACATTGATGTTGACGTGAATAATGACGACACATATGTGACTAACACCGTCACAACTAATGCATCGACAGGAGGAAACATTTCCAGTGGGGGCGATGCTAAAAGCAAAGCCAAAGCCAAGGGCTGGCACTCTGACGCTGACAGCGATGCCAACGGCGGAAATGGTGGGTCAATTAAAACAGGTGACGCAAGCGCTTGGTCGGAAGTTGTAAATGTTGTCAACACGAACATCGTTCGCGTTCGAAGATAGTTTTTTTCGAAGTGTCCCGTCCTACGGGACCTTCGGGTGCCGCCCCATTATCAAAGGTTCGACCTTAGGAATTCTGAAGGTCGAACCTTGGGAAACAAAATGGAGCGGAATTCGAGGGAAATAAGTTTGTGCAAAGCCGAGCTTTGCACACAAGTGATGTTAAGTCTATCTACAAAAATTATTGCGGTCGCTCTCGGGCTAGGTATAGCCTGGCCGCTTTATGCCGTGGAGATTATAAATAATGTCTCATCATCAGCTTCTACGGGTAGTAATTTGGTTAATTCGGGGGGAGAAATTATCCAAGGCGAGAGTAAAGCCAATGTAAAGATTTACACTGAAATTGACGGGGAAGTTGTTACCGACATTGATGAAACTGTAACAGCGCCTGCCGGCGAGGATGCGGTAATAGAAAAAAATGTTGAAGTAAATCTGTCCAACGTTAAATCCTCGACAAGCGTCGAAGCGCAGGTCAGCGGGGAAGAAACCAGTAGTGTGCAAAGTTCGATTTTGCACACGGTGGTGAGTCCTGTACTAGCGTTTATAAATAAAATTTTCAAATATGTTTTTTCAATCTTTACAGTCTAATACTTGGGAGACAGCTAAACGTTTAACCGCCGGAGTAGTTATCTGGTCGTTAATTCTAGCGCCGGTGTATCCCTTACAAGTTCAGGCCGAGGATATTGTAGAAGAGACGCCAAGTGTTGAAGAGGCGCCGGTAGTAGTAGAGGAGACGGTGCCAGAGCCAGTACTTGAAGAGGAGCAAGCTATCTCAAACGGAGAAGTAATTATAGATACTGGCGATGCTGTGGCGGAAACTGACACGGAGAGCAGTGTCAACGTAAATGTAGTTGAAGTTGAGACTCTGCCGGCGGAGAACGAGAATGTTTTAATTAACAACGAAGGCGTGGTAGAAAATGAGGCCACCACTACTGCCGCGACGGGAGAGAATAACGCTTCCTCAACGAACGAGACTCTAATTACGACAGGCGACGCCTATGCTTCTGCCAATGTGGTCTCGGTGGTCAATCTTAATCTGGTTGAATCAAACGGTTTCTTGTATCTTCTTAATAATTTTCTCCAGTCACTTGGACATATTGATCTCCGGCCCATAACTTCTTCTGAAGCACCTCCAAATTCCGACAATCCCTGCGGCACTCCAACTTGCGACGGCCTTGCTTCCACTCTTAAAGTAGAGACGGAAAATGATGCCACAATTTCAAACGTGGTTATCGTGCGTTCTTCAACCGGGCAGAACTTTGCTTTGGGTGGTAATGGCGCTTCGATCAACACCGGTAACGCTTACGCTGGCGCCAATGTGGTCAATGTTGCCAATACCAATATTATCAACTCAAATTATCTACTCTTCGCTTTCAACAACTTCGGCGGGTGGAACGGCGACCTCATCTTCCCGAACTCGGACTTTTTCTCCAATTTCTTCACCCCGTTTTCTACGGTCGGCGGAGCAAATATTTCCAATACCAATTCAGCTAATGTTGAAAATGAAGTGGAAACCTCGGCCAACACCGGAGATAACGAAACGGAAGGCGATGGAAGTTTAATTGAAACCGGCAATGCTGTGGCTGGCAGTAACGTCGCAAATATTATCAACACCAATCTTGTCAACGCTCCCACATTCTTTGTTGTCTTTAGAATCTTCGGCAACTGGAACGGTTCGGTCTTCAATGCGCCGGAGGGAATAAGTTGGACCGAGACGCCATCCGGTATTGAACTCTTTTCTAATGATGGGGCGAACGAAGATGGTGCCGGAGGTGGGGGAGGTATTGACGTGAAAACTAATAATACCGCTAACATCGGAAATAACGTCAAAGTATTCGCTCTCACGGGAGAAAACAAGGCAACGAGCGCGGGTGGTACGGCTTCTATCAACACCGGTAATGCTTATGCCGGAGCAAACGTTTTGAATGTTGCCAATACCAATGTTATAAGTTCCAACTGGATTATCGCGCTCATTAACATCTTTGGAGATTGGTCGGGTAATGTCTCATTCGGCCAACCTGACATCTGGGTGGCTTCGCAAGTGGAAGGACCAGAGATTCTTGGCCCGGGCTCGGAACCCATCTTCCATACTACAGTCGCCAATCGTGGTGATGCCTCGGCTCATAATGTACGATTTAATGGAAGTTTCGACTCACCACACATCAGTTTTGAAGGCGGGGACCAAAATGAAATATACTCCCTGGAAGTAGGAGACCTTTTGCCCGGCGAGATAAAAGAATTTTCGTATCGGGCAAAAGTGAATGGCGGTTTGCCATATGGAGATACTCTGATTGACCATGCGTTTGAAGTTTCAGCCAATGAAACCGACGGTAACCCGGCCGATAATTCCGATACAGTTTCTCTTTTGGCTCGTCGCTTACGGTCATTCGGCAGATCAATTTCTTACGAAAGCGTTACGAAAGCGAGCACCTATCCCTCTCTTTATATAACCAAAACAAATTCCGCCACCGGCACAGATATTACCGCTTCGAGCACCGTGGACTACACGATTGTGATTGAAAATAAAGGCGGTTCCGCTTTTGAAGGAATTCTCTATGATGTTCTTAAAGATGAAAACGGCAAGATTATAACCAAAAATAATTGGGAACTTGGTGAAATTTTTCCGAATGAAGAGATTACTATTACCTACACGGCAATCTTTAATGCCAGCACCACTCCGGGTGTTTATACGAATACCGCTTGGGTTGAGGCCTTGGGAGGAGATTACCTTCAAGACCCTGACTTAAGCACCGATGCTTCTTCGGGTGTCGCTTCTTCTCGTGTCACGGTGGAAAGTAAGGGCGAAGTTCTTGGGGTAAGCTGCGGTCTTTATATGGATAAATTTATCCGCCATGGCGCTGATAATGACGTGGAACAAGTTATGAAATTACAAGAGTTCTTGAACGGGGAAATGGGCGCCGGTTTACCGGTAACTGGCGTCTATGGTCCTCTTACGTACAATGCGCTTAAGACCTTTCAAGAGAAATATCCGCGTGAAATTCTCGCTCCATGGGGTCTGAATACATCCACCGGCATCGCGTATCAGACGACTTTACGTTGGATAAATATGCTGGAATGTCCGGCACTCGCGCTCCAAATACCGCCTCTGGTTCCGTGGTCCAAGAATCCAAATGCCCCGGCTATCATTGTCGCAATTGACAAAACTCCGGCGCGAAATAAAATTCCTCCAGCCAAACTAGACGATAACGATATCCATACTAACCTTGACAATATCGACGATACTCCAATCAATCCGCCCCCGCCGCCGAGAGAGGGACTTATTGATCTGCTGAAAAATATTTTTAAACAAAAACGTATTTCCCAGATCGTGAGACCCTTTGGAAGATAGTTATATTCAAGTACAATCAGAGGGATGAGAAAGAGACTTAGAAATCTCATAGGCATCGCTTTTCTAGCAGTTGTTCTTTTTGGATTGGTCTTCTCCACCAAATCTCTCATTGCAAATCGTCCTAATTTACTTTCAGCTGTTATCACCGGAGTCTTATTCGACCTGACTAATTCAAATCGTTTCTCTCAAAATTTGAATCCGCTGGAGTTTAGTCCCATTCTGACCGCCGCCGCTCAATTAAAGGCCAATGATATGGCGCAGAAGAATTACTTTGCTCACACTAGTCCCGAAGGCAAATCTCCCTGGTACTGGTTTTCCCAAGGCGGTTATGATTTTCTCTATGCGGGTGAAAATTTAGCAATTAACTTTATAGATTCGGAAGATGTGGTGCGCGCCTGGATGAATTCTCAAGGACATCGCGCCAATATTCTTAACGATAAATTCACCGAGATTGGCATAGCTCTTGCGCCCGGTGTCTATAATGGCCAAGAGAGCATTTATATTGTTCAGCTTTTTGGTCGGCCTATTCCTCAACCTAAAACATCAAGACCTATGGCGGTGGCGACAGAATCTAGCCCAAGTATTATTTCCGGTGCCACTGTTGAAAGTACAAATGTGAAAGTGCTCGCTGAAGAAAAAATGTTTATTGCTGTTCAAAATGATGACTATATAGATACGGAGAACGTGGTATTAAAATTTATCCATACAATTATAAAACGGATTATCAAGGTTCAACCTTGAATGAAAATAAGGAGAATCTAGAAGAATTAGCCACGCAGTTTAGTAAAGGAATACATTATGATAGAGTATTGATTAGCTGAAAGGAAATCAGTTTTTATTCGTCTTAATAAATATATGAAAAAAGAACACAAAAGGTTTAGCTTAGCGGTAGCCACCTTGGCAGTATTATTGGCTGGGGGAGCCACAGCTTCAGCTGTAGAAGTCAATGTTGGTGCCGGGGTCAATGTATATGGAGGAGGGTCACAAACTTCCGTAAGTGCCAGTGCGACAGGAAGCGCGCAGTCTCAAAACAAGCCTGCCACCTCAACTCAAGGGAACGCCACCTCTTCATCACGAGCGGAGGGACACCAGGGAGATGAACAGAAAAGTAAAGTTTCCTTGGTAGTTAAATCTCTTCTGGCTATCGCAGATAGAGATAGTGGAATTGGCGCGGATATCAGGTTGGTAGCCCAAGAACAGGCTTCGACAACTGCGCAAGTAAATAATAGCATGGCAAAAGTTATCTCCGAGAACAAAGTAAAAGTATTTCTGTTTGGTCCTGATTACAAAAATCTTGGAGAACTGCGTTCTGCTATAGTCACTACCCAAAATCATATTGCCAGGCTAAAGAAGGCCGAGCAAAAGACGGCCAGCGCCAGTGTTAAGGCGGATCTAGAGGTGTAGATTCAAGCTTTAGAAAAAGTTTCCGCGGATATACAAGTGTTTGTTGATGCGAACGAAAGCAAGTTGAGCCTCTTGGGCTGGTTTGTCCGTATATTTTCAAAGTAGAAAGTAGTCTGTAAGGATATAGCAGTATAATCGTCTATGGTATCAGGTTTATTAGTTATAAATTAATTACACAAATGAAACGAAAGTCGCTTATCCCCTTAGTCGGTCTGCTTACAGCGGGCGCCATGTTCATACCTTCTATTAGTATGGCCCAGTCTGCTACCAGCACGACGCAGATTAATGCAATATCGGTGCTCCTTCAGCAAATACAAGCTCTACAGAAACAAATTGACGCCCTAGTAACTAGTCAAATGACTCTACAAACTCAAGTGACTACACAGTTTAACGATTTTCTTATTAGTTTAAGCCTTGGGTCGCGGGGAGAGGCCGTAGAAGCCTTACAGGCGCTTCTTGCTGCGAACCCGGATATTTATCCTGAAGGATTAATAACAGGATACTTTGGAAAGGCAACAGAGAGGGCACTCAAGCGTCTTCAGAAGGAAAATGGTCTTGAGCAAGTGGGCTGGGTTGGTCCCAGGACCCGAATGTTATTGAACAGACTCTTAAAAGATAATCAGATTGCTTTCGAAGATGACGATGAGGACGATGATAATGATAATGATAATGACAAAAAGAAACATCGTCTATGTGCCGCTGTGCCTCCGGGACACTTAATTGCTCCAGGATGGCTAAGAAAACATGATGGGGTAAAACCGATTGTTCCCGAATGTCAGAAATTACCAAAAGGTATAGAGAAGAAGGGTGATGACTGGAAGCTAGGGACGACTACGCCTGATGTGTTGGCTCCAATTATAAGAGACCTCTCGGCTACCAGCACAGCAAGCACTACGGCTTCCGTAACATGGTTTACTAATGAGAATGCCATTTCCACACTTTGGTACAGCACGACGACACCTCTGAACGTATCCTCGGCAAATAGATTGGACAATGGTACCCGGAAGACTTTCCATTCCTACAATCTCTCTGAATTAACGGCTTCCACAACTTATTACTATTTGGTGAAAGTTTCCGATAAGGCAAACAACAGCGCTACAACTACAGAACATTCGTTTATCACGTTAGGAAACTAAAACTGTGGCCCTTGTTAATTAATAGAAGAGGGATTCAACGCTGTCCCACCAGCCGTTGTTGTTTGAATCCTGTTTAAGAGAGTCAATCATTACACAAGTTCCGATAGTTGTTTCATCTTCGAAACAAAATCTCATGCCGAGCACTTTTGTGTCGTCTGCATTTCTAGTGAAATATAAGGTAGCCACCGTGGGACCGTCCGTGTACATAACTATTTGGCGTTCATCCGATTGGATATGGTTAAAATCGCTCAATTTAAGAGGGCTGGCAAAGGAGTAGACGCTATCCATCAGAGCGAAACAGTCGTTTTCTTTCGCAGGGTCGTTACAGGTCGCGGAGATTTGGTGCGAGAGACTGCGGATACCGATAAGATCGTGATTTTTAGCAAATTTTAGGTAATTCTGAAAGATATTCCATGCCTCGACCGATAGGGTCGCGTCGGTACTATTCCGGGAAATTTCTAAAGAGGGGAGTGAGAAGGAGAATGACGGGAAATAAGAAGAGATATCCCGGTTGCCGACGAAGAGTATACTTCCGGCTGCTAAGATGGCGAGAACAACGGCGATTTGTTTGCTTCCGTCCATAATTTAAATATACCACAAAGTATTAAGTTTGAGTCAAGATAGTCCAGAGGTATGATATATCATACCTCAAATAAAACTAGACACGAAATGTATACGCTAGTGTTTCGGCCAAGGGAATAATAGAAAGTGCAATGGATACTTTTTCTTAAGACGATAGAGCGCGCTTGTTGCGCCCAATTTTTTTCCGCGACGCTTTTCAAATTCTTTCTCCATCCCTTTGACAGCTTGTTCGTAACCGGGAAATTGGTCGTGAAGCCATCGATGAACGCGGTGGATAGTATCGTAACCGACCCGCAGTTCCGCGGCTATATCGTCACGGCTGGTTCCTCTAATGAGTTTGCGGGCAATAATGATTCGACGTCCCAACATAATACGTTCACTCTCGGTAAGCAAGTCTCGTAAAAAAAGCTTCACTGCCGTCCTTCCTTGTACCGAGGCGGCAGCTGTGTAGAGTGTGTCAAGCGTTTCTATCCGCTGCTCTTTAGTTAATGATTTTGCCCGTACCTTCATAAAGGTATGATATATCATACCGGGTGTGTAGTATATTGCAATGCTAAAAAATACTAGAAAACGCTTAATGATGTTTTTTGTTTTTTTACAACCCGTCATCTTGTTGTGGAAATCATTGCGTGTTAAAATAATGCGATATGATTGTTTTTGACCGCGTTTCAAAAATTTATCCGGACAGTTCCGTCGCCCTAGATGAAGTGACGCTCTCTATCGAGCCGAGAGAATTTGTTTCTATTGTTGGACCCTCCGGCGCCGGCAAAACCACTCTTTTGAAACTTTTTCTCGGAGAAGAAGAGCCGACGGAAGGCGCGATTTATTACGAATCCACCGATATTCACAAGCTAACTAAAAAAGAAACGGATGTTTTTCGTCGGAAGGTGGGCATGGTTTTCCAAGACTTTCGTCTGCTTCCCAATAAGACCGTGTATGAAAATATCGCTTTCACCATGGAAGCGGCCGGACGAGCGGATGAAGAAATAGAATCCGATGTGCCGCACGTGCTTGAATTGGTGGATTTAACGCCGAAGGTTTGGAATTTTCCCCGCGAGTTGTCCGGCGGAGAGAAACAGCGGGTGGCTATCGCTCGCGCCTTGGTCAATGAGCCGGATATTATTATCGCCGATGAGCCGACCGGTAATCTTGACCCGGCCAATACTTACGACATAGTTCAAATATTAAAAAAAATTAACGACTTGGGGACCACGGTGATACTGGCTACCCATAATAAGGGTATAATTGATTTGTTGAAACGGCGGGTGGTGGCCATGGAGCGCGGCCGGGTAGTGCGTGACGATAGAGCCGGAAAATATTTCGTCTAGTTAAATTTTATGAGTAAAAAGCAAATGTTCTGGACAAACTTAAAGAGAATTCTGCGCACCGGTTTTTTTAATTTCTGGAGAGACACGACGGTCACTCTGGCTTCTGTTTTGATCATGATGGTAACGCTTCTGGTTATCGGTCTGATTTCCTTTTCCAGTGCTATTTTAGATACCACTCTGGCCGAATTAAAAAATAAGATAGACATCAATGTCACTTTCATCACTTCGGCTAAAGAGGAGGACATTTTAAATATCAAACATTCCGTTGAATCTTTACCGGCAGTCCTTTTGGTCACTTATGTTTCTCGCGATGAAGCGCTGACTCTCTTTAAAGAAAGACATTCAAACGACCAGGCCATCCTCTCGGCCCTGGACGAACTTGGCGAGAATCCTTTAGGCGGCGTCCTAAATATCAAAGCCAGAGATCCTTCACAATATGCCTCGGTGGCTGAATTCCTAGAAAGTGATAATGCGCTTTCCTCTGCCGGTTTTTCTATCATTGATCGGATTAATTATTTTCAAAACAAAACTGCCATTGACAGGTTAACCAAAGTGATTGCGTCCGCCGACTGGCTTGGTTTTGTGGCCATGTTTTTCCTGGCGGTAATCTCCGTGCTAATCGCTTTCAATACTATCCGCCTGACAATTTATCTGGCCAGAGATGAGATTAGCGTCATGCGCCTAGTGGGCGCCTCAACCACTTATATTCGGGGGCCCTTCGTGGTGGTGGGTGTGATTTACGGAGTAGTGGCGGGCATTCTGACTCTACTTCTCCTGCTGCCCATTACTTATTGGCTGGGCGGCGCGACTAAAGATTTTTTTGTCGGCTTCAATCTCTTTTCTTATTATCTGCGTCATTTTTTAGAAATTGCTTTCATCATTATAGCTTCGGGAATATTTATTGGCGCGCTTTCGAGCGCTCTTGCTATTCGAAAGTACCTTAAAGTATAATTAACGGCATAAAACATAAAATCATAATTTTAAACAATATGAACAACACATTAGTGACAGTTATTATTATCATCGTTTTGGTGCTGGGCGGTTTTTTCTTGTTTAAAAGCAAGGGGGTAGCGCCGACCGAGACGGAGATCAATAACAATATGCCGGTCCCGACAAGCGGGATAGGAGGAACTCCGGTCACGGAGAAGGTGGTGGAAGAAGTAACGGAGGAAAGCGCCGTCAATAATGTTAAAGAATTCAGCATTGATGCCGCGTCTTTCTCTTTTACGCCCTCGACTATCACAGTCAACCGAGGTGATACTGTCAAGCTTACGGTCAAGAATACAAAGGGCACGCACAATTTGAAGATAGATGAATTTAACGCTTCTACTCGGACGCTTAATGTCGGAGAAACACAGACGATTTCCTTTGTGGCAGACAAAGTTGGCACTTTTGAGTATTACTGTTCTATTGGTAATCATCGCGCCCTGGGCATGGTTGGAAGTCTTATTGTCCGCTGATTCGCGCCATCCTCAAAGATGGATGTAAAAACAATCACTTTTAACTCCGCGCCGGAGTACAAACGTTTGGAAAACGCTCCGGTGGTGTTTTTTTGCGCCGAATATGCCTTGGGCGAAGATTCTTCCATGTATGCCGGCGGACTGGGCGTCCTGGCGGGTGATTTTGTTCTTGAAGCGGCTGACGAAGGTTTGCCTTTCGTGGCTATTGGGCTCAAGTATAAAGGTTCAATGGCTACCGAATGTATAAAAGATTTTTCAGTGATTGAAAGGGCCGGCAAGCCTGTTTTAACGGATGCGCCGTATGGGGAGGAAACTGTCAGGGCGCGCGTTTGGGCGCGCCGCTTCGGCAAAAGCGCGTATCTTTTGCTTTTGGATACGGATATTTCAGAAAATTCGCCGGAAAATAAAGCTATTACCAATCGTCTTTACGATTCAAATCCGAATATTCAAACCAAACAGGAAATATTGTTGGGCATAGGAGGAGTCAGAATTCTTTCCAAACTCGGTATAACGCCAAGCGCTTATCATCTAAACGAAGGTCATACCGCTTTTGCCGCTTTTGAACTTCTAATGCAAAAAATAACGGCCAATAAAACGAAAGATATCAAGACGGCCGTCGCTTCTATCAAGGAAAAAATTGCGGCGACCAAACACACCATTTTTTCTTTGTCGGGATTAAGCGTGAGCGAAGAAAAATTCGGAGCGCTGGTCGGACCGTATTGTCAAGCGAACGGCATTTCCGCTAACGATATTTTCAAACTTGGAGAAAATAAAAATATCGCAAAAATTTTTTCGACGACTCAGTTTTTATTGAACTGCGCCCAAAGACAAAATGGCGTCAGTATTTTACACACGGTCTTTGAGAAACTGGCTCATCCGGACAGCATCCTTTTTCCCATTACCAATGGAGTGTTTGTTAAGCGTTGGCAGGCAGATGCTTGGCGTATCAATCTCAAAGATAAAACTCAATTGACCGATGAAACCATTTGGCAAATCAAAAGAGATTTACGAGAAGGGCTGGTAAATTTTGTGGCCGCCAAGACCGGAGTGACGCTTGACGCGGACGCTTGCACTATAGTATGGTCCCGGCGCTTTGCTCGATACAAGCGTCCCGAATTGCTTTTCTCAGACTTGGCTCGCTTGGAGCGAATCTGCTTCGGTCACTCCAAAGCGCAATTTATTATTTCCGGTCAAGCGCATGAATCTGATACAGCCGGGCTAAAAACAATTGAAAAAATAAAAACTATCATCAAAAATCCCGTTTTTAACAATAAAATCGTTTATCTTGAAGATTATTCAACAACCGTGGCCAAAGAATTGGTGCTGGGAGCGGATGTCTGGCTTAACACTCCGGAGAGGGGCTTTGAAGCTTGCGGGACGAGCGGCATGAAAGCGGGTTTAAATGGGGCGATTCAAGTCAGCACTTCCGATGGTTGGATAGATGAAGTCAATTGGTCGAATATCGGCTTTATTTTACCCGGAGATGATACAGCCACGGCCATCTATGATACCGTTGAAAAAGAAATTATTCCTCTTTTTTATAAAAGAGGAACTGAAGGGTTGCCGTCGGAGTGGGTCAAACGAATGCGCGCCACGCAAAAAATTGTGGCATCGAGCTTTACCGCTGGGAGAATGCTTCATGATTATCTCAAGAAATCTTACTTGGTGCTTTAGTAAACATGTGATACGATGAAAAGTGTAATGGGAATTTTCCAGACCAAGAAAAGTCTCAAAATCCTCTTTGTTGCCACCGAAGCGGCGCCTTTTGTTAAAGTGGGGGGTCTCGGTTCGGTCATTTATTCTCTGCCGCGCGCTCTTCGCGAACTGGGACATGACGCTCGAGTAATAATTCCCAAGTATCTTTCGGTGGACGAAAACATATATAAATTAAAGCTTGATTTCAAGGGGCTTGAAGTGCCGACAGGAAATGAAAACGAGCCGGCTCATCTTGTTTGCAATGTCAAGCGTTATGATCCCAAGAAGAAAGATACTGACCCGGTTACCACTTATTTTTTGGAAAATCAAGAATATTACGAACAAAGGGCCAATGTTTACGGTTACGCCGATGACGCGGTTCGCTGGGCTCTTCTTTGCCGGGGTGCTCTAGAGTTTGTCCGATTGCATTCCAATTGGACCCCGGATGTTGTCGTTTCTTCCGATTGGCAGACGGGACTGGTTGCCAATTTTCTCAAGACCGTTTACAAAAACGATCCGGTACTTTCCAAAATCGCTTCCGTTTTAACCATTCATAATTTGTATTTCCAGGCGATGTTTGACCATAAATTTGTTTCGGAAATGGATTTTGACGACGGACATTCGTCCATACCCGGGTTTAATTCTCCTCGGCTTGAACATTTAAATGGCATGCGCCGGGGAATTATTTATTCCGATGTCATTAATACCGTGTCGCCAACCTACGCCAAAGAAATTATGACCGAAGAATACGGCGAGCTTCTCGACGATCTTTTGCGCGAACGCCGCGCGGTTTTGTCCGGGATACTGAATGGCATTGATTATGACCTTTGGAATCCGGAAATCGATGCAAATATAGAATCGACTTATGATTCCAAACATCTTGACCTGCGGTGCAAAAATAGAACCGCTCTGCAGGAACGCTTTAGACTGCCGATTGACAAGAATGCGTTTATTGTAAGTATCGTCGGTCGTCTGACTAAACAAAAAGGTCTGGACCTACTGCTTCACGTGATGGAAACACTTTTAAATGAACTTCCGATACAACTTATCGTGGTGGGAGAGGGGGAGTTTATGGGTTTCTTTCATGACCTTGAAAGCAAATATCCCGAAAAAGTGGCAACACACTTGAAGTTTGATAATGTCTTGCCTCATTTGGTTTTTGCGGGGGTTGACGCGGTACTAGTACCGTCGCAATTTGAACCATGCGGACTTGTCCAGATGGAAGCAATGAGAATGGGCGCTATACCGATTGTCAGAAAAACCGGCGGTTTGGCCGACAGCGTTGAAGATTATAATCCCAACAAAGAAACCGGTACCGGCTTCACTTTTGAACGGTTTGACTCTTCATCGCTTATGATTTCTTTCGTTCGCGCTTTTGAAAATTTCCGCGACAAGAAAGACTGGCGGGCGCTTCAAAAACGAGCCATGGCAGCGGATTTTTCGTGGATAAGTTCGGCTAAAAAATATATCGCTCTTTTCCAACGAGCCGTTGAAATTCATAATCGGTATTAATTTAAATTTTGATGAAATGGGCCAATTTTTTACACATATACCAACCGGCTGATCAGCAACCCGATATACTTGAATCTATCGTCGTCCAGAGTTACCGGCCGATTCTGACACATCTGACAGAATCTCCCAAGACTCGCGTCACTTTAAATATCAATGGCGCGCTTCTGGAACTGTTTGATAAATACCGGCATCACGACCTTTTAAGTATGCTCAAAAAAGGAGGCGAAGAAGGAAAAATTGAATTCACCGGCAGCGCGAAGTATCACGCTTTTTTACCGTTGCTTGAAGAAGAAGATATCCGTCGCCAGATTGAAACTAATAATAGCGCTTGTTTATTTTATCTCGGGGGCAAAGCGTATCACCCGCGCGGATTTTTTCCTCCCGAAATGGCCTGGGACAACCGCCTGACTCCCATTATTGAATCGCTTGGCTTTGAATGGATTATTATTGATGAAATAGCCGCCAAGGGCGAAGCCGGCCGAGTGAATTATACGAAAATTTATAAAATTAAGGATTCAAAACTTCTGGTATTTTTCCGTGAACGGCGATTGAGCAATCTTATCATGAGCGCCGTTGTGCGTTCCAAAGAAACTCTCCATCAAGCGATGAAGAATGAGCCCGGGAGTTTACACTACATTATCACCGCTATGGACGGCGAGACGTTTGGGCACCATAGACCCGGACTCGAAAAAATGCTTTTTAATATTCTTGATACGACAGATTTTAATTTAGTTAAAATTTCCGACCTTTTGGAAGATAAGCGCGAAATAGAGGAACTTCTTCCCATCGCTTCCACCTGGGCCTCAAGCAAAAACGATATTGATCTCGGTATCCAATTTCTTTCTTGGAATGATCCGGAAAATAAAATTCATAAATGGCAGTGGAAACTTTTTCATCTGGTTCGCCGAGAAGTGGAGGCGATGGATAAGAACGACATCATTTTCCCCGAAGTAAAAAAGAAAATGGACATCGCGACAGCCAGTGATCATTTCTGGTGGGCCTCGGCCAAACCTTGGTGGAGCGTGGAAATGATTGAGGACGGGGCCTACCGCCTTCTTGAAACTATTCGTATGGTGCCCAATGTGCCGGAAAAAACTATTGACGAAGCGCGCGAACTTTATGAAAAAATAATATCAACCGCCTTTAATTGGCAACGCACCGGACGTATCCGAACCATGATGCAAGAGCAGCACTCAATTCTGCGTATCCCGTTCAAAGATCGCACCATTGGCCGCGGCGGGGCAGAACAAGGTGTGTATGACGCATTTATTGATATGATGAAAAAACTTGAACATGAAGCGGCTAGGCGAGGTGAATACGAAAAGGCCATACTCTGGCGCGATGCCATGTATAAATTGGAAAACAAGCTTGATATTTATGACACTATTAATGCTATAGATTTATTGCGAGTAGAAATCCCTAACGAAGAAGTGGAGAAGACGATAGCACAATATAAACAAAAATATGCCGAACTGCGCGGCGGCCAACCGGAACAGAGGGGAACTTGAACATATTTTTATTTCTCTTGAAATTTACTTATTATTATGAGAGGGTGTATTAAGATAGAAATAACACTGGTATTGTTGGTAATTAAACAAGGGGGTGTCTATGTTTCGCTTTCTTGATAATGACGGCAAAACGCTGGTTTGGTTTGAGGGTCAGGCCAACAAAATCTTTTTGCGCCACGTAAAAGAGGCGACAGAGGTTGTTCCTGTGATAGATATCGAATATCCCTTACCCCAACTTCCTCCAGTGTTGATTATGTGCTGGAGAATGAGGGAGCTCGGCCAATCGCCCTATGTGTTTTTTGACGAAACACGCGGAATAGTCGAGGTAGAGATTTATTTTTACCTCGAAACCGACAGAAGATTTCTACTCAACCTTTATCCGCCTCTTTCAAGAATCAGAGGGTTGGAAGGTGGGGTGGAGGTTGGAATGCTTGCGGAGGCAAGTTCCAGAAAGGACGATATAGATGAGTTTCTCATGCTCGCACAACATTATGGGGGTATCAGGATTGATATCGGGAAGAGGAATTTTAACAGAGGGGGCGTATCCCTCTTCTGCGACGAGCTCATCTATAATGAGGAAGACTCTCTGTTACCGCGCCTTCAGTAATTGGCTTACAAGGGGACATCGGGTGTAAAAGACACCCGATGTCCCTTTTTGGTTATTGTTATTTTAACGCAGTCTTGATTGCGGCCTCCAATTCCCCGGGAACATTTGTTCCAATACGATACACTCTTCCGTTTTTCATAACCAGTTCAACGGCGTCAAAACCGGAAACATTATAAATCCACATGTATGGCCAGAACCACACGCGTATACCCCAACCGTAGTACCAGTGATTTTTTACTTGTTCGACAGAGGCAATCTCACTGATTAAAAAGTGTTTGCGAAAAATGCCATAACCAAATTTGATTCGAAGATAATTTTCATCAATCGACACTGAGAGCGTAACAAACGATGCAAGGATAAACAGGATTAATACCATTATAGCAGTAATGGCAAAATTCGTGCCGGAGTAGTACGAAGGGGGTTCAGCCCTCGCTGTAATTTGAAGCCATGCGAAAAAAACCAGTACGGCTAGTAAGACTGTGAGCATCAGATACCCAATTTGGGTGTGTTTGTATGATGTCATAAATTTATTTTACCGGCTGCCGGCCAGGGACTCGGACCCCGATAACATCCTCCAGAGGGATGTGTCCTACCATTAGACGAGCCGGCAATGCACTACACAATATAGGAAAGTTGGAGGCTTTTCAATATTTCCGTTATAATAAAAACAATGAACACACGGAAGAGAGAACATAAATATATCTTTGTCGTGGGAGGAGTAATGTCGGGAGTCGGCAAGGGTATCGCGACCTCTTCTATCGGAGTCATTCTTCAATCAAAAGGTTTCAAGGTCAGTCTTATCAAAGCTGACCCTTATTTAAATGTCGATGCCGGCACCATGAACCCTGTTGAACACGGAGAAGTCTTTGTCTTGGACTCCGGTTTAGAAACAGATCAAGACATGGGTAATTATGAACGCTTTCTTAATACTGACATGCCGGGGGATAACTATCTTACTAACGGTATGATACTCAAACACGTTATTGATAAAGAACGCGCCCTAGGCTACGACGGCAAGTGCGTTGAGCCGGTTTATCATGTAACCGAAGAAATTCTCAACCGTCTTCATCACTCGGTTAAAAACACCAAGGCCGATATTACTGTGGTTGAGATAGGCGGTACGGTGGGCGAGTATCAAAACTCGATTTTTTTGGAAGCGGCGCGTCTTTTAAAAATTCGTGAACCTAAGAATGTGATGTTTGTGATGGTTTCTTATCTGCCGGTTCCCGGCAAACTCGGTGAAATGAAAACCAAACTGACCCAGAACGCCATTCGCCAGCTTAATTCGTACGGTATTCAGCCAGATATGATTATCGCGCGGTCAGAAGTTTCCATTGACCAGAAACGAAAGGAAAAAATTGCCCTGGCTTCGGGAGTCTTGAGCGAAGATATTATTGCCGCTCCGGATATTGAAAGCATCTATGACGTGCCCATTAACTTCGAACGTGACGGTTTGAGTGAGAGAATTTTGAGCCACTTTAACTTGCGGCCGCGCAAAAAAGATTTGATTGCTTGGAAAAAATTTGTCTCAAAAACTGAATCTGCCAAGAAAAAAATCAAAATAGCAGTGATAGGTAAATATTTTGATACCGGAGATTTTATGCTTTCCGATGCCTACGTTTCAGTTATTGAGGCGGTTAAATTTTCCGCCTATTGGCAAAATGTTAAACCTGAATTGACATGGATCAATGCCAAAGAATACGAAACAGGTAAGCGCAAAATCAACGAACTTAAAAAATTTGACGGAGTGATAGTGCCCGGCGGCTTTGGCGCCAATGGGGTGGAAGGGATTATCAGCACCATTAAATTTGCCAGAGAAAATAAAATTCCGTATCTCGGGCTTTGTTATGGTATGCAATTGGCAGTGATTGAATATTCGCGTTCGGTCGCCGGTCTTAAGGGCGCTCATACCACTGAAGTAGATAAAAATACTTCCTGTCCCGTTATCAACGTGATGGAGGACCAAAAAAATAAAATAAAAGACGGCAAACTTGGCGGCACCATGCGTCTCGGCGCATATCCCGCAGTGCTCAAGCTCAAAACGCTTGCCTATGAAGCCTATGGGAGGCGCGAGATTTCCGAAAGGCACAGGCACCGCTTTGAAATTAATCCAAATTATGTTGAAAGACTTGAGAAAGCGGGGATGATTTTCTCCGGTTTGTCTCCGGACGGGCGTCTTTGTGAAATAGCCGAATTACCAAAAGATATTCATCCTTTCTTTCTTTCAACACAGTTTCATCCGGAATTCAAGGCCCGACCGCTGGCGCCGCATCCGCTCTTCACCGCCTTTATTAAAGTCGTAATAAAGAAAAAGAAATGGTAATTTTTATCGAAATTTCTTTGATAATCATCATTGCCACTCTTGTTTCATTAGTGACAAAGTTTTTTAAACAGCCTCTGATTGTCGGTTATATCGTTACCGGCGTTATTGTGGGGCCATACGTGTTAAATATTCTTTATTCTCGCGAAGAAATAGAATTTTTTTCTAAAATAGGCATTGCTCTGCTTCTCTTTATAGTCGGACTGACTCTGAATCCAGACGTCATGCGAGAAGTGGGAAAGCCCTCCTTTATTACCGGAGTCGGGCAAGTTATTTTCACTTCCGTCATTGGCTATTTCTTAGTTCGATTTTTAGGTTTTAACACACTTTCGGCGATCTATATCGCCATCGCGCTTACTTTTTCCAGCACCATTATCGTTCTTAAATTGCTTTCGGATAGGGGAGACCTCGGCAAACTTTATGGCAAGATATCCATCGGCCTTCTTCTTGTCCAGGACATTGTGGCTGTCATTTTCCTCCTTATGATCACGGTTGTGGGCGCCACGGCCGCTCTCTCGACAGGCGATCCTTCTCGCTTTGCTTTCATGGAAATAACGACGCTCTTGGGCAAGGGAGCGCTGGCGGCGGTCTTTCTTTATCTTGTCAGCAAATATGTTTTACCGGGCCTTTCCCGATTCGTGGCCGGTTCGCAGGAAGTGCTGTTTATTTTCTCTTTGGCTTGGGGATTGGGTATGTCGGCCCTTTTTTATACCATAGGCTTTTCCGTTGAAATTGGCGCGCTGCTGGCCGGTATCACTCTGGCGGCTTCTCCCTTCGCTTACGAGATTGCCGCCAAGATGAAACCGCTTCGAGATTTCTTTATTATGCTTTTCTTTGTTTTACTCGGTTCACAAATTCTTTTTGGCCAATTTTCAAATCTCCTTGGCGCAGCCATAATCTTAAGCGTCTTTGTTTTGATTGGTAATCCTTTGATTGTAATTATTTTGATGAATCTCATTGGATATCGGACCCGCACCGCCTTCATGGTCGGGTTGACGGTGGCGCAAATCAGCGAGTTTTCTCTTATTCTCATCGCGCTGGCGTTTTCTCTCGGCCACGTTAATTTGGAGACGGTTTCTCTTGTCACCTTGGTTGGGGTGATTACCATTATCGGTTCGACTTACTTTATCCAACATGCAGACAATATTTATGCTTTCTTAAAACCGGTTCTGAAATTCATTACGTTTAGGAAATTACGCAAGACAGAAAATAATGTAAGGGAAAATTTTGAGATTATTATTTTCGGTTACGATCGAGTGGGGCATGACTTCGTCAAAACAGCCAATCAGATCGCCGGTAATTATCTGGTGGTAGATTATGACCCTTCTGCCATTGAACGCGCCAGATTGCAACATGTTCCATACCGCTTCGGCGATGCGGAAGATCTCGAATTTCTGGACGAAATAAATCTCTCCGAAGCCAAACTGGTTGTGTCCACTATTCCGGATTTTCGTACCAATATTTCTTTGCTCGCACATTATCGAAGCCGTAACTCTGAAGGTATCTTTGTTACAATTTCTCACAATATTCCGGATACACACGCGCTTTATCATGCGGGGGCTTCTTATGTAATCATGCCTCACTACTTAGGCGCCAGTCATGCCGCCTCTTTAATAGCCAATCATCGGTTTGATAGGGAAGCGTTTGAGGGTGAAAAAACTCGACATTTACAAAGTCTTGCAGAGCATGAAAAATTAGAAAGCATCAGAAAATAAAATATATGGACCTTCACCCCTTAGTCATACATTATCCTATCGCCTTTCTCACGACTTACGTTGTTTTTGAACTTGTGCGAATCAGGAAAATTTTAGCCTTGCCGTATTGGTTTCATATCAAGATGACACTTGTTGTTATTGGAGAACTTGGAGCAATAGCGACAGTTATCACTGCCCAATTCAGTACTGAATTGAGGGGAGGAAACATGCTAGTGGACAGATATAAGCTTTTTATTATTATTACGGCGTTAATATTCGGCATGCTTGCTTTTGCCTATGTTTTCAAATTTACCGACCCAAACTCCGATCAAAGTGGTCAAAGCCGAGCTTTGACCACTTGGTTTCATTTTATCCTGAAACCATTCGTCTTAATTCCTCTTGTTATCACAGGTCTGTTTTTTATCATTGTCTCCGGCGGATTGTTTGGCGCCACCATTTACGGCACTCATTTTGACCCATTTCTTGCTCCCATCTTCAAACTTTTGAAGGTTTACTAAAATAGCGTTTTATTGTTATACGTTACTTTAATGCGGTCGCGTAATTATAACGTATGCGGTAATAAATTAAAAAAAGAAAAGCCCAGCGCTAATGGTCCGTGATTAAGTGTAAGGAAACTCACTAAACTCCATACCAAACCCGGTTTTACCATTGAGGGGATATGAACCCCAGAAGTCAACGGAATAACCCTCACCCCATCCGAGAAAAAAACGAATTGCAACCCCAAAATTATGACCCGATTTTAAAGAGTGTCTCTAAGAAGTAAACTTTCCTTGAGGCCAAAAAAGACTACAATTGCTATCACAAAAAAAATTTTTTCAAACGAGAAGATATTTAAAGTTATCGCTCCAAAGACCGCTACGAGCATCATACTGGCAGGTTTGGCAAGTCTGAAAATACTCAAAAATCCCGTATCAGTCGCATCTATGTGTTTAAAGAAATAACTGTCAGTCGTAATTTCAATAAAACTTGCTCCCACTCGTGAACAAAATAGCGCGATAGCCCACCCAACAGCGTTTGCGCCCAGATACGGCATAAACAAAAGCGAAGCGCCCATAAAAAGAAAACCAATAATCATAAATTCTTTCTCTCCCACAAAATAATCCGCCAGCATACCCACCGGCCATTGAAAGAGAATAAATGGAATAAGCATTATAATAAACATCACACCAATAACATTCCATTCAAAACCGAGAATGCCGTGCAAGTATAGCGGAGTGTAAATAATCATTGAGGCATAAAAAAATTCAAGAGTTAATCTGGCCATGGTTACTCGCCTGATACTTTTGACTCTCCACCAAGATTGAAACAATTGCCATTCATGACGACGATGGAGTTTGTGCCATCCGGGTGATGATGACTTAAGAGAAAAGATGCTAAATAATATAGGAAAGACAAGTAATCCGGCGGCCACCAAATAAACCGGTTTAAATGCGTTGTCTACCGCCAGAAAAGTGAGCACGAGTAATCCCGCAATCAAACCAAAATGAATTAAGGTGATATAAGCGCCCCGTATTTCGCCCGTCTTGGTGTTTATGGAAAGTTCTTCAAGGAAGATGTCAAAGTAATAAAACACCATGTAAACCAAGCTGGCATAAATAATGAAAGAGACAGCCACCACGAAAGCGGTAGTGGCAAGCGCCAGCACCACAGTGTTTATTGTCACAAGTACTAGAGATAAGAGCAAAAGGAAACGTTTACCCAACCTCTCTATTAATACCGGGGCTGATAAAAAGAGAAGAGTGTTGCCGATAGCTCCAATGAGAAATAGGAGACTCACCGTATCGGGCCCGAAAAATTGTCCCAATAGGGAGGAATTTAAAAATAAAAGAGCGCCAAAATTAAGCGAGAAGAAAAAATTAGCAACAAAAACCGGTACTAAACGCTTCATATTCCTAAGATGACGGGAATTACTGTCGGTTTCTTGGCGGTTCGCTGGAATAGAAATCGCGACACATCTTCGGTGACGGCATTTTTAGTGTAATCAAAATTGATCGGATTCATCCCGATAGTCGTGCTTTCTATGGAACGCTTAATAATACCTCGCGCTTCGGAAAGAAGCTCCTGAGATTCTCTTAGATAAACAAATCCTCTGGCAATGATATCGGGTGATTTTTTAAGACGTCCGGTTCTGGCATCAACCAGGGCGATAACCACGAAGATACCGTCTTCCGCCAACATTTTTCTGTCGCGAATAACCACTTCCGAAATATCACCGATGGAAAGACCTTCCACCACCATGTCCTCTGAGGGCGCTTTCTCTTTCAATTTAACAAATTTCGCTCCCTTGTCTTGAATTTCAATAATACTGCCATTATCCGGCACGATGATATTTTCGCGCGGGCAGCCAAGCTCGGCCGCCAGTTCGGCATGCATCTTTAATCTGTAATGATTACCATGCACCGGCATAAAATATTTATACGGAATTTGTTTATGTAACCACTTGAGTTCGTCGCGCTTGCCGTGGCCGGAGGTATGAACATTTGAGTCTAAATAGGTAATGATTTTTGCGTCACTGCGATATAGATTGTCCTTGAGTCTATCCACCGCTCGGTCATTACCGGGAATAATGGAGGAAGACAAAATGATAGTGTCGGAACGGTCTAATCGGACATATTTGTGAGTCTTGTTGGATATGCGCGCCAAGGCGGCAAATTCTTCCCCCTGCGCGCCGGTCGCGATAATCATAATCTTATTGGGAGGATATTTTGTTATATCTTCAATCGGAATAACAATGCTCGTATCAACCAGATTCAAGTGCTTGATAATGTCAACATTAGCTTTCATACTCCGTCCCTCAATCAAAACTTTTCTGCTGTAACGTCGAGCGATGTTTATGAATTCAATAATTCTTTCTATTTGCGAAGAAAAAGTGGCGATAATAATTCGGCCCTGCGCTCCGGCCACAATAGAATCTATATTTTTAAGAATTGAAGCTTCAGACGGCGAGAATCCCGGTTTTTCTATACCCGTTGAGTCCATAGTAAAGAGAAGGACATTACGATCTTTAAAAATACTATACTGCTCAACTTCTTTTTTGGCCGGAACACCATCCTCGTTTTCCACCCGGACATCTCCGGTATTAACGATATCTCCATAGGGAGTTTCAATAATAATGCCGGTGGATTCCGGAATAGAGTGAGTCAGACCAAAAAAACGCACCTTCAGATTTGGAGTTAAGGGGATAGATTTATCATTAGCGTCAACGATTTTTATGTTAAGCGGAGCGAGGTGGGGAAATTCCACTTGACGTTTCTGAATCATCAGAGCGCCGAATTCGCGAGTATAAATGGGCGGATTGCCGAGCCTGTCAATAATGTAAGGAATAGCGCCAATATGGTCAAGATGCCCATGAGTAATAACTATGGCGCGGATTTTATATTTATGTTCTTCCAGATATTTAATGTTTGGCAAAATATAATCAATACCGGGAGTATCATCGTCCGTAAACTTAATACCCGCGTCGCAGACAATAATATCTTCGCCAAACTCTATCACAGTCATATTTCGGCCGATCTCCTCGACACCTCCAAGCGGAATAATTCTAATATTATCTCCCAGAGGAGGGATGATATCGTGAGGTTTTTTCACCGGCATGGGTGTACCCGGTCTTCTGCGAAGACTTTTACGATGAGTATTGTGATGAGTATGATGCGTCAGTGTGGGATTCATTTAATTAGAGGATTTAATTTTAATTAACAAATATTTTCCAGACCTTATCCGTCTCAATATACCAATCGGCGACACTAAGGAACCTGTCTTGGGGAACTGTTAACGAATCAAGGTCAATGGCTTTCACCTTAGCCGGCACGACATAAAGAAAACTTGGGGTGTAGAGAAAGATGGCGGGAATATCATTTTTCAGCTCTTGAGCAAAGGATAGATAATTCTTCTCTATCATCTCCGGATCATCGGCGCTTCGGGCGCTGTCAAGATATTTATCGGCTTGGCTGTTGGTATAGAGAGCAATATTGAGACCGGGGTCCGTTCTTTGAGACGAATGCCAAAATGGATAAAGATCTTTATCTCTGCCAACCACTTCGCCGAAGAGAAGGGCGTCGAATTTCCTTGGGCGAATAACGTTTTGATTAAGGTCTCCGGTCTCGAAGATCAGAATCTCAACTTTAGCGCCGAGCTTCTGCCACGCAGACGCAAGTTCATTGGCCACTTGCTGGAGTTCAGGCGCGTCACCCGTAGAGATTGAAAACGACAAACCTATGGTACCAGATGAAGATTTTTTTTCAAGCGCGCCGGTCTCTAGGTTCGGCTGCCAGCCGCCTTTCTCCAGAATGGCTTTGGCGGCTTGCAATCTTTCTTCTTCCGATGTGGATTCTTTTTCGGCTCTTGTCCAAGAATAAATGCCGGCCGGCATTGGGCCGGCAATGGCTGTGGCATACCCGCCAAGAATCTTTTGAACGATTTCTTCCTTGGGACTGGCAATTTCAAGCGCTTGACGCACCTCCTTGTTTGCTAAAATTTTGGATTGATTTTGATTGAAAAAAACGGCAAAAACGCGAGGCAGAGGGGAGGAAAGAATGCGGACATTATTTGTTTTAAGTTCCAGAATTTTGTCCGGTGAAACACCGCCGATACTTTCTATCACGCGCGCGTTATAAGCTTCAATCAGAGCCGCTTCGTTCGGATAGAATCTAAAGACCAGATTTTTTATAAACGGTGGTTTGGCCACTCCTTCCGTAAATGGAACCAGTCTGTATAAATTTGGTATGCCGCCGGAGTTACTTTCCACCCTATCTATTTTGTATGGTCCGGAACCGACGGGCACTGTGTTAAACTGGCTAAAAGAAAATTCATCATCGGAAACATTTTTCCAAATATGTTTTGGCAAAATACCAAGCGTTAAATTATAAATAAAGGGAGTATAAGGTTGCTGAAGAGTAAAGGAAACTGTTTGCTCATCAATCTTTTCGACTACAACTCCCTCCCAATTGCCTCTTTTGGAACTTTTGATGCTTGGATTGGTTATCTTTTGTAAAGTAAAGAGAACATCGTCGGCTGTGACCGGAGTATCATCGTGGAAACGGGCGTCCGGGCGAATACGCGCCGTATAAGTTCGACGGTTGTCGGAAATCGATAATTCTTCCGCTAAATCATTTTCAATATCGCCCTGCGGGGTGACACGCACCAAGCCGGAGTATAGTAAGGCAACCAGATTTTTATCCGCTTCAGAGATGACCAGGACCGGATTGATAAAACGCGGATTACCGATTATGCCTTCCGTCAATATGCCGCCTCGCGCCGGTATTTCAACAAGATAAACATTATTAACCTGCCATAAAAGAATCAGACCGGAAAGAATAAAGATAGCGACAAAAAAATAAAAAACCGCTTTTTCAGCAATAGTGAAGGAACGCAAGACTCCGCGTACTGAACGTTCCTTGGGCATATGGAAGCGCCTTAAGAAAAGCACTCGCAATTCTTTATAGGTCATTTATGATGATTTATAGTGAGCTTGGTCGAACTAGCTTGTCGAACCATTATTTATTACTTGCCGAGAAGCAGGCTGGCAAAAGCGGAAAGGGCGAAAAGAACGGCCACCACCAAAGTGGCGCGAAAAAGAATCTTTTCAAGTCCCCGACGCATGAAGTGCCCGCCGGTCGCGTTGTCACTTCCAAAAGCGGCGCCAAGACCAGCCTCCGAACGCTGGAGCAGAACTCCTGTTATGAGAAGGAGGCTCAAGACAATCTGAATGTAAGGAAAGATTTGGGTCATTGCGTATACGAGACAATAATAACATAAATTCTCTTTCGAGCGCAAAGATGGGTGGGCT